>NZ_JABAED010000002.1:0-78077 GCF_023701875.1 Rahnella sp. CG8
ATATCACTCCTGAATTAATTGCAGTCAATAGAGTATGGCACTGGCTACTTCAGGGAGGGGCGTCCATAACATCACTATATGCTGCTCATCTCCCTGAGGGTCCATGAAATCACCGTAAATCGGCGTTTCGCCTTTGCCATTAACAAGTGCTGCTTTCATTAAGTTCACCTTTAGCTCAAGAAATATATGTGTACAATGCACACATTATTCCCACTCCCGGATGCCGTCAATGAAAAGAGTGCAAAATACACATAAACCCGATTATTTTGATGATTTACATGATACGTTGCTGGCTATCGTCGGTGCTTTCAATCGGCCGCAACGTGATGAAATAATGATAAAAAACTCCGGTATTAATATTGACCGTGCATTATTTCCACTGCTGGTCCTGATAGGCCGCTTTGGCCCTATAGGTGTAGGAGAACTCGCTGATCGGGTGGGGCGGGATTATACGACGGTAAGCCGTCAGGTAACTAAACTCGGGCAAATGGGCCTAACCCATCGACAGAGAAATGTTAAAGATAAGCGAATTAACGAAGCGGTCGTTACGCCTGAAGGAAAAATGATGACCGATAAAATCGATCACACGCGAGCACTCATTTATAACGACATCTTCAATAGCTGGCCGGACAATGACCGCGTCGAATTCGAAAGATTATTGAAAAACTTCGTTCATGATTTTAATGCATTGGAACCCATTAAGTCCGTTTGATCCGGACTTATGAATATGCAGGCGAAGTGCGCAATAAACTTAGCCTGCACGTAAACAGCCGTACATGGCAGGGTCCGCTAGTCTACAGCTCCACGCTCCTACCCTCCTCCCAAGGCCTTGTAAAGGGTAATAAGACTGTTTTGCTGCGAAAGTCTGCTCTGAATCAGAGACTGTTGCGCAGAGAATAATGTCCGCTGCGCATCCAGCACATTCAGGTAGTCCGTCGCACCGTTAGCATAGCGATGGCTCATCACCATTCCCAACCCTACCGTGATGTGTTGAGCATGTCTGACTCATTCAAAGGCACTTGCGCTGAACGCCTGCGTCAGCGGCTTCTCTTTGCCTTTGAGAAAATATCAAAGGACAAAAAAATCCAGCAAATGCTGCGCTTGTCTTTGACTGAGGGTGTACGTCTTCCGGAAATTGTTGATCGTCATTATGACGAATTCGTAGAGCCTCTGGCAGGAGCAATAGGCAGCTTAATCTGAAATATGCTGCCCGGTGCTTTGTCAGGGGATAATGCGTGCCGCTCTCAGTTGCGTGAACAGGCTGAAAAACATTTCGTGGGTGGCCTGCATACGGGTAAAGCCTGCCCGGCGCAGCTTGCTGCCATCACCAAACATGTCGTAATCCCAACCAAACACAAAATCTGCAAAACTCCCGTCGTTCAGCTGTAAAATGTCAGTTTCCATCAACCGCTGCCCGGCAAGTTCACGCCATGTCGTGCGGTAGTCCTTAAACAACTGATGAAATGACAGCCGGACCGGCGGTGCGTATTCCAGCTCAAACCAGCGCGCGATATGCGGCCAGAGCTCGCTCCAGCGCCAGATGTCACCGTTATTCACGTTGAAAGCCTGGTTCTCTGCCGCAGGCGAGGTTGCAGCCCACAATGTCGCCTCTGCCAGCAACCCGGCGTCAGTATGATCAACGATGCTATGCCAGGTTTGTTCTGAACCGGGAAAGCGGAGAGGTAAATCCTGAGCCTTACACAGCGACGCATACAGTGCGATGCTCATTGCAAGATTCATGGCATTGCCGGGCACCGCGCTGCCAACCACACCCGGCCTGATTGCATTCCAGTGCCACGTTTTCCCACGCTGAAAATGGCTGAGCCATGTGAGCTGAGCCGCGTTAAATTCTGCGCCGGGTATGGCGGGATCGCTTTCACGCGCCGGGGTTTTGAACGGTCCAAGATGTGCGCCATAAACTTTGTATCCTTGCATCAGGCTTACAATCTGGAGGGGTGCCGTTTTCTCAATGTTACTGACCAGATTGCGCAACATGGTGACGTTCGGTTCAACCATTTCTGTCCAGTTCGCGGCGTTCACCCAGGCGCTGTAAAAAATATGGGTGATGCGGCTGAGTGGTTGCAGTGCCTGCGCGCTGTTTTGCGCATCCAGTAAATCGACGTTTACAACCTGAATATTATCAGGGTGAGATAATGCATTGCGGCTCAGCCCGATAACCTCCCACTCATTTTGCAGAAGTGTTTTGACAAGCTGGCTGCCGACAATACCGCTGGCGCCGGCGACCAGCGCGACCTTTTGTTGCTGCGTCTTATTCATGGTGTTTCTCCAGAGAAGGTGACAGATACAGTGTGATATATTATTTTTTTCACACATATCCCATGAAACTGATGGCACTTATAAGCAGAATCATTAAATGAATAATAAGCTCAATGCCATTGCCACCTTTCTGCGCGTAGCACAAGCAGGCTCTTTTTCTGCAGCCGCCCGCCAGAGCGGTATGAAGCAATCTGCGGTCAGTCAGCAGATTGCCGCACTTGAGGAGGAGCTCGGTGTGGTATTGCTGCATCGTACAACGCGTGTGATGGCGCTTACTGAGCAGGGAGAAAGTTACCGGCGTGATATGCAGCTTTTGCTGGAGGCCATGCGGGAAGCAGAAAGGCGTCTGAACCCTGCCGATCACCACTGGCATGGCAGGGTTCATGTGCAATTGCCGAGCGGGCTGGGCCAGCTCTTTTTACCCCATCTGCTGACGCTTCAGAAAATGAACTCAGGATTGCACCTTACGCTTTCACTTGATGACCGCATCGCCGATCTTGTCACTGAAGGGGTGGATGTCGCGCTGCGCTTGACCCATGAGCCTCCGCAAACGCATGCGGCGCGCGTGCTGGCACGTATTGAAACGGCGCTTTTTGCCGCCCCCGGTTTTAAACCGGTTCATTCTGTGAGTGAGCTGGCGGCACATCCACATGTGCGATTCAGCGGCATCGCGCCGGAGGCACCACTACGGTTAGTTTCTGATAGTGAAACTATCGACATCAAAGTTAATACCGTGTTCCGGGCTAATACCAGTGAAGCGCTGTTACAGGCGATAGAGTCAGGCATGGGTATCGGTGGCATGCAGCTACCGCTCGCGGCCAGGGCTTTGCAAGCCGGTACGCTGGTTCCGGTCTTACCCGCCTACCGGTTACCTGATCGCTTCCTCTATGCGGTCTACCCGGACGCCCGCTTTATCCCGCAGAGGGTCAGAAGCATTATCACTGTAATCGAACAATTACTGCCTGAGATGACGGGGCCTTTACGCATTCTATAATGCTTTTTTCATAAAAATACGGCTCGTGCCTTCCGGTTGACAGTCAATACGCCCAACCCCTTCCCTCCCATCAACATGAACTCCCCCACAAACGCCGGCTTCAATTCAGAGAGTGGAAGACCCTCACTGTGGGTAACGCGCTGATTGACGCATTTATTGACCGGGGCTCATGCGATCTGGCAAAGGAATTTGCGTTCCCTTTAACCTGGCTCATAGACATGGTGATGGCGGGACTGCGCGCGGGGGCACCGCTACGCTCTGTTTCTCAATAGACGACGGCAAAGCGTGCATGCAGAAACTTCCTGCGATATCAATATCGTTGTATTACTGTCTGCTGAACTCTACCTCTATTTTATCTGTATCCCCCATCGCGGGGAGTGTCCCGGGATTTACAACGTTCCCGATGGGGGTGTAGCGATATGAAGAGTCAAATGAGGCATAGAATAAAACCAACGTTTGCGTTCCGTACAACATGAGATCACCGGCATGAAGGGTCCCCGGCTGCACCGGGCTGGAAGGCAAGCTATGAGGCAGTTCGGCAAATTTCTCGTTACCATTTAACTCAGTCATTTCGAGTTGCAGAGGTAACATATTAACAAAGGATTTAGCCGCCGGATTGTCGTGAATTCTGACTTCAAATGGTTGGCCATTAATGATCATTCTCGCCTTCATGACGTTATCCTTACGCAGTGTGGTGTCGGCATGGCTTGCAAAAGCGCACACCCAAAGCAGGCTCGTGAGTAAATATTTCACATGACCTCCGGAAGAGCAGCCACACCCGGCAGGATGTGGCTTTGGCGTTTAACTGAGGTGAGTTTTAAAGAATGACGCCAGCTTGGCGAAAGGGATCAAATCGGTACGGTCATACAAATCGACATGGCCAGCACCCGGGACGATATACAACTCTTTCGGCTGTCCGGCACGTTTGTAGGCATCTTCGCTGAATTCCTTCGAATGCGCCTGGTCGCCGGTGATGAAAAGCATCGGGCGCGGAGAAATCGTTTCGATATCATTGAACGGATAGAAGTTCATAAACTTCCCTATGCTGCTCAGCATCGGTTTTGTTGTCAGCTCTTCTTTCTCGCCCTGTGGCGTATAACCCCCCCGTGATGTGCGATAGAAATCGAAGAATTCCCGCTGAACCGCAGAGGTTGAATCATCGAGCTTGTTCACGGTTCCGGGAATATAGGCAATATCGCCGCCTTTAAACTCGACCAGCCGTTGTTCTGTAGCCGACTTAATAAACGCTTTGCGCTGTTCAGGCGTCACGGAATGATTAAGACCATTACGGAACACAGACCCCATGTCATACATGCTGACGGTGGCAATGGCCTTCATTCTCGGGTCAATTTTGGCTGCACTGATAACGAAGCTGCCGCTACCACAGATACCCAGTGCACCAATTCTCTGCGGATCAACATAAGGCTGAGTGCTGAGATAATCGACTGCAGCACTAAAGTCATCCGCATAGATTTCAGGGGAAATCAGATGACCGGGTTTGCCGTCACTCTCCCCCCAGAAGGAAAGATCAATCGCCAGCGTCACGAACCCTTGTTCCGCCAGTTTCTGGGCATACAAATTTGAGCTTTGTTCTTTCACCGCCCCCATCGGATGACCAATGACAATAGCGGGATGCTGCACGTTTTGCTTCATCCCTTTCGGTATAAACAAATTACCGACGACTTTCATTTGATACTGGTTTTTAAAGGTCACTTTTTGCCGGGTGACCCTATCGCTTTGGTAAAAGTTATCTGCTCCGTTAGACATATCGGCTCCTGTCGCAGCAAATGAGCTGATTAACAGCCCTAACAGCAGGGTAAATACTTTCATTGATGAATCCTCAGTGGGTTGGATGGATATCTTTACGTGACGTTAATAAAGCCAGGGCAGCCGCGATGACGAGTAAAATGGCACTGATGAGAAAAGTGCTTTGATAACCACTATGGTCAAAGGCAAAACCCCCGAGAGTGGAGCCCATGGCGATTGACAGTTGCACGATGGCGACCATAAGACCTCCGCCCGCCTCCGCATCTTCCGGCAGGGTTCTGGCAATCCATGTCCACCATCCGGTGGGGGCCGCCGTGGCGATTAATCCCCACAACCCCAGCAACGGCGCAACGACCCATACACTGTTTCCAAAAGCAATCAGCGCCCCGGCGATTGCAGCCATCAGCAAGGGAATGGTGATAAGTGTGGGATAAAAGGCGGTCTTCAAAAACGTGCCAATCACCAGGGTGCCGATAAAGCCCGCCATACCGATGGTCAGCAAAATGAGCGACAGCGTGGTGATATTTACCTGCGTGACTGTCTCGAGGAACGGGCGCAAATAGGTGAATAAGGAAAACTGCCCCATAAAGAACAATCCGCAGGCGGTAAGGCCAGCGGCCACAAGCGGGTTAGCAAAAAGACGAAAAACATTGGCAGTCCTCTTATCGGCTTTCTCCGTGGTCATTGCAGGCAGGCTGAACCACTGCCATATAAAGGCAATGACCGCCACCGGAACGATGCAAAAGAACGCCCCGCGCCAGCCGATGACAGACCCGAGATAACTCCCCAGCGGAGCGGCTATAACGGTTGCCAGCGCGTTACCGCCGTTAAAAATAGCCAGTGCACGGGGAACCCGATGCGCCGGAACCAGGCGAATAGCCGTAGCGGCAGAAAGTGACCAGAATCCTCCGATCGCGATACCAATTAATGCGCGGCCCACCATGTAAATCAGATAACCGGGTGCCAGCGCGATAATTGCACCGGAAACGGCCATCAGCAACGTCATGCTCAGCAGCAATACCTTGCGGTTGAGTGTTCCGGCCAGCGCAGAAATGGAGAGACTGGTCAGTACCGCAAACAGACCGGAAATCGCGATCCCCTGCCCCACGCGTCCCTCACTGACACCTAAATCGGCTGATATCGGCGTCAGCAAGCTCACAGGCATAAATTCCGAAGCGATGAGCGCAAAGACGCATAACGTCATCGCGAAAACCCCGCTCCAGTAAGCGTGCTCTTTTTGACGTTTTGTATGACTCGGCAATGCGGACATAAATAGTAATTCCCAATAATCCAGGGTTATTTGCACACCCGCTGAACGCTATTCGCAGAAATAACGTAAAAAATAAAACGTGAAATAAAGATGAAAAAATAAGAGCGTTAATCTTCCCTCGCGGAATAAGCTCTTGTTGAAAATTTTACACGCGGTGTGCATCATTACTAGCTAATGGATACTGAATGGGCTTATAAGCATTACTTATTAATAAGGCGGGAAGAACTTTATGAAACGCAACCTGAACGATCTTCTTTATTTTATTACGGTTGCCCGTGAAAGCAGCTTCACCCGCGCCGCTGCAAAGCTGGGCGTCACCCAATCCGCACTGAGCCAGGCGATTTCGGCACTTGAAGAGGATATGCAAATTCGCCTGCTGACGCGTACAACCCGTAGCGTATCGCCGACCTCTGCCGGAGAACGGTTGCTACTGACCATAGGCGATCATGTTGATGGCATACTCGCCGAGTTAGACATGCTGACTGAGATGCGTGATAAACCCGCAGGAACTGTTCGCATCACCTGCGGCCCCCATGTTCTGAAAACCATACTGTTGCCCAAATTATCGCCTCTGCTGAAACACTATCCGGATATCAGACTGGAGTTTGATGCTAACCACGGTTTTCGCAACATCGTCGCCGACAGGTT
Source organism: Rahnella sp. CG8 (assembly GCF_023701875.1). Classification (NCBI taxonomy): domain Bacteria; kingdom Pseudomonadati; phylum Pseudomonadota; class Gammaproteobacteria; order Enterobacterales; family Yersiniaceae; genus Rahnella; species Rahnella sp. CG8. The sequence continues at coordinate 6,957 of NZ_JABAED010000002.1, forward strand.
TGACGCGGGTGTCCGTCTGGGTGACACCATCGATAAGGATATGATTGCGATACCGATTAGCCCGAAGTTGCAAATGGCTGCGGTTGCATCGCCTGAGTATTTTGCTACCCAGGCGATGCCGCAGACGCCACACGACCTTCTCCAGCACAACTGCATTAATATGCGGCAAGCGACGTCAGGGGGACTTTACGTCTGGGAGTTCGACAATGAAGAAGGCCCGGTAAATGTCCGGGTTACCGGGCAACTGACGTTTAATACGTCAGCACACATGGTGGACGCGGCATTAGCCGGGCTTGGCATTGCTTTTCTGCCGGAAGAAGAGTTTGAATCACATATTGAGGAGGGGCGCCTGATACGCGTACTTGAACCGTGGTGCCAGCCATTTCCCGGCTATTACCTGTATTATCCCAGCCGTAAGCAACCCTCACCCGCATTTTCACTGGTCGCTGATGCCTTACGCCACAAGGCATAGAAAAGCCCTCGGGCCTTCAGGCAACGATGAGCGAAGAGATGACCAGGTCTTGTTATGTTAGCCAGTGGCAGGCCGACATATGGCGTCTAAATTTCCATGCCCATGATGTGCAACTTACTTATCTGTGATTCCGTTCTGAATTCAGTATCAGTTATGTGTCGCATGCCTGAAGCTTCATAGAATTTACGAGCGCGATCGTTTTTCTCTCTCACCGAAAGCCACAAAAATTTCTTATCTTGCTTTTGCGCAGCTGTAACGATTTCTTTAAATATTTCTTTTCCAAAGTGTTTACCCGTCGCTTCCGGTGCAAGATAAAGCCGGTCAAGCGATACCCCAGAAATAGCCGTTCCCGGAATCGTATTGATCCACGTGAGTTTGGCAAATCCAACCGGTTTATCGTTTTGCGCCAGAAACCAGCAAACTTTTGGATCCCTTAGTCCGTCATTGAGTGCGGACAAAGAGAATTCACTTTCCAGATACGTATTCATTTCGCGCTCTGACAACCACATATGTCTGAAGTGCGCCGGATATATATTGAAAGCCAGTCTGCGCAACAGGCTGGCATCTACCGGGTGGGCGATTCGTGTATTGATGTTCATGCAGAAACCTTAAACCAGCAATAAATTGGAATGACTTAACATATCAAACTTACTTTAATAACGGTCGAACTCTTCAGCAAGGGTATTCATCACTGCCCTGACTCTTGCAGTGTGCGACAGATCCTGATGCATAACCAGCCAGACCTCATAAGGGCTTTTACGCGTTCTTTCTGGCCACAGGCGGATAAGTTCCGGGTACATTTTCGCAAGATAATCTGGCAGCTCACCCAGGGCCAGCCCTGCGCGAATAAACGTTGCTAACATCATGCTGGAGTCCAGCTCTGCCACTACGCGCCCTTTATGTCTCGGTTCTCCTGCCAGCAGTCCATCCTGAGAGCGCGTAATGCCTGACTGGTAAAGCGCGATACGGTGCCCGTCAAAGCCTTTGCCGGGTTCTGGTATGCCAAACCTGTCGATATACTTATGCGTCGCAAAAAGTCCCACCTCCCTGGAGGCCAGTTTACGGGTAATCAAATCGGGCTGTTCTGGCCGAATGGTGCGTACCGCTATATCCGCTTCGCGTCGGCCGATATCCAGCAGGCGTGTGGTGGTGGTCAGATTTACCCGAATATTGGGAAAGTTATGCTGTACGCGCTCGATTGCCGGTAAAACAAAATCAATGGCCAGCGAGTCAGTGGCAGTCACATGCACTTCTCCTTCAAGCCGGTCATCATCCCCGGAGCCGCGACGTTCAAAGCTGACCGTCAGGCGCTCAATCTCTTCTGCAAGTGAGAGTATTTTTCGCCCGCCAGCGGTCAGAACCCAGCCCTGACGGCTTTTTAAAAATAGTTTACTCCCCAATAATTTTTCAAGCGTATTGAGTCTGCGGCCTACGGTAGTCTGATCAACTGAAAGCTGCTCAGCCGCGCTGCGTAAAGTACCTGCGCGGTATACCGCCAGGAAAATCCGGACATCATCCCAGTTCATCGTTCCTCATGCTGCATTTTTGCAGGTATTGCCTGCATGATAATGCATTTAAGCAGGATGAAACAGACGTTAAGCTACGCACTTCTTCTGCTGATAACCCTTTTCAACACCGGAAATTTTATGCCTCGACTCTCTTTTATTATTACCGTTGCTATGCTGAGCGCGTTCGGTCTCATCGCGTCCGATATTTATCTTCCGGCGATGCCAGATATGGCACGCGAATTTGCGGTGGATCCATCGCGGATATCTCAGACCATTTCAGCCTATTTACTGGCACTGGCCATATGCCAGCTTTTTTACGGTCCGCTTGCAGATCGCTTTGGGCGAAAACCCGTACTGCTCGCTGGCATTGCGATTTACATTGGCGGATCGCTGGGATGTGCAATTGCTGAGAGCTATTCTTCTTTTCTGCTCTTTCGCCTGCTGCAAGGGGCAGGTGCAGCGGCTGGTCTCGTCATTGGTCGCACGCTGATCGCGGATACCTGTAATAAAGCCATTTCTGCCAGGGTCTACTCGGTCATCTATCCACTGGTCTCATTGTCACCTGCAATAGCACCAATGATAGGTGGACATCTCGCCGCCACATTTGGATGGCATACGGATTTCATTTTCGTCGCCATTTTCGGCATGGCTACCATGCTGATGATCATTTTCATGCGCGAGACGCGACCTGAAAATATCTCTGCTACGGCCTCGCCGTTTTCAGGATTTAGCGTTATTTGCGGCGATACGGGGTTCTGGCGTTATACGCTTATCGTCTGTTGCATCTACAGTGCATGGTTTATTTATCTGACTCAGTCTCCTTTTTTATTTGCGCAGCTCGGGATGAGTGAGGAGGCGCGAGGATGGCTCTATATTCCCTTAACGGCAGGTATTATCGGTGCCAATGTGTTAACGAAACGGCTTTTAAACTTCTGGCAATATGATCGCATTGTTACTGCCGGCATCATGTGTTTTGTGCTGGGTGGTCTGGCTTATGCCACAGTAATGTTTACGGCAGAAAAAGGGATTTTATCTATTTTGCTTCCTATGTGCCTGGTCAGTCTGGCAAACGGCTCCAGCCTTTCACTGGCAATATCCGGGGCAATCAGCAGCGGGCATGGTCATGCCGCCACGGCCTCCGGAATGATTGGTTTTATGCAGATAGGCAGCGCGGCTGTTTTTGCCAACTTCATAAGTGCAGAGTTTGGTTTCAGCCAGCCGGTACTGGGTTCTTCAGTTTTATTGCTGGCTCTCACCGCACTTGTGGCCTGCCGTAAACAGCGTATCCGGCGCCATCATATTCAATCCTCCCGTTGAGCCTCTGACCGGCTGTGAAGGTTGTAATGTTTATTTCTGTCTCGAAATAAGAGTAATTAATCAAAGTTTAAAATAGCGCATTATTTTCACTATTAATGAATTTCTTCAGGATTAAAAAATAACAGGTCATCAACGATGCAATTTTCTTCCCGCAAATACATATCCCGGAGTTTTATATAAATAATGTATAAATAATGGCACAACACTCATTGAGTGCATGCCTTTTTTGATCATGCCAATATTCTCACGACTTCAAACGTCAAACAGTATTAACATCTATTTAATTAAAGGATATTTGCATGACAAATTTAAATTATAAACCGACAATCTGGACACGTGCTGATGCTCTGAAGGTCAACGAAAATGACCCGACCACCACACAGCCTATTGTTAGCGCCGATTTTCCGGTTATGAGTGATGAAGTATTCATTTGGGATACGATGCCGCTTCGGTCATTAGACGGCACGGTGGTTTCTGTCGACGGATGGTCCGTTATTTTCACGCTGACAGCGCAGCGTAATAACAATAATTCAGAATATCTCGATGCAGACGGAAATTATGACATTACCAGTGACTGGAATAATCGCCACGGACGCGCCAAAATTTGTTACTGGTATTCCCGTACGGGTAAGGATTGGATTTTTGGTGGCCGCGTGATGGCAGAAGGTGTTTCCCCTACGACCCGCGAATGGGCAGGGACGCCAATTTTGCTTAATGAAGACGGCGACATTGATCTTTATTATACCTGTGTCACGCCAGGTGCGACCATTGCAAAAGTGAGAGGCAAAGTGCTGACCTCAGAAGAAGGCGTAACACTGGCCGGTTTCAACGAGGTTAAATCATTATTTTCAGCCGACGGCGTGTATTACCAGACTGAAAGCCAGAATCCATACTGGAACTTCAGGGATCCAAGCCCGTTTATCGATCCTCATGACGGTAAACTCTACATGGTGTTTGAAGGTAACGTGGCGGGTGAGCGGGGTTCTCACGTCATTGGCAAACAGGAAATGGGTACCCTTCCGCCGGACCATCGTGATGTGGGCAATGCAAGATACCAGGCGGGCTGTATTGGTATGGCCGTCGCCAAAGATCTTTCAGGAGATGAATGGGAAATTCTCCCTCCTCTGGTGACCGCTGTCGGCGTCAATGATCAAACCGAACGCCCTCATTTTGTCTTCCAGGATGGAAAATATTACCTGTTCACGATCAGTCATAAGTTTACCTATGCGGAGGGTCTGACGGGGCCTGATGGTGTTTACGGTTTCCTGAGTGATCGCCTTACCGGCCCTTATTCTCCGATGAACGGCTCCGGTTTGGTGTTAGGTAATCCACCTTCTCAGCCCTTCCAGACTTACTCGCACTGCGTAATGCCCAATGGCCTGGTGACATCTTTTATTGATAACGTTCCGACCACCGACGGTAATTATCGTATTGGCGGGACAGAGGCTCCTACCGTAAAAATTGTCCTGACCGGAAACCGTTCATTTGTAGAACGCGTGTTTGATTATGGGTATATCCCGCCGATGAAGAATATTATTTTAAATTAATGAGGTGATCTGCCTTTCCGCATACGCTTTGCGGAAAGGCAGTGCAACTGGATTAAAACGGCACCGGCCTCCCCGCTGACTGAACGATTAAAGATTTATATTGATTCCAAAATCCCTGCCAATACATCTCCCGGCCTTTCAAGCACGGCCAGGTGAGTTCTGGCATTCTCCAAACGTTTCACCTCAAAAAAATCATGCGCCATAGCGAAACGCTGTTGTAAAGCAAGGTATTCGTCGTTTCTGTCGAGGGAATAGATATGGGTAGCCTTCGGTGGATTTTTGAGTTTTTCAAGGCGCTGGAGTGGCGAACCGTATGTCTGATAGGCATCGGCGATCACCTGCCCTGCAAGTCGCCACAACGGGTAGCTGGATTCAGACATTTCGGTTTTGAAATGATGGATCATGGTGGGTGACTCGCTTCCTGCCAGCCAAAATTCGTACAGCTGGTTCCGTGCAGACTGCCAGCGTTCTTCATGCTGCATCTCGTTGATTGAAGTGAAAAACGCCGTTGCAGGATGATTCATGATCCAGTCAAGGAATATCACCGCAGGCACACGTTCTTTCAAACTTTCGGCCAAATCAACCGCTATCCAGCTGGCATGTGCAACGGAAACCGGTACTACGCGGGTCAGACCGAGATGGTCAATGAGTGTCAAAGCGTCTGTTAATAACGCCGCACCGTCAAAATCCTTGCCATCGGTCGATGATTTTCCATGACCACGCCAGTCAATAATGACAACACGGAAAAAAGCAGCGGCCAGTTCAGAGAAGTCCTTGAAGACAGTTTTTGGCTGGCACCAGCCTGGCATAAGGAACAGCGTTGTGTCACCCGTACCGATATCCTGATAATCGATATCGCCATGCTCTGTATGCAAAATAGGCATGTTTTCGCCCCGTAGTGAAGTGAGTGGATAACTAACCTATCCGATCCCTCACCAATTAAACAAGCATTTGCTTGTTTAAATAGCACTAATGTCTTATCTCACGAGAGATCGCTAACTGACCTTTTGATTAACGCGATTATTTTCGAACTGCATAATAAGACTCAGCGCAGCAGGCAAAACAGTCAGCGTGACGAAAGTGGCAACGATCAGCCCGCCGATAATCGCATAGGCCATCGGCCCCCAGAAAACCTGCTCAGCAATCGGGATCATTCCCAGTATGGCAGCGCACGCCGTGAGCAATATGGGCCGGGAACGGTGTTGTGCCGCCGCTTTGATGGCTTCATCGCGGTCAAGCCCCTCCCTGACGTTATTGTCCACTTCACTGATGAGGATCACCGCATTGCGGATAATCATGCCTGCTAATGCGATGATGCCGAGCAACGCAACAAATCCCATCGGCGTACCCGTCGGCAACATCGCCAGCACAATGCCAATCAGTCCGAATGGCGCCATGAACAACGCGAGAAGCATGCGGGAGAAGCGCTGCAACTGGACCATCAGCAGGATCAGCATAACAAACAGTGTGACCGGCAACACCGCGAACACCGAGCTGTTGCCTTTGTCCGACTCGTCCACCACACCGCCCTCCTCTATCGTATATTCCGGCGGTAAGCTTGCCCTGATACGTGAGACCAAAGGAGAGAGTTGTTGAGAAACAGCCTCTGCCCGCAGACCTGCAGCTAAATCCGTCTGTACCGTGATAAACGGCAGGCGCTGCCGACGCCAGATAACCGGGTCATCAACTCCCCAGACCGGCGTCGCCACCTGACTCAGGGGGATTTTCTGCCCGCTTGCCGTGGTGATCATCAGCCCGGACAGCGTGGTCAAATCCTGACGTTCGCGCTTATTCCCGCGCAGAACAACGTCAATCAGCCGGTTTTTATCCCTGACGGTGGTGACAACGCTGCCAGACCAGACAGTGTTGAGCAACGTGGCGAGACTTTCGGAAGAAACACCCGCCGCCCGTGCTGCGGTCTGATTCACCTGTAACGTGATGACCCGCTCAGGTTCACCGGCGGTCAGATTAACTTCGCGGGTCCGGGGACTGTTTCCGAGAACGCTGGCGAGGTGCTGCGCAATCTGCCTGACCTTCGCATAATCCGGTCCGCTGACGCGATATTTTACCGGCCAGCCGATCGGCGGCCCCAGTTCCAGCGGCGAAACGCGCGTCGTGATATCACTGAAATCCCGGGCCAAAATAGTGTCCAGTTGCGCACGTAACTTATCCCTGTCCTCCAGACTTTTGGCGACAACAACCAGTTGTGCCGTGTTCTCATCATCCAGTAACACGTCCATGGGCAGGTAAAACCGCACCGCGCCTGACCCCACGTAGGTAGAAAAATGATCTACGTTCGGATTGTCTTTCAGGGCGTGCTCCAGCCTCTCCGCCCGGCGTGCCGTGTCGCTTTGCGAAACGTTACCGGGAAGCGTAAGGCTGACCAGCAGTTCCGGGCGATCGGACGCCGGGAAAAATTCGCCCTGCATAAACGTGGTCGCATAAGCGGCAAGCCCTAACAAAAGGCAGGCGAAACTGAGAGTCGCCACGCGTCTTTGCAAAACCTGATTCAGCAGACGCTGATAGAAACGCATCAGTCTGCCCTGTTTTTCAGCGTGTGATGCCAGTTTCTCAGGTAACAGCCAGGTTCCGATCAGCGGTGAAAACAGAATGGCCACTACCCAGGAACATAAAAGCGCAATCAGCACCACGGCGAAGAGAGAATAGCAATACTCTCCCGCACTTGAGGCAGCAAAGCCTACCGGAATAAAGCCCGCTATCATCACCAGTGTGCCGGTCAGCATCGGGAAAGCAGTCGTTTCAAATGCGTAAGTTGCCGCCCGCCATTTAGAATCACCGGCCTCAATACGGGAGACCATCGCCTCGACGGTTATCATGGCATCGTCCACCAGCAGCCCCAGGGCGATGATTAACGCCCCCAGCGAAATACGTTGTAACCCGATGCCGGCAAGCATCATGCCAATAAACGTCATTGCCAGCACGATGGGGATCGCCGCAGCCACCACCAGCCCGGCACGGGTGCCTAATGAGACGAAGGACACCGCCAGCACAATAACCACAGCCTCAATCAATACACGGATAAAGCCGCTTACCGCCTGCGATACTACGGCCGACTGATCCGCGACTTTAACCATTTCAATGCCGTGCGGGAGCTGTGCGCTAATCACGGCCATCCGGTCACTCAGCGCCTTGCCAAAAGAAAGCATGTTGCCTGTAGAAGCCATGGAAATGGCGAGACCAATCGCGGGCTGACCGTTGACCCGGAATGCCGGTGACGGGGGCTCGGCATCCTGGCGGCTAATGGTCGCGATATCCGTCAGCGGAATGTAGCGCCCGGCAATATGCAGCGTCACAGCGCGCAAGCTTTGCTCCGACGTCAGTGCGCCGCTCACACGCAGGGCAATGTTTTCACGATCGCTTCGCAAGACCCCCGAAGGTTCTACCGCATTTTGAGCCTTCAGTGCATCGGTGATTTGCCGGAGATCCAGCCCCATTCCCGCCAGTTGTGCCGGTGAAAATGCGAGAACAATATTCTCCTCCTGGACGCCCAGCAGGCTGGCTTTTCCCATATCCGGCAGCGACATCAGACTGCGGCTGATATCATCGACCTTGTCACGAAGCTCACGCGGCGTGAAACCTTCCGCAGTAAAGCCATAAATGGTGCCAAAGGTGTCATCAAATTCGTCATCCACCGAGGGACCCTGCACACCTGCTGGCAGTGACGGCGCGATATCCTGCATCTTTTTGCGCACCTGATACCAGATACCCGCAACCTCTGCAGGTGGCGTGTTATCGCGAAGATTCACAAAAATAACCGATTGCCCGGCACGCGTTTCACTTTGCACAAAATCAAGATAAGGCGTTTCCTGCAGTTTTTTCTCCAGCGTATCGGTGACCAGATTAACCGTATCCTCCACGCTTGCCCCCGGCCAGCTCGCGGACACCACGGCAGTTTTAATGGTAAACGCCGGGTCTTCATTACGGGGGAGTTGCTCATAGCTGATGACACCCGCCGCCATTAACAGCAGCATAAAAAAGGCAATCAGCGACTGATGATTCAGCGCCCAGGCTGAAAGATTGAAGGCCCCGACCGGGGAAGACGGTTTCATTCGCTGTCCTCCCCGGGCATGACTTTTTCACCTTCACGAAGTTTACTCACACCGGCAATGACCACCCTTTCGCCAGGGTGTACACCGGCAGACAGGAATATTTCAGAGGTACTGTAACGCCCGATAACCACGGGCCGTAAATGCAGCGTCAGCGTTTTCTCATCAACAACAAAAACCGCCGGTTTATCACCGGATCGGGTCAGCGCAGAAGCAGGCAGTGCTGTCAGACGCGGACCTGACGCGTTAAGTGTCAGTTGAACACTGGCACCGAGTGCCATGGCCGGTGGCGGGTTATCGAGGGTGATGCGAAGGCGCCAGGTGCGGGTTTGCGGGTCGGCCTGCGGGCTGACGTCGCGGAAATGCCCCTGCGCAACCACGGAAGGGGCCGAAAGTAACGATATAGTAAACAGGCTGTCAGCTTGCTGAGGAACAGACTGGGGATCGGCCACATCAAATACGGCATCACGCAGGCTGCCACTGGCCAGGGTGATCACAGACTGTCCGGCACTGACCACTTGTCCTGCCGACGCGCTGACCTGGGTAATCACGCCGTCAGCCGGAGCCGTGAGTTTTGTCCAGGACACGTTTTCCTGCGCATTTTTGAGCGCATCTTCACTGCTCTGACGCTTCGCGCGGGCAGCCTGCCAGTCAGCTTGCGCACTATCAAGCTGCGAGCGTGCGATAGCCCCGGAAGGCATCAGTAACTGCATACGCCTGAGACTGAGCGCCGCAACCTGCTCTGCCGCGCGGGCACTGTTCAGATCAGCCTGCGCACTGCTGAACTGGTTGCGGCTGGTCTCGCTTTCTTGCGTGGCGAGAACCTGACCGGCGATCACACGATCCCCCACCTCAGCCTGCCGCGTCAGAATGCGCCCGTCCAGCCGGAACCCAAGCGTCACCTCTTCATGGGCGCGTATTTCACCCGTTTGAATCAGGGAACTCAAAGCAACAGGAGGCGGTGCGGAAATGGTACGCACCGGCCTGACAGAGGGCGCTTGTTTATGGGCTTTGTCACCACAACCTGTCAGCACAATGGCAACGATGATCAGACAGGCGGCGGGAATGAAGGGAAGCATCCGACCGGTAGCGGATAAATGGCGAACGGCGTGACGCGCATAATCGGTGAAGGTAACAGCCATGACAGTCTTCCTGAATTGAGATGTCGCTATTCAATCCAATCACTGTCCAGATTCCCGTAATATTTCATCAAGAAACCGTCAAGATGCGCACTTTTTTGCAAGATGGCTGACCGGCGCAGTGACAGCGGACGTGCAGCATGTAAATCAACATCGGCAACGTCCACCGCATCGTCGTCTTCAATAATCAGCATCTGCCTGGTCTCCATACAGGTCATCTTGACGGTTTCTTCATAATTCCCCGACAGTTTATTGACACTGCCTCTTCATACTTCGGGTTTCAGACGCGGCTGCAATCCGCTACGAACCAACGTTTAGGTGATGAGGAATCACAATGACATCCAGAAAACTAATGCTGCAGATGACCTGTTTCAGCCTGTCCGCCACAGTGCTGCAGGCAATGGCCGACAACACGCCCTCTGCGCCGACGTTTACCGTCGGCATGGGTGCACAAAGCGCGCCGCGCTACAGCGGTTCCGATCAGCGCCACTGGCTGGTCGGGCCGGTCATTCAGGCGCGCGATGGCGCCTTTTTCTTCGATTCGCTCAAAGGCGTGGGTTATGACCTGCAGGCGGATAACGGCCTGTATCTGGAACATACGCTGGGATACAGCCTCGGGCGGACAGACAAAAATTCCACCTGGCGGGATGGCTCGAATAAGCTCAAAGGCATGGGGAATATCGATGCGACCATGAATACCGCGCTCGCGGTGGGCTGGTCTGCAACGCCGTGGCTGTCTTTTGAAGGCAAAGCCACCCTGCCACTGACGGACGGGCAAGGTGTGCATTATCAGACTTCCGTCACGGTACTGCCGCTGCAAAACGACACTGACACTGTTGCACTTCAGTCGGCAGCGCTCTTTGGCGACCGGCGCTATATGAATACCTTTTATGGTGTGAGCCGCGAACAAAGCGACCGCACTGACTTCGCGCCTTATCAGTCGGCCGGGGGTTTCTATGGCGTGGACAGCAGCCTGACCTGGAGCCATCAGTTCACGTCCCACTGGGGCGGCGTTATCAGTGCCGATTACACCTGGCTGGACGACAAAGCCGGTAACAGCCCGATTGTCGTTAAGCGCGGCGGCACGACTTACAATTTGGGTGTGCTTTATACCTTCTGATGCAATGAACATGAACCTATGAAAAGTCGTCCCGAACGGCGACTTTTTCATAGGCCCAAAAACACAAAGTCACAACCTTTCTGATAATAAAGGCAGAACACATGAAAGGAGATATCGCAACGCTGGTTTCAATTATTTTGTTTTATATTTTCTCATACTATTGCGTCTTTTTGACGTTATCCCCTCCGCAATTCGGCGGTCATTTCCGGCATATTCTGGATGTCCTCTTAAACTGAAAAAATATATGTGTGATCACAGAAAAATAAGCGCACATTCCCGGGCTGGTGCTGTTTAGAAAAGATATTTAAAACGCACACGGGCACCATAACGGTCATCCGTATTACCGGTTTTTACCGACGGCGATTCCAGCCAGGAGGCATAAGCCCCAAGATAAATATTGAAGTCAGGCATATCCATGATATCAGGCAGGTGCCATGAGGAATGGATGGTGTGAATGTCATATTTTCCCGGCGCCAGAATCGCGCAGTCGCTGTCACAGTCACTGGCTACCCCGGCCATATTGAACTTGTCGATATTGTTGTGCGCATAGATGTAACCCAGTTCCACGCGGTGCCATAAGGCATTTATGCCTGCGCTGAAATCTTTTTCGTCAGCGGCGTCGAGATAAGCCGTACTCAGGTTAACAACCGCACCGTTTTCTGCATCGGTTTTAAGCGTGTTCCAGCTCATCGTCATGCCGTAACCGGTCCGGCCCGACTGGTCTACCCAAACACCCTGAGTATCCTGATATCCATAGGCATTGTTCACCAGGTTGCTTTCGACAGCGGCGGCAACCGACCACGCGCCGGATTGCCAGGCCACGACCGGGCGGGCATAAACCACATTTTTACGGTTATCTAACGCATTGCCGTGATAGTTATTGTCGACAAATAGCGAACTGCCATCCTCTATAAGCGTGTTGAATTCGAAATACCAGTTATCGAGTGTCTTACTGAGCAGGAAATTGCCGCCGCTGCTGCTGCGCCCGCGCCCCTCTTTCATCATGTAGATATAACCGTAACCGTCACTGTAGAGATCGTTGGCGGTATTACCGGAATACTCAATGAACGTATCCTGATTCAGCGGGAACATATCCCAGGCCTCGAAGCGACCTATTTTAATTTTCCAGTCATCCTGCTGACCAAAGAAAAATGCCGCATCGTCGAGATTCATTTTTCCGTTTATATCAGCCAGTGGCTGAACAGTGAATCCGGCATATTTTCCATTAACCCCGTTTCGCAGACCATCAAACCCCAGAAGAATACGACCATTCATATCCCAGCGTTCTTTATCTCCGGGCGCCCAGTTTTTATTTGTACTGGTTTTTACCGACGTCAGGCTACCCGTGCGGCTGGCACCGTCCATATTAAATTCAACGTCCCCGTAAAATTTAATATTACTATTCCCGCTGAGCTGAATAGCGGGAGTCGCGGGAACTGCGGGTGTATTGTTTACCACGGAGGATAATTGCTTCTCCTGCCTGAGTGCGCGAATTTCTGCCTCCGCACCCGCAGCGCGTTGCTCGGTGACTTTCAGCCGCTGCTCCATTTGTTCCAGCCGTTGTTCGAGGGAAAGCGTATCCTGTGCATTGGCTACTGAGGTACATACAGACGTCAACATACATCCGACCCAGATTTTATTCATCGGAAAAGACCTTCTTATTATTGATATTAGTGTGTCATTTTTTGTATAAATACAGCCCGAAGATAAACGCAGTAATAACCCGCCCATCATCAAAGACGGGTTATTCGCGACGCTGAACAGAATTTATTCCAGCTGCCAGGCTCCGGCATCGGATAATGTTGCCGTTCCATGCCAGGCAAATAAATTTAATTCTCGGTGACCGGCATCAGGATATATCCGGCTACTGAGGCAGGCCTGGCCGTCATTAACAAATACCTCGACGGATGAGCTGTCGATAAACACACGTAAAGCCAGAGGAGCGCCGGGCACTAACGGTACGCTACGCGTGCCACATAATCCGTACTGCGGATAGCGGCGTTCCAGCACCAGACGCTGCATCTGGGTATCAACATAGACACGTAAACCGTCCCCCAGGCTAAGTCCATACTGCTCCGCATCACTGCGTGCGCCATCCCAGTGAAGCGCAACTTCCATCGACTCCCCTTTTTCCGCCATCAGGATCTGCTGATTTTTCAAGGTACTGACAGGCCACGGGAACCAGGCCTGACGCAGGGCTTCCACCTCTTTCGCGGGACGCATCTGCAGACGATTGTTCTCATCAAGACTCAGCTCACGCGGCAGAGACAGCATCCCGGCCCAGCCGTCCTGTTGCTCCGGCATCGGCGACTCCCACATAGCCAGCCAGCCAATCACGATGCGGCGGCCATCCGGCGTCAGGAAACTCTGCGGGGCATAGAAGTCGTGCCCGTGATCCATTTCAATAAATTCTCCTGTACGAACAAACGGCTCGCCGGGCTGCCAGTCCCCCACCAGATAACCGCTCTGGAACAGATTACGGTTCTCAAAACCCTGCGCGGCTATCCCCTGCGGAGAAAACATCAGGACGCGTTTACCATTAAGGGTAAAGAAATCAGGGCACTCCCACATAAAGCCCATACCGGCTTCTGCCTCATCCAGGATCCCTTCATCCTGCCACTGACGCAGGTCGGCTGAACGATACAACCGTATTTGCCCGGTATCGCCAACGCGCGCACCGACGACCATGTACCAGCTATCCCCTTCGCGCCAGACCTTAGGGTCGCGGAAATGATGCAAGTCCGCCGGGGTATCGATAATGATCCCCTCACGTTTAAAGTGAATACCATCGCCACTGGTTGCCAGGCACTGCACCTGATAAAGGTTTTCGTCATTACCGGCGTCGCCGTGAAATTTATGCCCGGTGTAAATCAGCGCCAGGGTATCGCCATCCACCACCGCCGAACCCGAAAAACAGCCGTCTTTGTCTTCCGGTCCTTCCGGGGCCAGTGCAACGGGCAAGTGCTCCCAGTGAAGCAAATCTTTGCTCCGCGCATGTCCCCAGTGCATCGGTCCCCACTGGGTGGAATACGGATGATGCTGATAAAAAGCGTGATACCAACCCTCAAACCAGATCAGGCCATTAGGATCGTTAATCCAGCCAGCCCTCGCGGCCAGGTGATAGCGCGGGTACCAGCGCAGATTTACCCTCCCGTGCTTAGCCTGAAGTTCCTGTTCAGCATGAGCAATTGTATACGTCATCGTTTTCTCTCTTTTCAATCAGATAGTAGAAAGTTGCGGTATCTGTGGATCCCTAGAAGGCTTACCTGAGCGCAACAAGAAAATAGAAATAAAGGTGATACAGAACACCATCAGCCCCATAACCAGATAGGACTGGGCAAATCCATATTTTTCGTAGCTGTAGCCGGCGAGGGGGGACAACACGGTGGCTATCACTGAGCTCGTACAGGCAAAGCCCACCAGATAGAGCGTGGATGAGAGTCGTTTATCGAAGTTAAGACTGTTGTATTTGAAGATAGCGATTAACAGTACCGGGAGTTCGACGGCATGCAGCAGCTTAGTAATGGAGATAAGCAGCGGGCCTTCCACTAAACCGGAAGCGACCATGCGCATCGCCATCACCATTCCGGCGAAAATCAGACCATTTTTGGCACCGATACGATTGACCAGCCACGGCGCACAGAACATGCCTGCGGCCTCCAGGAACACCTGAAACGAATTAAGATAACCGTACATGGCATTCCCTTCATGTTGCGTCGGGAACTGTGAGGAAAAATAGACCGGGAACTGCTGATCGTAGACGCCGTAAATACAGGTGCCGACCACAAAGAATACCAGAGCCCAGAAGCGCGGCAGGGTCAGCAGGCGTAATGCGTCCTCAAGGGTGACTTTGCCGCCTGACACGGCTTCCTGCATCGCGTGCGGTGCCGAGGAGACGCGTAACCGCATCAAAAGCATAAAGAAGATCAGACCAGAACAACTGGCGACCGCGAAGTTCAGTTTCGGGTTGATATTAAACAGTAACCCGGCGAAAAACGTGGCGACAGCCCAACCCAGCGATCCCCACATTCTTGCTTTTCCGAATTCAAACTGGCTCTGGCGGGCAACACGCTCGGTGTAGGATTCAAGTACACCAATACCGCCATTGAAGGTCAGGCCGATATAGATCCCGCCAAAAAAACTGCCCAGAAAGACATTAATTTTCAGAAGATGTCCAAACAGCAGATAGGCCGGACCGGAAAAGATCAACAATGCCGTGATAAACCAGAGCAGGTTCTTACGCAGACCGAGTTTATCCTGAATAAAACCGTAACAAATTTGCACAAACAGCGTGGAAAGCGACATCACGGAAAAAATGATCCCGGTGTCCCCTGCTTTCAGACCCACTTCCTGATGTAGCCAGATCGAGAGCAACGACCCTGTAGAGGACCAGGTCACAAAGAAAAAGAACAATAAAGCGCTGAGTATCAGATAACTGTGAGAATGACGGGTTTTCATCATGGCAATCTCATGCTGAGGTGGAGCGCAAATGATAACGTTAACATAAAATAAAACGCATGCCGTTTTACGGCGATTCTAGATGTTAATCACAAAAGTTAACGTTAACATTATCAGTGTGAGATCATGATCAACTTTTCGGGTTTACAGCAAACGACACACGCAGTCCAAAATCACGTATGATCCTTTTACATCAGCAAGTTAGTTTTATAGCCTGTCGCGTAGTGACAAGTTTGGAGCGAGAAGAATGGCATCCCTGAAAGATGTGGCAAAACTGGCAAACGTGTCGCTGATGACGGTTTCCAGGGCATTAAACTCCCCGGAACGCCTGAAGCCGGAGACCCTGGCTCGCGTACAGTCCGCTATCGACGCCACTAATTACGTGCCCGATTTATCGGCAAAAAAAATACGTGGCGCTCACGCGATTGCAAAAACCATCGGTGTGCTGGCACTTGATACTGTGACCACCCCCTTTTCAGTGGAAATCACACTCTCCATCGAAGAAACCGCACGTGCGCATGGCTGGAACAGCTTTGTGGTTAACATGTTTTCCGATGACAGCCCGGAAAAAATCGTTGATCTGCTTCTCTCACATCGCCCGGATGGCATTATCTATACCACCATGGGATTGCGGCAGGTACCGCTGCCCGGAAAGTTGTTAAACCTCCCCTGTGTGCTGGCCAACTGTGAAAGCCTGCATCAGCAGGTAGCGAGTTATATTCCCGATGATGAATATGGACAGTATGTTGCGGTGCGGGCACTTTTATCTGCAGGCTATCGTCGCCCGCTCTGCTTACATTTGCCTGCCAACCATCTTGCGACTGTCAGACGCCGCAAAGGGCTGGAGCAGGCATGCACGCAAGCCGGTATAGCTCCTGATACGCTCGACCACCATTACATGGAATATGGCGATGAGCATTATCACGATATTCCCGACATGCTTTTGGCCCATATCAACCAGGGCAAACCTCAATTCGATTCAGTGGTATGTGGAAACGATCGTATCGCATTCATGGTCTATCAGACGCTGCTGTCACAGGGCTTAAGGATCCCTGATGATGTTGCGGTGCTTGGCTACGATAATATGGTGGGTATTGGCGATCTATTCTTACCCCCCCTCTCGACCGTGCAATTACCCCATTACGAGATAGGACGCCTTAGTGCGCTTCATATTATTAACGGTGAGTGTCATAAGAATACTGTGGCCGTTGAAAGTCCGTTACTCCTTCGTGAATCAGTAAAAAAACCACAGTAAAAGCAGATGAATATGATCAGCCGCTTTTAAAAGAATGGAAAATATCACAGGCCTGAGAATTGTCCGCAGAAAGCGTTCAGGAGCCTTATCGGGTAGTGAATTAGACTGATTTTCTGGATTGTCTATTCAGCGTTGGAGTGCTTATTTTCACGGGATTAATGTCTAGACTCAACTTTCTGACAAATACCTAAGGAGCACACCATGGCAGACCATTCTGTTAAAGGCAAAGTTGTGATCATCGCAGGCGGTGCTAAAAATCTCGGCGGTTTGATCGCCCGCGATTTAGCCGCTCAGGGGGCGAAAGCCATCGCCATTCATTACAACAGCGCCTCCTCAAAAGCAGATGCTGATGAAACGCTGGCCGCCATCGAAGCCGCCGGAGCCAGGGCGGTGGCATTGCAGGCAGATTTGACGACTGCTGCAGCCGTCGAAAAACTCTTTGCTGACACCATCGCCGCCGTTGGCAAGCCGGATATCGCTATCAACACCGTGGGCAAAGTCCTCAAAAAACCCATGGCGGAAATAAGCGAAACTGAATACGACGAGATGACATCCGTTAACTCGAAAACGGCTTTCTTTTTCCTCAAAGAAGCCGGTAAAAATCTCAACGACAACGGTAAAATCTGCACGGTAGTCACCTCACTTCTGGGTGCCTTTACCCCGTTTTACGCCGCGTATGCAGGCACGAAAGCCCCGGTGGAGCATTACACACGGGCAGCGTCCAAAGAGTTTGGCGCGCGCGGTATTTCGGTCACGGCGGTAGGACCAGGTCCGATGGATACCCCTTTCTTTTATCCTGCTGAAGGCGCTGATGCTGTGGCATATCATAAAACTGCAGCAGCACTCTCTCCTTTCAGCAAAACAGGCCTGACCGATATTGAAGACGTGGTGCCTTTCATTCGCCATCTGGTGAGCGATGGCTGGTGGATCACCGGCCAGACTATTCTGATCAACGGCGGCTATACCACCAAATAACCGATGACATCTGAATATCGGACTGTAAAAAGGATGGGTGATATGCTGAAGGCCCTGGAATATCCCCGTCCCTGCCGCAGACAAAGAGCAATAGCGAATTTCCTTTGTCAGGTATAACAACGAGATATTAAAGATGGACAGGTTCAACCAATATCGCGTATTCGCGCAGGTCGCAGAAATGGGAAGCTTTGTTCGGGCCGCCAGCGCACTCTCTGTGCCGCGAGCCTCCGTTTCTGCCGCCATCCAGCAATTAGAATCGCAACTGGGCGTGAGGCTGTTGCACCGCACCACCCGCACAGTGCGGCTGACTACCGACGGCGAGCAATTGCTCGAACGGGTGCGCCCTTTACTGGCAGAAGTAGAGGATATCGACCAGTCATTTCAGCTCAGCCAGCGCCAGGCCTCAGGGAAGCTGACCATCGATGTCCCCAGCCGCATTGCCCGTCGCCTGATTGCCCCGGCCCTGCCAGAGTTATTGCGGTGCCACCCCCATTTACAGCTGGTTCTGGGGTCATCGGACAGGGCTATCGATTTGGTACAGGACGGCGTGGATTGCGCTATCCGTGTGGGCGTATTGCATGACAGCAGTTTAGTCGTACGCTCCCTGGGTCACATAACCCTGATCAACTGCGCCAGCCCTGCTTATCTGAGCGAACATGGCCTGCCCTCCCTGCCGGACGATCTCGTCGGGGAGCATCTGGCCATCGGTTATATTTCATCAAGAACGGGTAAAGAGTTACCCTGGCAGTATCAGTCAAAGGACGGACATATACACAGTGTCAGCGTCCCCCACCAGGTTGGGGTTAACAATGCAGAAAGTTATATCGCCTGCTGCCTTGCAGGCCTTGGGCTGATCCAAATCCCCCGCTTCGATGTTCAGCATCTTCTGGATTCAGGGGAACTGATTGAGGTCCTGCCAGATTACCGTGCAGCGTCTATGCCGGTATCACTGCTCTATCCACATCGCCGCCAGCGATCCCGGAGACTGGCTGTTTTTCATGCATGGTTTGAGAAACTGATGCAACCCCATCTGGATACTTGAATTATCTCGTTTATTGACCAGAGAATTGCAGACTAAAATTAGCCGCACCGACAACATCAGCAACCTGTCTCACCCAGGCGAACCTTACCGATTCGCCAGCCGGTTTAAAATTCGTTATCATCCGCTCCCACTCTTCATCCGGGTATCCTGATGTCTGCGATTATCGATACTTTTATTGCCCCGCCGTGCCATGGTCAGATCGAGACGCTGTATCAGGACGAGCATCTGGTGCTTATCAATAAACCCACCGGACTGCTCAGCCTCTCGGGGAAAAACCCGCAAAATCTGGATTCCGTACATCACCGGCTGGTAAAGATATTTCCCGGCTGTACGCTGGTTCACCGTCTGGATTTCGGCACGTCCGGGCTGATGGTGATTGCGCGTAATAAGGCTATCAATGCCGCCCTCTGCCATCAATTCAGCCAGCGCACGGTGACCAAAGTGTACAGCGCATTGCTTTGCGGGCATCTGCAACATAACGAGGGAGTGACAGACGCGCCGATCGCCAAAGACCCTGCACTGTTTCCCCTGATGTCAATTTGCGCCGTCCACGGCAAGCCCGCCCGCTCCGGCTACCGGGTGGTTGAGCGCTTTTATCGTGAGCAGGAAAACGGCGAATTACTGCCACTGACGCGGGTACTGCTGACTCCGCAAACCGGGCGCACTCATCAGCTTCGCATTCACTGTCAGTATCTGGGCCACCCGATTTTGGGCTGTGATTTGTATGGCGGACGCCTGCTGCCGGGCACGGAACAGACTCCGCGACTGATGCTGCACGCCAGTGAACTGCATTTTTTTCATCCCGTCAGCGGAGAACGGATCGAAGCCCGCCATGCCAGCCCGTTCTGAAAGCGAAATCCTTTTTAACACCCCGCCCGGCACATTCCCTGCATTAAATTGCCCTCCCGCTTTGCAAAAGCGTTTTTAACCTGACGTTTGACGCTGTAGTCTCAGTAGCGGTTTTTATTTTGCTGCGTTCCAGCCAGGTAAACGGCCTTTAACCGATTTTAATAACGAAAAATTTTAGAAATCTGACGAACAGACAGGACAATTATGGACTCCATGCTCACCGCCCCCCACCCCGATGAGGAGATACCTTCATATCACCGTGCCCGCCGGGCTGCCTGGGGCAGTTTCGTCGGCGCAGTCGTAGACTGGTTTGATTTTTTGCTCTACGGCATCACCGCAGCATTAGTGTTTAACAGCGAATTTTTTCCGCAAATCGACCCGGCAATGGGCACACTCGCCGCATTTGCTACTTTCGGCGTCGGCTTTCTCTTCCGCCCGCTCGGCGGCATTGTCTTCGGACATTTCGGCGATCGCCTGGGTCGTAAGCGGATGCTGATGATGACCGTCTGGATCATGGGCATTGCCACCGCGTGCATCGGTATTCTTCCCTCTTTCGCGACGATTGGCTGGTGGGCTCCGGCGCTGCTGGTCACCTTGCGCGCCATTCAGGGATTTGCCGTCGGCGGCGAATGGGGTGGCGCGGCACTGCTGGCGGTGGAAAGTGCACCTTCCGGTAAAAAGGCGTTCTACAGCAGCGGGATACAGATGGGATACGGCGTCGGCCTGTTGCTGGCGACCGGACTGGTGTCACTGATCAGCAGCCTGACCACCGATGCGCAGTTCCTCAGCTGGGGCTGGCGTTTGCCATTTTTGTTCAGTGTGGTGCTGGTGCTGGGCGCGCTGTGGGTGCGCAATGGCATGGAAGAGTCGGTCGAGTTCGAACGTGCTCAGGAAACGCTCCCCAAAGCAGCAAAAAAGCGGCTACCGGTATTTGAAGCGCTGTTGCGCCATCCCGGCGCATTTTTGAAAATCATCCTCCTGCGCCTGTGCGAACTGCTGACGATGTACATTGTCACGGCGTTCGCCCTTAACTACTCGACGCATAATCTGGGGATGTCGCGTGAGCTGTTTCTGAATATCGGGCTGCTGGTCGGTGGTATCAGTTGCCTGACGATCCCGTTATTCGCCTGGCTGGCAGACCGTTTCGGCCGTCGCCGCATTTACATTACCGGCGCACTCGTCGGCGCGATGAGCGCCTTCCCGTTCTTTATGGCGCTGGAAGCCCGCTCCATTGCCGGGGTGGTGATCTTCTCGCTGCTGCTGGCAAATATCGCCCACGATATGGTGGTCTGCGTCCAGCAACCGATGTTCACGGAAATGTTCGGCGCAGGTTACCGCTACAGCGGTGCGGGTGTCGGTTATCAGGTCGCCAGCGTCGTGGGCGGCGGATTTACACCGTTTATTGCCGCCGCATTGCTGAATTTCTCCGGCGGTGAATGGCATTCCGTCGCCATTTATCTGATGGCTGGCTGTTTGCTTTCTGCGCTGACGGCGATGTTTATGAAGACACCTGCGCCGCGCTGAACCGCCGGCCATGTAGAAAAGCCCGCTTAAAAATATTAAGCGGGCTTTTTTGCACCTGAAACAGATTTAGACCACCCGCAGCTCCTCGTAAGAGATCATCACATGTTCCGCAAATGCCGGACGCTGTGTGAGTTTTTCATAATAGTGTTCAATAGCCGGGAAGGACGGCCGTTCAATGGCAATATCGAAATAGCGATACAAACTGTGTCCAAACTGAATATCGGCCAGTGTGAATGCGCTTCCGGCAAGGTAGCCATGCCGGGCAATCTGCGCTTCGGCAATCGCCAGCTTCTTGTTCAGATTCTGCAATGATTTTTCTAATGCCTGATGATCCTGATCTTTAGCCGCCGTTCTCACCACCATCCAGAACACCGGCGTAGTGAAATTCATCGCTACGCTGATTTTTGCCCATTCCGTCCATTTATCGGTTTCGGCTCGCCGTTCAGGATCCTGCGGCCAGAATTCATCAGCACCGTATTTTCCTGCCAGATAACGCAGGATGGCGCCGGTTTCCCACAGCGGCTGGCCTTCACCATCGCGGATCACAGGAACCGTGCCATTGGGGTTCATCGCCAGAAATTCCGGGGTGTCATTCCCCCCGTATTTATGGCCGATGTCAAACCGCTCATACTCCAGCCCTAATTCCCCGATACACCACATCAGCGCCTGCACATTTGACGACGTTTTTCTGCCCCATACCCGAATCATTCACTTCCCCCTGTTCGTTCATAAAAGCACCATCCGGCTCTTGTACCCTAATAAAACATTGGCGACACCGTGCAGACAAGCCATATTTAGAATGAATGACGATAAACGAAGCCCAAAGGAAAAGCGTATGGATAACAAGTCCCTCACCCCCTCACAGGCGATTGAGAAGCTCGAAAAGATGTACAACGACTCTGTGGCCGCCCTGCGGGATGCGATTAAAGATTTCATCGTTCAGGGTACGTTGCCTGATATCACAGCGCGTGCTGCCGGGCTGTTTGTTTATCCGGAACTGCGGGTCAGCTGGGATGGCGTGACGCCAGCCAAAAACCCGACCCGCGCTTATGGCCGTTTTTCGCATCCGGGCCGTTATGCCAACACCATCACGCATCCTGAGCTGTTCCGTGATTATCTGCTGGAACAGCTTTCCCTGCTGGAAGAGGAATATGATGCGGTGATTGAAGTGGTGCCGTCACAGCAGGAGATCCCTTATTCGTATGTGATTGACGGCTCGGATCTGACGCTTGACCGGTCGATGAGCGCCGGGCTGGCGAAGCATTTCCCGACCACAGAACTGTCGCAGATAGGCGATGAAACCGCAGACGGCCTGCATTATCCCGGTGACACTTTCCCGCTGTCGCATTTCAATGCGCTGCGCGCTGATTTCTCGCTGGCACGCCTGCGCCATTACACCGGCACGCTCACCGAACATTTTCAGCCATATGTGCTATTCACCAACTACACCCGATACGTCGATGAGTTTGTCAGCTGGGCGTGTGCGCAAATTGCCGATCCGGAAAGCCCGTATGAAGCACTGGCCTGCGCGGGCAGTGTATTTATCACGGCAGAAACGCAAAACCCTGAGCAGGCAGTGTCTGATCTGGCCTGGAAAAAACACCAGATGCCCGCCTATCATCTGATTGCCCGCGACGGTGCGGGGATTACACTGGTGAACATCGGCGTCGGCCCTGCCAACGCCAAAACCATTTGTGACCATCTGGCGGTGCTGCGTCCCCATGTCTGGCTGATGATTGGTCACTGCGGCGGATTACGTGAAACACAGTCGATCGGTGATTACGTTCTGGCGCACGCTTATTTACGTGACGACCATGTACTGGATGCCGTACTGCCGCCGGATATCCCGATCCCAAGCATTGCTGAAGTGCAACGTGCCTTGTATGACGCGACCAAAATGATGAGCGGCATGCCGGGTGAGCTGGTCAAGCAACGCCTGCGTACCGGCACGGTGGTGACTACCGATGACCGTAACTGGGAATTGCGTTATTCCGCCTCGGCATTGCGTTTTAATCTCAGCCGCGCCGTCGCCGTCGATATGGAAAGTGCAACCATCGCCGCGCAGGGATACCGCTTCCGGGTGCCTTACGGCACGCTGCTGTGCGTATCGGATAAGCCGTTGCACGGTGAAATCAAACTGCCGGGTCAGGCAAACAAATTCTACGAAGGCGCCATCTCAGAACATCTGCAAATTGGTATCTGTGCCATCGACCTGTTGCGCGCTGAGGGCGATCATCTGCATTCACGCAAATTGCGTACCTTTAACGAACCCCCTTTCCGCTGATAACCACTCTGATTCCCCTAAAAGAGTTCGTGTTGCAGGCAGGCGGCAAGTTTGATAATCCCGGTGAGCTGACATTAAGTCAGTGATTCGGGTTATTAACCGCAGCCCCCCCATCTGCGGCACGAAATATGGCGGGGAATTAAGGATTTCCTAAAAAAGACTTTGCATAATGCAGAGTCTTTTACCATCATAAATTAAAACGCTGTTCTACTTTCTTCCACACTGGAATTCTCTTGCAAAACGTCATCGTCTCTTTGCGCAAAGCCATCGAGCGCACGCCCTGGTATCCGAAACGGCGTTCTTACCGTACGTTGTTCTGGCGCGAAATAACGCCCCTCGCTGTCCCTATTTTCTTCGAAAATGCCTGCGTACTGCTGATGGGCGTACTGAGTACTTTTCTGGTCAGCTGGCTGGGCAAGGAAGCAATGGCAGGCGTGGGTCTGGCCGACAGTTTCAATATGGTGGTGATTTCATTCTTCGCCGCTGTCGATCTTGGTACCACCGTCGTCGTGGCATTCAGCCTCGGTAAACTCGACCACGAGCGCGCCCGTGCGGCAGCACGTCAGTCACTGGCGATCATGACCGTTTTTGCCGTACTGCTGGCGATACTTCTGCAATTTTCCGGACATGTAATTGTCGACATGATCGCCGGCAATGCCGAGCCGGAGGTAAAAGAACTGGCGCTGTCTTACCTGCAAATGAGCAGCTGGAGCTATCCGGCGGCAGCCATTGCCCTGATCGGTTCCGGTGCTTTGCGTGGTGCGGGTAACACCAAAATCCCGATGTTACTTAACGGCGGGATGAACATCCTCAATCTGGTGATCAGCAGTGTGCTGATCTATGGTTGTTTCGGCTGGCACGGTCTGGGCTTTATCGGTGCCGGACTGGGGCTGACCATTTCACGTTATATCGGCGCGGTGGCCGTCATTTTCGTGCTGATGATTGGTTTCAATCCGTCCCTGAAAATCTCGCTGAAAAGCTATTTTCTGCCGCTCAATACCAACATTCTGCGCGAAGTCTTAGGCATCGGTATTCCGGCCAGTATCGAATCGGTATTGTTTAACGGCGGTAAATTACTGACGCAGGTTTTTGTCGCAGGCATGGGCACCAATGTGATTGCCGGTAACTTTATCGCCTTCTCGATTGCGGCGCTGATCAACCTGCCGGGCAACGCGCTGGGTTCTGCCTCGACCATTATCGTGGGAACACGTCTGGGCAAAGGGCAAATTGCCCAATCTGAGCGCCAGTTGCGCCATATTTTCTGGCTTTCCACTTTCGGGCTGTGTGTTCTGGCCTTCCTTTCAGTGCCATTTGCCGGTTTGCTGGCACGGTTTTACACCAACGAACAGGATGTTATCGACGTCGTCAAAATCCTTATCTGGCTGAACGCCGCCTTTATGCCTTTCTGGGCTGCCTCGTGGGTATTGCCTGCGGGCCTGAAAGGCGCGCGTGATGCCCGCTTTACCATGTACGTTTCTATGCTCGGGATGTGGGGCTGCCGTATTGTGGTGGGCTATTTCCTCGGGATCGTCCTGGGTTTCGGCGTAGTCGGCATCTGGCTGGGGATGTTCCTCGACTGGATCGTGCGCGGCCTGTTTTTCTACTGGCGTATGGCCAGCGGCCGCTGGTTGTGGAAATACCCGAAGGCCAAAAGGACAGCATGACTTACTGCGGTTATGCCCGCCGGTACATCCGGCGGGGATGGCCGATTTTCCCGTAGAGCATGTCGACTTTCAAATCGCCTTTCTGCACACAGTGTTCGAGATAGCGGCGGGCAGTGGTTTTACTCAACCCCGTTTCGCTGACGACTTCATCCACTGAATAGCAGCGTCCGGCATCCTGCATAAAGATGCCTTCCACCAGATTTAACGTGTTTTCCTCGATGCCTTTATTACCCGCTTTCGGCGTGAAATCCTTCGCCTGGAGCTGATAAAGGCTGTCTACGTTTTGCTGATCCACCACTTTCCAGGTCCGCTGTGTCTGGCTGAACTGGATAAAGCGATCCAGCGATTGTTGCAGCCTGTTCCACGACACCGGTTTGAGGATGTAATCAAAAGCACCACAGCGGATCGCCTGACTGCAGGTATTCATGTCGCTGGCGGCGGTGATAAAAATCACCGAACAGGGTGTTCTCTTCAGCAGGTCATCCTCAATCAGTGAAATCCCCTGACCGTCAGGCAAATAGTTATCCAGCAACAGCAGTTGCGGCCGCTTTTCTTCGATAAGCACTTTCGCTTCATGCAGCGTGGATGCGACACCCACCAGTCGCAACCAGCGGTGATTATCAATCAGTTCGGCATACAGTTGTGCCAGCTGGTTTTCATCTTCAACAATCATTACGTCAATCATTTCAGCTTGCATCATTTGCTCTCTTCCAGTTCTTCTGGTCGGGGATTACCGGCATAAAGCCAGCCTTTTCTTCAGGGCAGCACACCGGAATAAAGACCGAGAAAACAGCGCCGCTCGGCGGATTATCGGACACTTCAATGGTTCCGCCCGCATGGCTGACATAGCTGGCAACCAGATGCAGTCCCAGCCCGTGATCACCTTGCGTTTTGGATGTCACCCCCAGCGCAAAAATCTGTTCGCGCCGCTCCTGCGCAATCCCGATGCCGTGGTCAGCGACTTCAATCACCAGCTCATCCGTGCCGGAAACGACATACACTTCAACCGGCCCGGCATCACTGCCGCGCAGTAACGTGGCTTCGATGGCGTTATCCAGCAGGTTGCCGATGATCGACATCAGTTCAGTTTCACTGAGCGCAGCAGGCAGATACGTTAATTCACAGGCAGGATCGAATGTGAGCTCAACGCCTTTTTCCCGGGCACGGGCATATTTTCCGAGTAATAAACCGCACAACCTTGGCGAGCAGAACCGCTCTGAAACGAAATCCAGCAATTCCTGCGCACTTTCAGACTGAGCCTCGATATAACGAATCGCCTCATCGTAGCGTCCCATATGCAGCAGGCCAGCGAGCGTTGCCGTCCAGTTGAGCTGTTCATGCCGCATCACCCGCAGGTTATCGGCATAACGCTGCACCTGACTTAGCTGGATGCTGAGCCGGTCGATATCGCTGCAATCCCGAAAAGTGATCACCCAGCCCTGAAGCTGGTCTTCCAGCATGATCCGCACCCGACTGGCAATCACGGTCAGGTTATTGAACAGGCAGATTTCGTCGTGAATGTCTTTTTTCAGCATGACCTGCGGGTCAAAGAAACTGACCGGCGCAATCACCTGCCTGAGCGGCTGACCACGCAGTTCACGGGACGGCACATCAAGGTTGAGCAGCTTTTTGGCCGCCTGGTTGATGCCCGCCACCCGGGAGTGCGCATCAATGGCGATCACCCCTTCGTAAATCGACTCCATCAGCGCCTTTTGCTGACGCACCAGCAGGCCGATTTCCCGGGGCTCCAGCGCAAACATCTGTCGTTTAATCGAACGTGAAAAAAACCATGAAAAGGTAAACAACGCCAGCAGCAAGGTAGCGGCCGCCAGTAAAATGCGGATGGCTTTTTCAACGGTCAGACTGTTGATGTGGCTGGTGAGATAGCCGACAGAAACGATACCCATCACCTTGCCTTGCGCATTCACGATCGGTGCTTTACTGCGCAGCGACAGCCCGATCCCACCCAGCCGGATGGTGGTGGTGCTTTTACCCGCCAGCACTTCTTCGTTGTCCCCTCCGACCAGCGTTTTTCCGACGCGGTCAGCATAAATCGAATGAAACAGATGTATCGCTTTACCATCGCCGATCACCATATAACTGGCATCGCTGTGAGCAGAAATATTCCTCATTAAACTGTTAATTGCTGAAATGTCCTTATTTTCAACTGCGGCAATTAATGAGGGAATAAGTGCAATTTCCTCTGCCTGAACTTTTGCACGAATACCCATATCTTCATATAACTGACGTTCTATATCGTGATAGTAATAAACACCTGTCAGCGAAAAAAGCGCCATAAATAACAGAACAAGATAAACAAAAAGCTTTATCTGAAAAGAAGGACGGAACCGCATCGGAGAACCTATCGCCAGACAGTGATATTAACAAACAGTATGTGAAGATTATCATCCCCCTGTATTTCCGTCAGAATGAAGGATCAAAGTTGCGAGGCATGCCGCAGAACACCTTCAGGCACCGCAAGCCTCTGACGGCACAACACATAATTCACAACAGCTATTTCACGATAAATTAACAGTAATATTATAATTACAAATAACACCATAAAAACCACGAGAAAATAAACGCATCACGAATTTTTAAATTAATTAAAACCATAAAAACCTTTCGCTCCTTTAAAACACCCTGTCTAATTTGCGGCACTTCACATATTACCGGTTATTATTCCTCTTACACTCCCTGCACAAATTGACACAGGGGATTCATCATGAGTACAACCGACGACACTTATTCTGTTCCCGCGGGAGTTTCTTCCGCAAAACAGCTCTCATTAAAAGAAAAATGGTGGCACATTCTCGACACCTGGAAAATCGGCATTATTCCGTTGCCGCTGTTTGCCATGGCGGGGTTGCTTATCGCAATAGATTGTCTCGACGGCAAACTGCCGAGCGACATCGTGGTCATGGTCGCCACACTGGCATTCTTTGGATTCGCCTGCGGCGAATTCGGCAAACGTCTTCCTTTCATCGGCAAGATGGGCGCGGCAGCGATTTGCGCCACGTTCATTCCTTCCGCGCTGGTCTATTACGGCCTGCTGCCGGATGTCGTGGTGGAATCCACCACCAAGTTCTATAAAAGCACCAACATTCTGTATCTCTACATTTGTTGCATCATCGTGGGCAGCATCATGAGCATGGATCGCAAAGTGCTGATCCAGGGTTTCATGCGTATTTTCTTCCCGATGCTGTGTGGCGAAGTGGTCGGCATGCTGGTCGGGATGGGCGTGGGTCTGTCGCTGGGCATGGAACCTTTCCAGATTTTCTTCTTCCTGATCCTGCCGATTATGGCCGGTGGCGTCGGTGAAGGAGCGATTCCACTTTCCATCGGTTATGCAGCCATCCTGCATATGGATCAGGGCGTAGCGCTGGGTCGCATTCTGCCTATCGTGATGCTGGGGGGTCTGACCGCTATCGTCATTTCCGGCTCACTCAATCAGTTAGGTAAACGCTATCCGCATCTGACCGGTGAAGGCCAACTGATGCCGTCTTCCAAAAATGCCACCGCTGACAGCAGCAAGCTGAGCGGCACCGGTGGTAAAACGGATGTCACCACCATCGCGGCAGGCGCCCTGCTGGCCGTTCTGCTGTATATGGTGGGCATGCTGTTACACAAACTGATTGGTCTTCCTGCACCGGTCGGCATGCTGTTTGCGGCCGTTGGCCTGAAACTGGCGCACGGCGTTTCACCCCGCCTGCTGGAAGGCTCTCAGGTGGTGTACAAATTCTTCCAGACTTCCGTCACCTACCCGATTTTGTTCGCCGTCGGCGTGGCCATCACCCCGTGGAATGAACTGGTCGCCGCATTCACCATTTCTAATCTCCTGGTCATTGTCAGCACCGTTGCGGCGCTGGTCGCCACCGGCTTCTTCGTCGGCAAGAAAATTGGCATGCACCCGATTGATGTGGCCATTGTTTCGTGCTGCCAGAGCGGTCAGGGCGGTACCGGTGACGTCGCCATTCTGACAGCGGGTAACCGCATGCAACTGATGCCATTTGCCCAAATTGCTACGCGCATTGGCGGCGCCATCAATGTCTCAGTCTCCCTGCTGGTGCTTGGCAACTTCCTTGTCTGACGCCGGGCTAACCCTTTTTTAATTCAGGACATTTTTATGAAACTGGCAAGTTATCTCTATCAGGGACGCAAGTCCTACGGCATCGCGACAGAGCGCGGCATGATCGACCTCGGCCGCCATCTCGGGCAACGTTATCCCGACCTCAAAGCCCTGCTGGCAGGCAATGCGCTGGCACAGGCCCAGGCGCTGGCTGCCCTGCCCGCTGATGTGGATTTCGACGACCTGACTTTTCTGCCGGTGATCCAGAATCCGGAAAAAATTCTCTGTGTCGGCATGAATTACGCCGAAAAGCGTAAAGAGTTTGATCAGCATAATCCGGCCCCGACGCTGTTCGTCCGCTTCGCCGATTCCCAAACCGGCCATGCCTCTCCCGTTATCAAACCGAGCCTTTCTGTCGAGTTCGATTACGAAGGTGAACTGGCGGTGATTATCGGTTCTGCGGGGGAAAATATTTCCCGCGAAGATGCACTTACTCATGTCGCAGGATATAGCTGTTATATGGACGGCTCCGCCCGTGACTGGCAGCACACCTGGTTTACCGCCGGTAAAAACTGGCCGCAAACCGGTGCGTTCGGACCGTGGATGACCACCGCCGATGAGATCCCCGACCCGCACACCCTGGCGATCCGCACCTGGCTGAACGGCCACATGGTGCAGGACGACAACACCCGCAGCATGATCCACAAAGTCGCCGAACTGATTGAGTACATCAGCACCTTTACCTCGCTGAGTGCCGGTGACGTGATCATTACCGGCTCACCGGGCGGCGTGGGTAAAAAGCGCGTACCGCCGCTGTTTATGAAACCCGGCGACCGTATCGAAGTAGAAATCGAAAAGATTGGTCATCTCAGCAATATGATTGTCGCAGCAGACACGAAGGTTGCCGCCAGCCGTCAGGTGAGTCATGCCCAGGCAGCCCACTAACCGGTTAACACTGACCGAACTGGCCGGGCATTCAGCCCGGCGTTTTAAACATCGCTTTGACTTACAGCCGACATCAGGAACGCATTATGTTCAGCCGTGACCAACCGGACTTTCATGTCATCAGTGTCAGCCAGCCGCCGGAAGGCATGCTGGAGGATATCCGCACCCTGTTGCAGCAAAGCCAGTTAGGCATGGATGACGACATTGAGCAGTTCGTGGTGGCCTGCTCCGGCCGCCGTCTGGTCGGCTGCGCCGGTCTGGTCAGCAACACTATCAAATGCGTCGCCGTGGCCGCCGACTGGCGCGGGGAAAATCTCAGCGCCAGATTGCTGGGTGAAGTGGAAAATCTGGCGGTGTCCGGCGGCAAATTCCATTTATTTCTCTATACGCGGCCATCGAATCTGCAGCGCTTTCGCGGCTGCGGATTTTACCCGCTGGTGCAATGGGACGACGTTGCCGTGCTGATGGAAAACACGCCGGTAGGCATCAGCCATTATTGCCGCGGGTTGCAGCGCCATCACCACCACGGCCAGCGCATCGGTGCCGTGGTGATGAATGCCAACCCGTTCACCCTCGGGCATCGCTTTCTGGCAGAACAGGCAGCGGCAACCTGTGACTGGTTGCATGTGTTTGTGGTGAGCGAAGATGTGTCGTATTTCCCGTTTAAAGAACGTCTTGAAATGGTCCGTCTGGGTGTCGCGGACCTGCCCAACGTGACGGTGCATGCCGGTTCTGAATACCTGATCTCCCGCGCAACTTTTCCCGGCTATTTTCTCAAGGACGCCGGGCTGGTGAATCAGGCGTGGAGTGTGATGGATTTGCTGATTTTTCGTCAGTACATCGCACCGGCGTTAGGCATTACCCACCGTTTTGTCGGCAGCGAGCCTTTCTGTCCGGTGACCCATCAGTACAACTGCGACATGCATGACTGGCTGGAAGCGCCCGCACGCCTGACGTCGCCACCGCTGAAGGTGATTGAGTTGCCGCGCAAACGTCACGCCAGCGGCCGGGCCATTTCGGCCTCAGAAGTGCGTGTGCTGCTCCGGGCGCATCAGTTACCGCGCATCCGGGACATTGTTCCGCTCAGCACTTATGTACACCTTGAACAACACTATTCCGCCACTGCGCCCGCAGAACCGGCGCATGACGATGTCCTTATTATTTCACCCTCACTTTGTTAACAGCAGGAAATATTGATGAAAATTGTGAAGGAGGCGCTGGCAGGCACGGTTGAATCCAGCGATTTACTGGTAAAAATCGCCCCGGCCAGTGAGCTGAATGTGGTGATCAGCAGCGAGGTCGCCAAACAATTTGGCGACCAGATCCGCAGTGTGGTGAATGACACGCTGAGTGCACTCGGCGTCATCGCGGGTTTGGTGATTATCGAAGATAAAGGTGCGCTGGATTGTGTGATCCGCGCCCGGGTACAAAGTGCAGTACTGCGTGCGGCACAGGCTGAAGAGATTAACTGGGAGACATTACGATGAAAAAACTCCGCCGCAGTATGCTGTTCCTGCCGGGGTCCAGCGCCGCTATGTTATCCACGGCATTTATCTATCGCCCTGACTCCATCATGTTTGATCTGGAAGATGCCGTTTCGCTGCGCGAAAAAGATACCGCACGCATTCTGGTATTTCATGCCCTGCAACACCCGATGTATCGCGATATTGAAACCGTGGTGCGCATCAATCAGCTCAGCACCCCCTTTGGCCTTAAAGATCTCGAGGCCGTGGTGCGGGCGGGCGTGGATGTGGTGCGCTTACCCAAAACCGATACGCCGGAAGATATTTTTGAGCTGGAAGCGCATATCGAACGCATCGAGAAAGACTGCGGTCGCGAAGGTGGCTCCACCAAAATTATGGCGGCCATCGAATCGGCCATTGGTGTGATTAACGCCGTGGCGATCGCCCGCTGCTCGCCGCGTCTTATCGGCATCGCGCTGGCGGCTTTCGATTATGTGATGGACATGCAAACCGAGCGCGGCGACGGTACCGAACTGTTTTATGCCCGTTGCGCCGTGCTGCACGCGGCACGCGCCGCCGGAATTGACGCCTTCGATGTGGTGTATTCCGACATCAACGATGAGGCCGGTTTCCTGCGTGAAGTGGAACTGATCCGCAAGATGGGCTTTAACGGCAAATCCCTGATCAACCCGCGACAGATTGAGCTGCTGCATAACGCTTACGCACCGACGCAGGAAGATGTCGACTATGCGCACCGCGTAATTGCCGCCGCAGAGGAAGGCGAGCGCAAGGGTCTGGGCGTAATTTCGCTCAACGGCAAGATGATCGATGGCCCGATCATTAACCATGCGCAGGTGGTACTGGAACGCGCCAGTGCATCCGGCATCCGTCGCTAGCCCTCAATTTTGCACAGGAATATCAAGATAATGAGTCATTTAACTGAAACTTTGCACAGCCTTTATCCGCAGCTCAGGCATCTGACTGCCTTTGACGGCGCGCACCGCAATACGCCGTATCTTTCCGATCCCGATGCCCGCCTGCACCGTAAACTTTGCGATTCACTGGAACAGGCGATCGCCCGCAGCGGCCTGAAAGACGGCATGACCATTTCCTTCCACCATGCTTTCCGTGAAGGTGATCAGGTCATTAATAACGTCGTCGCCACACTGGCGAAGCTCGGTTTTAAAAACCTCACGCTGGCGTCCAGTTCGCTGATGACCTGCAACGATGCGCTGATCGAACCTATCCGCAACGGCGTCATCACCCGTATTTATACCTCCGGGATGCGTGGCAAACTGGCCGATGCCATTTCTCACGGGCTGATGGAAGAACCGGTACAAATCCATTCGCACGGCGGGCGGGTTAAATTATTGCAGGACGGCGAGCTGAAGATTGATGTCGCGTTTCTCGGCGTGCCATGCAGCGATGAATTCGGCAATGCCAACGGCACGCACGGTAAATCCTGCTGCGGTTCGCTGGGCTACGCGATGGTGGATGCACAGTTCGCCAGAACCGTGGTGCTGCTGACCGAAGAACTGGTGCCCTTCCCTAATATGCCCGCCAGCCTGGTACAGGATCAGGTGGATTACATCGTTAAAGTCGATCAGGTCGGCGATCCGGCAAAAATCAGCGTCGGCGCAGCGCGGGTGACCAGTAATCCGCGCGAACTGATGATCGCCCGCACGGCGGCTGAAGTCATCGAATACTCCGGCTATTTCAAGCCGGGCTTTTCAATGCAAACCGGTTCCGGCGCAGCGGCTACGGCCTGCACCCGTTTCATGGAAGAGAAAATGGAACGCAACCAGATCACCGCCCGTTTTGCCCTCGGGGGCATCACCGGCAGTCTGGTGGATTTACATGAAAAAGGCCTGATTGAAACGTTGCTGGATACGCAATGTTTCGACGGTCAGGCTGCGGCGTCACTTAGCCGTAACCCGCAGCATATCGAGATTTCTACCAACGTTTATGCCAATCCGGGAGCCAAAGCCGCGAGCTGCGATCAACTGGATATTGTCATTCTGAGTGCGCTGGAAATTGACACCGGCTTTAACGTTAACGTGATCACGGGTTCCGACGGCGTTATGCGTGGCGCGTCCGGCGGTCATTGCGATGTCGCCAGTGCGGCCAATCTGACCATTGTCGTCGCGCCTTTACTGCGCAGCCGAATTCCGACAGTCGTACGTCGCGTCACCACCCGCGTCACACCGGGGGAAAGCATCGATGTGCTGGTGACTGACCACGGCATCGCAGTCAATCCGGCGCGTCCTGAAATCCGTCAGCGGCTGGAAGAGGCTGGCATGAAAATCATGGACATCGAAGCGTTGTATCAGCGGGCGATTTCCCTGACCGGCGAACCGAAACCGATTGAATTCACTGACCGTGTGGTGGGCGTTATCCGCTATCGCGACGGCAGCGTGATCGACGTGGTTCATCAGGTAAAAGAGGACGCATAATGACCATCATGACGCCTGCGGATGCAGGCGTCAGCCTGGAGGATTTGCTGGCAGCAAAGGAACTGCGTGCCAAACGGCAAACCGACTGGCTGACTCAATTCTCACAACCGCTGATTTCACTCACGCTGGTGACGCCGGGGCCGGTGAAAGACTCCGTGGCCTGGCGTCAGGTGATGCGCGAGGCGTTGCAACGTGCCGAAGTTATGCTGCTGCAACACGGCTGGCCGGTGCTGAAACATCAGGTTTTCTGGCTGCCGACCGGCGCCGAAGCATTCTGGTGCGTGGCACATCCTGCGCCGGAAGTGAAAGCGGCCACGGTTGAACTGGAACAATCGCATGCCCTCGGGCGTTTATGGGATTTCGATGTGATCTGCCCGCAGGCGGGTGTTGTTGGCCGCCGTTCGCTGGACAATGCCAGCCGCCGCTGCCTGATTTGCGACGGTCCTGCGCATGCCTGCGCCCGTTCACGTCAGCACCCGCTCGTGGACGTTATCGCTAAAGTGGAGGCACTGATTGATGGCTGGCACCGCACGCGCTGAACACCCCGCCTGCACGGACATCGCCACGCTGGCGGCAGAGGCGTTGCGCCGTGAAGTGTGGCTGACGCCCAAACCGGGACTGGTCGACAGCGCCAATAACGGCTCGCACCGCGACATGGATTTACCCCTGTTTCTGCGCAGCATTGACGCCATCACGCCCTGGCTGCATCAGTTTTTCGCCCTTGGTCAGCAGGATTTCCTGCAACCGGCGCAGACGATGCTGACGCGCATCCGCCCGACCGGAATAGCCTGCGAACAGGCGATGTTCGGTGCCACACAAGGCGTTAATACGCATAAAGGCGGCATCTTTTCACTGGGATTATTGTGCACCGCCGCAGGCAGGCTGACCGGCCAGAGCCAGCCACTGACCCGCCACCGCTTATGCGCTGAAGTGGCCGCCATGACGCAAGGGCTGGTTGAACGTGAATTGCAAAGCTGCCGCCAGCCGGTGACTGCCGGTGAACGGCTGTTTATGGCGCACGGCATGACCGGTGCCCGTGGCGAAGTGCAGAGCGGGTTCCTCACTTTACGCCGTCACGTTTTTCCGTACTGGTATCAGGAAAGCCATTCCGGGCGCCGCAGTCTTAATGCTTTGCTGCGCCTGATGGCCTATAACCCCGATACCAATCTGGTAGCACGCGGCGGGCTGGACGGATTACATTTCGTGCAGGACTACGCCCGCCGGTTGCTGATAACGGGCTGGAAGACAGAGGATTTGCAGCAGATGGACCGCGCCCTGATCGCCCGCAATCTCAGCCCCGGCGGCAGTGCTGATTTGCTGGCGATTGCCACCGTGCTGATGGCTTTCCCGCAATGAATTCGTCCCCTGAATTCACCCGCATGCTGGTGCCCGGATTACGTGACAGCGAGGCCGGACACTGGCAAAGCCGCTGGCATGAGCAGCATCCGCACTGGCTGCGTATAAAACAGCGCAACTGGGCGCAGGTTGATCTCGAGGGCTGGATCACCGCCATCGATCGCGAGCAAAAACAGGCGACATCCCCGCTGCTGCTGATCGGCCACAGTTTTGGCGCGCTTGCCAGTCTGGTGTGGGCGAACCGTCATCCGCAACGCGTGGCGGGTGTCATGCTGGTCGCCCCCGCCGAGCCTGTGCGGTTCGGACTGGGTGATGACATTCTCCCTGCACCGCTGGCCGTGCCGGGGCTGCTGATCGCCAGCCATACCGATCCGCTGCTGACCTTTACCCGCGCGGAATTTTGGGCACAGGCGTGGCGCTGCGAGCTGGCAGATATCGGCGAAGCAGGACATATCAATGTGGAATCAGGATTCGGCGACTGGTCGTGGGGGCTGGCAAAACTGGAGGTGTTTGCCGCGCAACTGGCGGCAAACTTGTCGGATTAAATGCGCAATAATGCTTTCAGCGTGACGTTACTCAACAATGCGGGTTTGTGTGGTCGGCGCAGGCTGTGATTTCTGGCAGCACAGGAAAACCATCACCAGCAGCGGGATCCAGCCCAGCACGATGCCCAGCGTGATTTTCATCCAGACATAGGTTTCCGGTGAAGCGTATTGCATCAGGATCGTATTCAGCAGGCGCGAGACAATACCAGCCAGATAAACGCCACCAAACCACCAGCCGGAACGGTTGATGTCGTGCATACGCCGGACACCGACCGCCAGCAACGGTAATGCCGTCGCCAGCGCAAACAGGGTGTAAGCGACACCTGCATAGAAAATACTGTAAGGATTACCCGCCAGCGCGAACAGGAATGACACGCCCATCGTCAGCAAAATAATAATCAGCAAATTGCCCAGCGCAAAGGTCCAGAACGCCTTGCGGCTCGCCCGACCACGGAAATCCACATACTTTTTCCAGCCCTGCACATAACACTGCCATAGCGTCATTTCATCACGTCCTTTTGCCTGTTCATCTGATGTTTCAATGGAAATTTCATTCTGCTTTTCAATAAGCCGGGAATTAAAGCGTTTTCTTACTGGCCCCGCAACTGCCGCGCCAGAAGATCGAGCTGATCGGCTATCTGATTGAGATCTTTATCCTGCTGCCCGGGCGCACGGGTCGAATTACGCACCACCAGTTTCGCAGGCAGAATTTTGGATGACATCACCTCCGCACTTTCGGCCAGTAAATGTTCAACCGCCTCTTTGCTCTGCAAATCGAGATCCAGTGACACGGTGGTCAGTGACGGATGGAAGAATGCGCTGTCGTACGTGTCATCGTAGCCAATGATCGACGCCTGCTGCGGAATGGCCACATTGTGCTGATGCAGCGCACTGATGACGCCCAGCGCCATCTGGTCATTGCCCACCAGCATGGCGGTGAATTGCGGAGTTTCACGCAAAATCTGCAACGCGCTGTAATAACCGCTTTTCGCACTCCAGTCGCCGTGGATGACAGTCACCGGCTGAATGCCCTTCTCTGCCAGCGTTTCCTGCCAGCTTTTCAGACGCAAACGGGAAGACACAGAATCTTCCGGCCCCGCCAGCAAGGCAAATTCCCGATGCCCTAAATCATGCAGATATTCCACGCTGGCACGCGACCCGTCAGCCGGATTAAAGCAGACGTTAAACACCGGACTGGTCGGGTCGACATCGAGAAACAGACACAGAATGTCGCGGTTGTTTTCATAAATCCGCTCAGCCTCGGCACTTTCCAGCGGGATGTTAATGATCATGCGGTCAACGCGTTGTGATTTCAGCTCGTTAATGGAGTCCTGAATGCTCTGATTGACGTCCTCATCAATCATTGAAATCAACACCTGATACCCGGCCTGATGGGCATATTTTTTCACTGACGCCGCAATTTGCGACGGCGCGTGTAACGCCAGTGATGTGGTGACCAGTCCGATGGTAAAACTCTGCTTTCCAACCAGTTGCTGCGCCAGCCGGTTCGGCACATAGCGCAGAACTTCAATGGCCTGTTCGACCTTCAGACGCGTGGCATCTGAAACATTGGCCGATTTGTTTAACACCCGCGAAACCGTCTGGTACGAAACACCGGCATAGCGGGCAACATCTTCTAATGTCGAACTTTTTGATTTCATTCTTTCCCCACACAGCAGCCCGTGATTTTGCTCAATCTTATGATAATCGAGCCAACGTACGGGATCTCATTTAAAAGTTCAATCCGGGCGTTCGTTGCTGCATAAGTTATACGTTAACATTGCATATAATCGTGATTTACATCACTCCTGATTTATCATTAATTCATAAGTTGTAGACATATCTCACATTTCACAATATGTAAAATTGATCATTATTGTTTCTGGGTATCTTATAGATTTCGTAAATGTGAACGTCATACAATCATAAGGAAAAAAAATGAAACACAACTTACGCACTCTGGCTGTGGCGGTTTCCCTCGCCATCACAGCGGGCCCTGCTGTGGCAAATGATATTGATTTCCATGGATATCTGCGTTCGGGGCTGGGGGTTTCTGGCGGTGGCGGTCTGGAACAGTTCCAGAAAAACAAAGTCGGGCGTCTGGGTAACGAAGATGACACCTACGGCGAAGTCGAACTGGGCAGCGAAGTTTACAAGAAAGACGACGTGAGTTTTTACGTCGACTCGATGGTCAGTATGGTGTCTGACGGCTCCAATGATGATGAAAACACCCTGAATGATGATGCACAGTTCGGCCTGCGTCAGCTGAATCTGCAAATCAAAGGACTGGTGCCGTGGGATAAAGATGCAGTGATCTGGGGCGGTAAACGTTATTACCAGCGCCACGACTTACACATCATCGATACCAAATACTGGAACATTTCCGGTGCCGGTGCCGGTATTGAGAACCTGAAAATGGGTGAAGGTGCGCTTTCTCTGGCGTGGATCCGTGGCGATGCCAATGACGTGGATTACCGCGTGGATGGCAATAACGATGTGAACATTAACTACATCGACGTGCGTTATGCCGGGATCAAACCGTGGAGCGGTGCCTGGATGGAAATCGGTGCCGACTACGCCATGCCAAACCTGTCGCATGACCAGAAAGAGTACGGCGGCCTGTACGATGCGGATAACGGCGTGATGCTGACCGGTGAAATCAGTCAGGATATGTGGGGCGGCTATAACAAACTGGTGTTGCAGTACGCGGATAAGGGCCTGGCGCAGAACATGATTTCGCAGGGCGGTGGCTGGTACGATATGTGGAACTACACCAATGACGCCACCGGCTATCGTGGCATCATCACCGGTCTGATTCCGATCACCAGTAAGTTCAGCCTCAACCATGTGCTGACCTACGGCCATGCAGAAAACATCACGGATTACACCGACACGACTGAGCTGGTTTCTCTGGTAGGCCGCGCGCAATACCAGTGGACAGAATACGTGCGTACCATCGGTGAAGTCGGTACCTTCTATCAGAAAGATGATTACAAGAACGGCTCGAACTACAAGCAAGGCGGTCAGAAATATACATTAGCGATGGGTCTGGCAGCCGGTCCGGAGTTTATGTCACGCCCTGAATTGCGTGTGTTCGCGTCTTATCTGAATGATTCTGAGCATGGCGATACGTTTGACGACCATACCAAAGCGGATACGTGGAACTTTGGGGTTCAGGTGGAAGCCTGGTGGTAAATTTCCTTCATTCTTGAAGCTGTTGCTGCGTTGGCTACGTTTACTCACCCGAATCACTGACTTCA
The DNA here is from genome assembly GCF_023701875.1 of Rahnella sp. CG8. Classification (NCBI taxonomy): domain Bacteria; kingdom Pseudomonadati; phylum Pseudomonadota; class Gammaproteobacteria; order Enterobacterales; family Yersiniaceae; genus Rahnella; species Rahnella sp. CG8. The sequence continues at coordinate 46,269 of NZ_JABAED010000002.1, forward strand.
GTCAGCTCATCGGGATTCGTTCACTTGCCGCCTGGCTACAACTCCAATAATTTTGGAAATGTGAAGTCATATTGTACAAAAAGAAATATCCTCATTGTTATACAGCGACAGATAAAAACTTAATTTCTCTTGTAGGGGATCGTTACGTTTTTTCTCCGCACAGCAGCATCATTATTATTTATAAAAAGCAGAAACAATTAAGGCAGCCTTGTGTCGGGCTGCCTTTATTTTTGGGATTATTTCAGCAACAGCGTTTAATTACTTTTCAGTCCAAACTTCTCAGTCATTAATTTCTTCAGGCTGTCGGATTGCTTACCGAATATCGCATGTACTTCCTGACCGATGATCACCACGCCAATCGCACCGGTCTGCTGGATAGCACCGGAGTTCACGCGCTTAAGTTCTTTTACCGTCACGCGCAGGCGGGTAATACAGGCATCGACATTCACAATATTATCGCGCCCGCCGAGTGCATCAATTAATAACGCTACGTCAGTCGATGGCGGCACTTCATTGTCAGGCGTTTTATTCTTCGCAGAGAATACATGCATAAAGTCTTTAATATTTACCATGATGAACACTCTCTTTCAGGAATGAAAAAAAACGTGCAACCGGGAAATCCTGATTGCACGTCGCTGTTAAAAATAATGGGTTAAGAAATAACAGATAAACGCCGCGACAGGATCTGACAACCGAATGCCGGAAGCGTCAGTGTGCGCGGTAATATACCGCCGTGAACCATATCGCGGTAATCATCCGGCAATGTCACCGTCTGGCTGTCGGCGGCATAGTTTTGCAGGAAGATAAATTCACTTTCACCGTCGGTGCGTCGTGCGGCAGTGACACCTTCAGGCAGATCGGTGGCTATCGCCCGTGGCAGCTTCATTTCTTTCGCCAGCGCGGTATAAAAATCGGCGTGGAATTGCTGATCGTTTCGGGAAGCCAGATAATACGCCTGCCCTTTGCCAAACAGATTCACGGTCACGGCGGGCGTGCCGGCGTAGAAATCGTCACCGTACGTCGCCAGTGCGGCTGCACCTTCCAGGTGGATCACTTCACACAATTCGCTGGCGCGATACGGGCCGTTTAACCCCAGCGCATTGCCTTCAGTGCCGCTGACGCTGTTGTGCTGATCGTCGGTCAGGCTGTCGATTTCTTCCGCCCAGATACCCAGTACCGGACGCAACGGTCCAGGGAATCCGTTGAGGAAACACAAATCGCTTTCGTTAACGATACCGCTCCAGTAAGTCGCGACGAACCGCCCGCCGGCCTGCACGAACGCGGTGATCCGCTCGCCGACGCCTGCCCTCACCATATACAGCATCGGCGCAATCACCAGGTCGTAACCGGTTAAATCGCAATCGGCATTGATCACATCGACCGCAATGCCCTGCGACCACAGCGCACGGTAATGTCCGGCAACCGTGTTTTCATATTCCAGTCCCTGATTGCGCGGTCCGAGGGAATCGTCCATCGCCCAGCGGCTTTCCCAGTCGAAGATAATTGCCACTCTGGCTTCTACGCGGCTGCCCGCCACCGGAGCCAGCGCCGATAGAATCCCGCCCAGTTCCGACACTTCGCGGCCGACACGGGTATCGATATGCCCGACGTGATCGACGACCGCGCCGTGGAATTTTTCTGACGAACCGCGGCTTTTACGCCACTGGAAATACTGCACAGAATCCGAACCATGAGCGACCGCCTGCAAAGAAGACAGAATATGCATGCCCGGCTTTTTCAGTTTGCTGACCGGCTGCCAGTTGGTGAAACTCGGCGTCGATTCCATCAGCACAAACGGCTGTCCCTGTTTCAGCGTCCGCATTAAATCGTGATACATCGCAGTGTACGCCGCCAGACCGATATCATCTTTGCGGGTATGCCACATCGGATAGCTGTCCCACGAGATGAAATCCAGCACGCTGGCGAGTTTCCAGTAATCGTAATCGTAGAAATACTCCATGAAATTGGTGGTCGCCGGTAACGCCGGATTCTCCGCTTTGAGCGGGCGGATTTCCTCGCTGCAAAAACGCGTGACCTGATCGGTGTTAAAACGACGCCAGTCGAGATTCAGGCCGTGAATGCCGCTTTCGCCCTGCGGCGACGGCGATTCGATCTGCGCCCAGTCGGTATAGGTGTGGCTCCAGAAAGTGCTCCACCAGGCTTGATTCAGCGCATCGAGCGTGACGTAACGGGCTTTCAGCCAGTCGCGGAAACGGGTCTGGCAGTAATGGCAATGGCACTCGCCGCCGTATTCGTTGGAAATATGCCAGCCAATCACCGCCGGATGATGGGCGTAACGCTTCGCCAGCGCACTGTTCATCAGTTGCACTTTTTCGGCATACACCGGCGAACTCATACAGTGATTGTGACGCCCGCCGTGCAGTGCTTTTACGCGGTCACGCCCGACACGCAGAACTTCAGGATACTTTTGCGACATCCACGCCGGACGTGCGCCGCTTGGTGTGGCGAGAAATACCGAGATGCCATTTTCATGCAATTTGTCCAGCACCTGATCCAGCCAGCCAAAGGTAAAATGACCTTCTTCAGGTTCCAGCGCTGACCAGCTAAAAATCCCGACTGACATGACATTACAGCGCGCCTCTTTCATCATTTCGACATCGCGAATCAGCACATCGGGGCTTTCCAGCCACTGTTCCGGGTTGTAATCCGCACCATGTAATAGCCCGGAAATCTTACTGCTCAGAAGAGGAAATTTCGTCATGCTTGGGTCCTTAGGAACTTTAAGAAATATCAACTCCCCGGCCAATCAAGCCGGGGAAAAAGGGATTAATTGAAGACTTTGATGGAAGGAAGAACCTGACCGTCACAGCTGAACAACGCCTGATTTTCGCGGGCATTGCCCTCTTTCCAGTGGTCGTTGATGTAGGTCATCCCGGCCGGGGTCGCCCAGCCTGCGCCGTCAACGGCGATCCAGGTCGGTTCCCAGTAGAACAGACCCTTGCCGCGATGATCCGGCACCGCGACCAGGCTTTTGATCATGTCGCTGAGGAAATCAGCCTGCCCCTGCACCGTGCCCGGATAGCCGCCGTCTTTGGCTTCTTTTTCGGTAAAGCTGTTTTCAGCCGCATCACAGTTTTTGGTGGTATAGCCGTAAGCCACTTCCACCACGATCACGTCTTTGTTGTAGCGCTTGCTGATGTCGTCCATGTTGGTCTGCAACGCGGAAACCGGACCGTTCCAGTAGGTATAAAATGACAGGCCAATCACGTCGTAAGGCACCTTGCGCTGATTAATTTCATCGAACCACCAGCGGAAGGTGTCGTTCTTAGTGCCTTCGGCCAGATGCAGCATGATTTTGATATCAGAAGGATTTTTTTCATCAGCACGCACACCGGCAATCGCCGCATTCAGCAACCCGGCCAGACGGTCAAACTCCCCGCCGCCCGCGCCCCAGCTTTTGCCTTCAGGCCATAAAATGCCGCCGTTCATTTCGTTGCCAACCTGCACCATATCCGGCACGGTGCCTTGTGCACGGAATCTGGCGATCACCTCGCGGCTGTAATCATGAATGGCAGTTTTCAGTTGCGGATAATCCATTTTCTCCCAGCTTTTTGGCTTGAACTGTTTACCCGGATCAGTCCAGAAATCGCTGTAATGGAAATCGAGCAGGATTTTAAAACCCTGCGCTTTGGCGCGTTTCGCCAGCTCCAGCGTGGTGGCCAGAACGTTATTGCCGCCACCGTACGGATGCCCCTGCGCATCTTTCGGATCCACCCACAAGCGCAGACGCACGTAGTTGAAACCGTTTTGTCTGAGGATCACCATCGCGTCGGTCTGCTTGTGGTTTTGATCAAAGAACTTGCCGCCGTGTTTTTCGACGTCAATCAGCGTCGAGATATCCGCACCTTTGATGAAATCCGCCGGGACGTTGGCGACTTTTTTAATCACCACCTCCTGCGCCACCCCGGAAAATGACACCGCCAGCAGCACGCAGGCCATTGCGCTTTTGTTGAAAATCTTCTTAGAAAAGAAAGTCATCGGATTATCCTTTTGTACTGCCAGCCGTCAGGCCGGAAACGAAGTATTTTTGTAAAGCCAGATAGAAAATGGCGACAGGCACGGCGATCAGTACCGCGCCTGCGGCGTACATGGTGTAGTTGGCACCCATTTTTTGCGCGACCAGGTTGTACAGGCCAATCGGTAGGGTGTACTTATCTGGCGTGCGTAAAATGGTGCTGGAAAGAATGAAATCACCCAGCGGTCCGGTGAAGGAAAACAGCGCGATCACGGCCAGAATCGGCTTGGACAAAGGCATGATGATTTCGATGAAAATGCGGAAATTGCCCGCGCCGTCCATCCGCGCTGATTCATGCAGATCTTTCGGAATGGCGTCGAGATAGCCTTTCATCAGATAGGTGTTCATCGGGATCATGCCGCCGACGTAAATCAGCACCAGTGCCAGATGACTGTTGATAAGCCCGAGTAACTGCGCCAGCACAAAGATGGCGATCAGCGCGGAAAACTGGGGGATCATCTGCAATAACAGAAACAGCATCAGCCCGTCTTTGCGGCCTTTAAAGCGAAAACGCGAGAAAGAATAGGCGGTGAAACTGACACAAATCAGGGTCAGGATCATGGTCAGGAAACTGATTTTCATCGAGTTCCAGTACCAGCCGACATAATTCACTTCGCCGTTAAACAGGTCTTTGTAATGCTGGAACGAGACGTTCTCCGGAATAATCGACGTGCTGAGCAGGCTGTTACCGGCATTCAGTGATGCGCCGACGGTCCAGATCAGCGGATAAATAATGATCACCGCCACAATCAGCAACAGGAAATAACTCAGCCCGAGGCGGATAAACCGGTTTCTTTTAATACTGCTGTTCTTACTCATGCCCTTCCCCCGGTTACGCCATATCATCTTGTTTAAATGAATTGGTTGAGCGGAATTGCCACAGAGCAATACCGACCACAAATATCGACAGCAAAATCGTAATGGTCGCGGCAATGGCATATTGTGAAGATGACATGGTGAGTTTATATATCCACGACACCAGAATATCCGTCCCGCCTGCATTCGAACCGGCCACTGCCGGGCCGCCGTTATTAAACAGATAGATAATATTGAAGTTATTAAAGTTGAAGGTGTATTGCGTGATAATAATCGGCGCAATGGAATATAAGACCAGCGGCAATGTAATGGTTTTGAGTTTCTTCCAGGTACTGGCACCATCCATTGTCGCGGCTTCATATAAATCGTTCGGAATGGCCTGCAATACGCCGGTAGTCATGGCAAACACAAACGGGAAGCCCAGCCAGGTCTGCATCAGGATCAGCGCCGTTTTGGTCCAGAACGGATCGGTCAGCCAGGCTTTAGGCTCAATGCCTAAGGCAGCCAGAATGCCGTTATTGATGACACCGAATGAATCATTGAACATGCCCGCAAACACCAGAATGGTGACAAAACCCGGCACCGCCCACGGCAAAATAAGCACGGTGCGGATCAGCGCCTTGAAGCGTAAATCTTTCTGGTTCACCAGAATTGCCAGCATCACGCCAACCGTACATTGCAGCGTGGTCGCCAGCACGGTCCAGACCACCGTCCATTGCAATACATCCAGCAAGGTCGAGCGCCAGATATTGAGCGTGAAGATATTAATAAAGTTTTTGAACCCCACCCAGTCGACTAATTTAGCCGGCGGCGTGTGGTATAAATTATAATTGGTAAACGCAATGGAGAAGCCGAATATAATCGGGAAGACCACCACAAACACCAGCAAAATAAAGCCCGGCGTAATCATCAGATAAGGGAAACCTTCACGCAGCAGCAAATGATATTGCTTGCGCACGCTGGGTAATTCCATCCCCTGGTCGCGGCGTTTACCATTTGCCCACGCATCGCGCAGACTCCAGTAATAAAAGGCCACGCCGAATGCGCCAATCAGCAGACTGATAATGCCTTTGGCGAGCAGAAATATCGAATTATCACGCGGCACTTCTTCGCCCAGTGTATATAAACCCCATAATCCCTGACGCAGGAAATCATAGAAGACGCCGGCGAAACAAATAAGAATGATAAAAAACAGTATTCCCTTGGCCCATTGCCGGTTATAAAACTGCCCAAAACCGGGGATCAGCGCCACAGCCAGCGCCACCGGTGCATGGTGGCTGGCAGAGAGTGGCGCCTGGTTTTCCTCATGAAGACGCATAGACACAAAGATGTTCCTTTCACTGGTGAGGGAGTGAAATCACTCCCTCCGGTCAGACATACGTGGGTTTCAGCAGGCGTTGCCGGTTATTCGTTGCTGGCTTTCGCCGCTTCGATTTGCATCTGGATATTTTTCACCGCGTCGTTCAGCGCGGCATCAACCGGCTGTTTGCCAGTCACACCCAACTGGATGCCGTTGTTCGCAGGCCCCCAGACTTCCTGCATTTCCGGTACACCCGGCATCGCCGTGGCGCGGGTGGATTGTTCGGCCACCGCGTTGGCTTTCTCATCATTTTTGATCATCGGATCATTAACCAGCGCCGTCAGTGCCGGGATTTCCTTGGTCACTTCGTAGCGCACTTTGGCGTACTTCGGCTGGTTGATGAAGGTGATGAATTTTTCCGCCAGCGGTTTTTGCTTGCTGTAGGTTGAAACCGCATAACCTTTTACGCCAAGGAAAGAACTCATCGGTTTGCCGTTTGGCAACAGCGGCAGCGCTTTCACGCCATAGTTAATGCCAGCAGCTTCATACGGCTGGAAGGCCCAGGGACCGGTGATCACCGCAGCCGCTTTCTTTTCAGTAAACAGCGAGTCGATGGCGTTCAGGCCGTTATCGCCGACAATCCCTGCCGGGAATAATCCGTCGGCATAGAATTTCTTCAGGTAAGTAATGGCTTCAATGCTGCCCGGTTTATTCAGGCCGATATCTTCGACGTTGATTTCGCCTTTAGCATCCTTACCGAATATATAGCCGCCCATCGAGGCCATCGCGCCGTAGGCGTAATACACTTCGTCAAACTTGGCTAACAGACCATATTTACCTTTCGCCCTTTCGGCTTTGGAGAAGGTGTAATACTCGTCGAGGGTCGCCGGTGCCTGTGGCAGCAAATCTTTGTTGTAAATCAGCACCAGCGTTTCCACCGCTTTCGGCACACCATAGGTCTGGCCTTTAAGCTGGAAGGCGTTCAAGGCTGGCGGCGTAAAGCTCGCAAGAAATGCTTTGTCGAGATTCAGTGGCGCCAGTAAACCCTGTACCACTGCCGTGCCCAGCTGATCATTGGGGATCACGACGACGTCGGGGCCGATACCTGCCGGACCATCCAGACGTAATTTCTCCGTTTGTTGTGCATAAGGCGTTTCCTGCACCACAACTTTGACGTTGTTCTCTTTTTCAAAATCTTTCACCGCGTCGGAAATACCGGAAGATTTCTTAATATCTTCCCAGACAAGTAACTGTCCCTCTGCTGCCCGGACGGCCTGGCTGCTGAGACTTAATGACATCAGTACCAGGGCAGTAAGGTGGGTAATTTTCATTGTCGCTCCTGAATGTGAAGGTATAACATTTTTGTAGGGTACGTAACGACAGTCAGTCAACACTTTATACAAACAACCCTTTAAAATCTGATTTAGTAATGATGAATGTCGCCTTAAAAACTATGTTATACGTTAAACTTACACACCATAAATCACTACAAAAAGATGCGCATTGTGTGATCTTCTCTCCAAAATTCAAACCCGCCTGTGCAAACGCTTACACAAGGTGGTTATAGTCCGAAACATCAGCGGTATGAATTATTCATGAGGTCAAACATGTCCAGCATCAGACTTAAAAATGTGGTCAAGCGTTTCGATAAAACAGTGACGTTGCATGGCATCAATATTGATATTGAAGACGGCGAGTTCACCGTTTTCGTCGGGCCGTCGGGGTGCGGGAAATCCACCCTTCTGCGCATGATTGCCGGGCTGGAAGATATTACGGAAGGAGACGTTTACATTGGCGAGCAACGGGTGAATGACGTCGACCCTTCACGGCGTGGCGTGGCGATGGTGTTTCAGTCTTACGCGCTGTATCCGCACATGACCATTGCGGAAAACATGGGTTACGGGCTAAAAGTCAACGGCGTACCGAAAGAGGAAATTCGTCATCAGGTGGAGATGGTTGCCAAAACCTTGCAACTTTCTCATTTGCTGGACAGAAAACCGAAACAGCTTTCCGGCGGTCAGCGCCAGCGCACCGCGATTGGTCGTGCGATTGTGCGAAATCCGCAAGTGTTTATGTTTGATGAACCGCTGTCTAACCTGGATGCCGAGCTGCGGGTGGATATGCGTTTACACATTTCCAAGCTGCATCAGGAACTGAAAACCACCATGGTGTACGTGACGCACGATCAGACCGAAGCCATGACGCTGGCCGATAAAATCGTGGTGATGAATTACGGCAAAGTCGAGCAGACAGGCGCGCCGATGGATCTGTACTACAACCCGGTGAATCAGTTTGTGGCCGGATTTATCGGCTCGCCGAAGATGAATTTTCTGCCTGCAGAGGTGCTGAGCTGGCAGCCGGAGCGGCTCGAAGTGCGCCTGACGCCGGAGAAGACGCTGACGCTGGCGCTGAACACCAGCGAACTGGCAGCAGGCGCTAAAGTGACGCTCGGCATCCGACCTGAACATCTGCTGTCGCAGGAAACTGAAAACGTGCTGGAATTTAACTGCGAAGTGGTTGAACGGCTGGGCAACAGCACCTATCTGTTTGGTCAGTGTTATGGCACCGACGGTTTCAAAATGCTGCTGCCGGGCGACATGGCGTTCAACCCTTATCAGAGCCTGACCACCTGGTTCGATGCTAAACGTTGCATGGTATTCAGCGAAGACGGTCTGCGCATCAGCGCACCGAGCCTTTCACATCTGCATTAATGTTGTCAGACCGCCCGCTGCGGCGGTCTCCTCCCGCACTTTCCCCGCTAAAGGGCTTTCCCCCATCAGATTCATTTACACCCTTTCCTTTATGCAGGGCTTTTGCGCCGCATAAAGGAAAGGGGCTTACCGGGACACTTCACCTCCCGGCAGTTTCAGTGCTATATCTCTTTATCATGATTTTCAGATAAGGGATCCCCATGCCACTGCAATGCCGCATTCTTGATGATTACCAGAACGTTTCCCTTTCGCTGGCTGACTGGCGCTCACTGGCACCGCAGGTGGAATGCCAGGCGCTGACGGAACATATTGCTGATGAAAATACCCTCGCTGAAACCCTGAAAGACGCCGATATCGTCGTGATTATGCGTGAACGCACACCGTTCACCGCCGCGCTGTTTACCCGTTTGCCCAAACTGAAACTGCTGATCACCTCCGGTATGCGCAATGCCTCAATAGATCTCGCGGCGGCGAAAAAGCATGGCGTGACGGTCTGTGGCACCGGCAGCGGGCAGTCTGCGCCGGTTGAGCTGACATGGGCACTGATCCTCGGGCTGGCGCGGCATCTGATGACTGAAAATAATGCGTTTCGCCACAACGGCTCGTGGCAAAGCACGCTGGGTTTTGGCCTGAGAGGCAAACGTCTTGGTCTGCTGGGACTGGGAAAAATTGGTCAGAAGATGGCACATATCGCGCAGGCGTTCGGTATGGATGTGTGTGCGTGGAGCCAGAACCTGACCGCAGAACGCGCGGCGGAACAGGGTGTGACACTTTGCGCATCGAAAGAAGAATTACTGCAAACCAGCGATGTGGTGTCCATTCATCTGGTGCTCGGCGAACGCACGCGCGGCTTGCTGGGTGCGCAGGAACTGGCGCAGATGAAGCCCTCCGCCTTGCTGATTAATACCTCGCGCGCCGCGATTGTCGATCAGCCCGCCCTGCTCAGTGCGTTGCAAAAGGGTGTGATTGCCGGTGCCGGACTGGATGTGTTTGATGTCGAGCCGCTGCCGGCAGATCATCCTTTCAGAACGCAACCCAACGTACTGGCGACGCCGCATCTGGGCTACGTTTCAGACGGCAATTATCAGGTGTATTTCACCGAAGCCGTCGAAGACATTCAGGCGTTTCTGGCCGGAAAACCGGTACGCGTTTTGGAATAAGGTAAACAACAGGCGTAAAAAAACCGGGCATCAACCCGGTTTTTGTATTCGGTCGCGACGAAACTACTTGGTTTCGTTGGCTTTGATTTCGCCCATTGCTTTCAGCTTTTTGGACATTTCACGACGTTCTTTCGACAGGTCCGCATTGCGGATGATGTAATCATCAACGCGATCTTCATAGTCGCCGCGCATGCTGGCAATGATCGCCTGAATTTCGTCGATGCTCATACCTGGTTTGATGTAATCACTCAGGTTGTCGAGCAGCAGAACACGTTTCTGGTTGTCACGGATTTTCTTTTCGTTGTCAGCAATTTCGCGTTGTAATTTGTTTTTACGACGGAAAATGCGCACAAACTCCAGAACGTCCTGGAAACTCGGCTTATTGATATTGTCCATTTTAACACCTTCGATTAAGTTACACAGATTCAGTGACTGACTTGTCGCAACCGCTTGTCCTGCCTTAACTGTCAGCTAGCAGAAGAGTAGCAAAGATCGGGCTGCGCGCTCAGATAATCGTCCAATAACGCCATCTTACCCGTTTTAGGCCACAGACAAAAATCCCTTCATGCTTTCGGCGTTTTACCGCTGATTATTTGAGCGTCTTCTTTTTGCATCGTCATGGTGATCAGGTCGCCCATAGCCCGCAGTTGTTCCGCCACCTGTGAGCTCAGCCACACGTAGCCATACACCTGCGCTTCCAGATGATTTGCTGCATTCATTTCCGCCATCAGCGCTTTCAGCTCTTCCGCAGATTCGTTGAGCTGATGATTGATCGTCAGTTCGTCGCCTCGCGTGCCGTTCATCAGCATCAGACTGAGCTTTTCCAGCGTATTGAGCATCAGCAGTTGCGCACTGCGCAGCGTGCGGGCATTGAGCATCAGGAAATGGCTTTCGCGCGAACTCCAGTAGGCATCGGCCAGCAGTTCCAGCGTGCACAACAGATTACGGCTCAGGGTCTGGATCGCATCAAACACTTCACGCGGAATATGCGATTCCTTACTGGCGGGAGCGAACAGAGCGCGCATCTTGACCATCTGCCCCATCGTCGTTTTCATTTTACCGTGCAGATGCGGGCGTTCGAGCATATTCGGCGATAACCACGCGCTGTAGAGTTTGTTCAGCGACATCAGGTAATCGGCCATCTGCATGCGCCAGTGAATAAACGCGCGCTGCGGATAAATACTGGCGAAAAGCAGCGCCAGCAGGGAACCGAAAATTACATCGCCGGAACGCCACAGCGCGGTATTCATATCGCCCGGCCCTGCGCCACACACCACCGCCAGCGTAATGCCGATCAGCAGCGCCATATACGGACGCTTGCCAAGGGTCAGATAGCCGCTGACAAACATCACAATTCCGCACCACACCAGCATCAGCGGAAAAGAGTACAGCTCGAGCCATAAGGCAATCAGCCCGGAAACGGAACCCAATACCGTGCCGGTAATGCGCTCCAGCACCCGCTGAAGCACGTTTCCCCAAAACGACATCGGTCCCATCACCACGACCAGGGTGATCAGCGGCCAGGTACCTTCGGGGATTTTCGTCAGACGGACAATCAGGAATGTCAGAATAAATGCCACCGCGATCCGCAGGGCGTGAGTCATTCTGTAATTACGGTAAATGACGTTATCCAGCGCAGAAATTTTCTTGTCGAGACGCACGTTGAGCCTGCCGTAAGGCGTAAATTCAAAGAAGGCGGTAGTTTAGCCGAGTTACCAGAGGGGATCACCCTGGTTTTTGTCAGGGATTTGGGGGATCGGTGCGGTATTGCGGAACAACGGGCAGATTTTGATGATGTGTTCCATGCCTGCGCATTTTGTCATGACTTCATTGTGGCGGATGGTATCCTAGTCGCCGTCGAGTTCATTCATTCCGCACTGATTAAGGTTATTTCCGTCATGTCAGACAAGCCGCAAAAAACTTTTTATTTTCATGATTACGAGACATTCGGTAAAAACCCGGCGCTGGATCGCCCGGCACAATTTGCCGGGGTGAGAACTGACGAAGATTTCAATATTATTGAAGAACCGCTGGTGATTTATTGCCGCCCTTCTGACGATTATCTGCCTGAACCTGAAGCGGTGATGATCACCGGTATTACGCCACAAGTGGCGCTGGAACGCGGCCTGATTGAAGCAGAGTTTACCGCGCAAATCCATAAAGCTTTCAGCGTACCGGGCACCTGCATTGTCGGATATAACAATATCCGTTTCGACGATGAAGTCAGCCGTAATATCCTTTATCGCAACTTTTACGATCCGTATGCCTACAGCTGGCAGAACGGCAATTCCCGCTGGGATCTGCTGGATGTGATGCGCGCCTGTTATGCGCTGCGTCCGGAAGGCATCAACTGGCCGGAAAATGATGACGGTTTTCCGAGCTTCCGTCTGGAACATCTGACCAAAGCCAACGGCATTGAACACGAAAATGCCCATGACGCGATGGCCGACGTCTACGCCACTATCGCTATGGCAAAGCTGGTGAAACAGGCGCAACCACGTTTGTTCAGCTTCCTGCTCGAGCATCGCAGCAAACATAAACTCAATACCCTGATCGACATTCCTGCCATGGCCCCGCTGGTGCATGTTTCCGGTATGTTCGGCGCGGCGCGCGGGAATACCGCGTGGGTCGCACCACTGGCGTGGCATCCTGAAAACAAGAACGCCGTGATCATGTGCGATCTGGCCGGTGATATGTCGACGCTGTTAGATCTCAATCCTGATGAGATGCGCGAACGTTTGTACAGTCGCCGCGAGGCGTTGCAGGCCGGGCAATCTCCGTTGCCGGTCAAGCTGGTGCACATCAACAAATGTCCGGTGCTGGCACCGGCCAAAACACTGTTGCCGGAAAATGCCGAACGGCTGGGTATTGACCGTCAGCGTTGTCTTGAGAATTTGCAGTTACTGCGTCAGAACCCGCAGGTGCGCGAGAAAGTGGTCACGATGTTTGCTGAAGCAGAGCCGTTTACGCCTTCCGATGACGTAGACGCCCGCCTTTACGACGGCTTTTTCAGCGATGCCGATCGCGCGGCCATGCGCATCATTGTGGAAACCCGTCCGGAGAACCTTCCCGCGCTGGATCTGACCTTTAATGATTCCCGCATCGAACCGCTGTTGTTTCGTTTCCGCGCCCGCAACTACCCTGCCACGCTGACCGATGCCGAACAGAAACGCTGGATGTTGCATCGCCAGGAGAAACTCACAGACGAGCGTGTGCAGGCGTACATTTTAGAGCTTGAATCGCTCTATAACTTGCATGAGGGGGATGTTGAGAAGATGGCGCTTCTCAAGGCGCTGTTTGAATACGGAAAGAAACTGGTGGGTTAATTTTTGGGGATTCCCGAACAACCCCTTCCGGAATAGTGAGAATTTCGGTTTTTCAAAAGCAGTTCCCATGCGGCTTTTTGTGCCGAAACCGACGAGAGAGGAAAGTGCTTTTCCTCTCTCGACTCTCCTCGCTTTTTTCACTGCGCGCTTCGCTGGTCACAATGTTTCAGGTAGCACAGCGACAGGCTGGAAATCTTGCCGCTGCGCGGTTCCTTCTCTCGGTCTTCGAGCCACAGGTCTCGAAGCCGCTCCGTTCAGCAAGATTTCTGAACCGCCCGCACGATCTCAAATTCAAAGTCGGATTGTTTTTCATCTTTTAGAAAAGTGTATTGGCGTGATCAAAAATGGCACCGAATGAACGGTTCGAGACCCAAGGCTCGACACCTGAAATGAGGGAATCGCGAAGCGATGACATTTTACGCCACTCACTGTTGCCGGGAAATATGTCCGTCATGCCTGCGGTAGCGCGTGTTGAAAAAAGCGGGGGGAATGCAAAGGGGGAAAGCACTTCCCCCTTTGTTCGGTTTCGGCGCGACACATTCAATAATCACCGTTCGTGAGAAACCGAAATATTCTCGATCAGATTTGAAAAGTCGCAATCACAGCAACCTCTGCAAAGTAGAGCCGCCATTGCAGCGGCCTTTCTGCAAAGAAAGTTTCCTGCCCTTTTCAAAGGGCAAAAATCACGCTTCCGGCGCAATCTCCCCGCTCATCTGCGGAGGCTGCTTACGAAACGCATTGGTGATGAACGCCAGATACCCGAGGCCAATCGCGCCCCAGACTAAGCCCAGAGTCATCGAACTCGATTCCAGATTCAGCCACAACGCACCGACGGTCAGCGCACCAATCACCGGCAGGATCAGGTAACTGATGTGATCTTTCAGCGTACGGTTACGTTTTTCACGGATGTAGAACTGTGAAATTACCGACAGGTTCACGAAGGTGAACGCCACCAGCGCACCGAAGTTAATCAGCGCGGTCGCTGTCACCAGATCAAAGGTTATCGCAGACATCGCCACAACGCCGACCAGCAATACGTTGAACGTCGGGGTACGCCATTTCGGATGCACGTAACCGAACAGTTTTTCCGGGAACACGCCATCGCGGCCCATCACGTACAGCAGACGGGAAACACCCGCATGTGCGGCCATGCCTGATGCCAGAACGGTTACACAACTGAAACACAGAATGACGGACTGGAAGAACTTACCTGCCACGTACAGCATGATTTCAGGCTGAGACGCGTCCGGATCTTTAAAGCGCGAGATGTCCGGGAAATACAGTTGCAGGAAGTAAGACACCACCACGAAGATGATGCCGCCAATCAGCGCGGTCAGGAAAATCGCTTTCGGAATGACTTTGCCCGCGTTTGGCGTTTCTTCAGACAGTGAACTGATACCGTCAAAGCCCAGAAATGAGAAGCACAGAATGGTCGCACCGGTAATCATCGGCACTACATGCGCATTTTCACTGAAGAATGGCTTAGTGGTTGCCAGCGTACCCATCCCCTCGCCCATATAAACGCCACGCACTAACAGACCCAGGAACACCACCATGATCGCCACCTGCACCACAACGATAATGCTGTTCAGGTTCGCCACAATCTTGATGCCGCGCAGGTTGAAGGCGGTCATCATGCCGACCAGCGCCACCACAAATATCCATGACGGCACGCCAGGGAAAATGGCTTCCAGATAGATTTTCGCCAGCAGGATGTTGATCATCGGCATGAACAGGTAGTCCAGCAGTGATGACCAGCCGACCATAAAGCCGACGTGCGGGCTGATAGCTTTTTGCGCGTAAGTGTAAGCAGAACCGGCAGACGGGAAACGCTGCACCAGTTTGCCGTAGCTCACGGCAGTAAACAGAACGGCGATCAGCGCGAAGATGTACGCTGTCGCGACGTGACCATCGGTCAGGCCGGAAACAATGCCGAACGTATCGAAAATGGTCATCGGTTGCAGATAGGCAAGCCCCATCATGACAACCTGAACCAGTGTCAGGGTTTTACGCAGTTGTACACGCTGAGTGGCCGGAGCGGCAGATGCATTAGCAGACATGGTTCAGCCCTCCCTGGATTGCAGACACCGGGCGCTTAAACGCCTCTGAAAGCAACGTACAGGGAAAACTTCGGGAGTTATTACCAGTAAACGGGGGGTAGATCTTCACGTCGCTGAACGCGGAGGTGAAGGCTGTGCGAATGTGACCGCAGCTGACAGAAGCACCGGCAGGCACCGGTACAGGTTTGAAGTATTGCCCCATATTACATTTCCTCATAGTGGCGACCGTTTTTAATTTGGGATCGCACACGAACCTTGTTATCTATCCGGATCTGGGTCCGGCCTCTGTTGAATTAGTTTGGGTACTGCATATACAAAAAAAATAACCGGCGCCTTTAAGCGTCGGTTATCTGCAGTGCGGCGTATTTTGCACAAATCACGCATGAATGACAACATTCACAGGCGTTGCGTTACAAATTCTTTTCCAGTATTGAACATAATGCGCGTATTCGTTAACCGTGCTACGCGTTGCGGAGCATCCAGTCTATCTCCGTTTCCGTCACCCTTCTCTCGAACTGCAACAGTTCATCGGATTTACAGGTGTGATAGACGTGTGAGAAACGTTCGCCGAGGATTTTCTTCAGCGCAGGCTGATCGTCAAAATCATACAGCGCATCGCTCTGGCGGATAGGCAGCGGAATACCTTCCTGTTCCAGACCGTTACCGGTGACCGGTTCGGGTAACGGCAAATCGTTGTCCAGACCATACAGCATGCCCGCCAGTACGGTGGCGACCACTAAATACGGGTTAGCATCGGCACCGGCCACGCGATATTCCACGCGGTGATCGGCGGTTCCACTGCAAGGAACACGCAGGGCAACGGTACGGTTATTGTGCCCCCACGACGCCTGCGTCGGCACATACATGCCCGGCTGGAAGCGGCGGAAGGAATTGACGTTTGGCGCCAGCACCGCCATAGAGGCCGGCATCAGTGCAATCATGCCAGCGAGCGCGCGTTTCATCAGTTCAGAATCTTCGCCACTGGCATTGGCAAACAGGTTTTTACCGTTGTCGTCGAGCACGCTGAGATGGATGTGCATCCCGCTGCCCGCATATTCATCGTAAGGTTTCGCCATAAAGGTGGCGTCCATATCGTGATTTTCCGCCACCAGACGCACCAGACGTTTGAGCATCAGGGCGTAATCACAGGCGCGCAGAATATTTTCGCTGTGGTGCAGATTGATTTCGAACTGGCCCGGTGAGGATTCCGCCACCGCGCCATCCGCAGGTAACCCCTGAATGTGCGCCAGACGATCAATGTCACTGAGCACATCCGCAAAGTGATCGAGATTATCGACGGAGTAAACCTGAGTATGCATGCTGCGTTCCTGCGTCCCCGGGGTGCAGGGTGGCTGAATATAGCCTTCCGCATCACGCTGCCTGTCGAGCAGATAGAACTCCAGCTCTACCGCTACCACCGGGAACAGGCCCCGCTGGCGCAATGTTTGCCAGATATGATTAAGCACATTGCGTGGTTCAACGTTAAAGGGAGTGCCATCTTCGTCAAGCATGGTCAGAAGCAACTGGCCGGTATGTTCAGGGTCGGAAGCCGATGGCGTTAAGGTTCCGGGAACCGGCACACAGGTGCGGTCGGGTTCGCCCAGTTCCTGGCCTAGTCCGGCTTCTTCCACAACATTACCGAGAATGTCCATGGCGAAGACCGATGCCGGGAAATAACAACCTTTTTCGAGTTTACGGAGTGCTGAGACGGGAACGCGTTTGCCGCGGAAGGAGCCATTGAGATCGGTGAGCAGGACGTCGACGTGAAGGGTTTGCGGGTGACGCTCCAGGTATTGGGATACTTCATCCTGGAACGCGCTACTTCGCTCTTCAACGTGCTTAGCGAGGGGCTCGGTCCCGCTAATCTCTTTCTTAATTTCATTCATCAGTTCAGTCGCTTGCATAGGTTTTCCGCCATTTGCTGGTTTCCGGCATATCAGGCTCCAACAGGGTGCCAGCCGGTTATCTTTACCGGGTCATCACTTTGTTCAACGCTGTGCTCTCATGGAGTGGGGATCCTCTCAGTTTTTTACTCAAAGCTCTTTTATGCTCAAACCGTTTATTGCTCAAAATAACGGCCATATCATTAACCCTAGCCTTAACATTAATTATTTGCAACATGTACATTATCGCAACATATCAGTTTGAAAAGCGACCTGAGCGCTGCTAAATTGGTCAATACAAGGTCAATATTCTGAGCAGTAATGTGCGGGGAGGCACGTACTGTCAGCCAATTCATCTACTCAACGAGGCGGTATTATGGGCAATATATTTTCCACGGCATCTGCGGGAAAAGAGACGCGCTACAGACCGGTCATTGGGGTAGTCATGTGTAAAAACATCGTTGATGAAAATCCTGCCCTGACTGTCCACGAAAAGTATCTGGACGCCATTTTCAACGCCGATGCCCTTCCCGTTTGTCTGCCACATGAACTGGCAGCGCGCGAAGGCGCGATAGACCAGATTCTGCGCGGTCTCGACGGCATCTTCCTCACCGGCAGCCCCAGCAATATTGAGCCTCATCAGTACGGTGAAGAAGGTGTCGAGGAGCAGGCTGATCCCGGCCGTGACCGCCTGAGTTTGCAGTTGATTCGCGCGACGCTGGATAAAAAAATCCCGCTGTTCGCCGCCTGTCGCGGATTACAGGAACTGGTGGTTGCCACCGGCGGCAGTTTGCACCGTAAAGTGCAAGACGTGCCGGGCTATATGGATCACCGCGAAGACACCACCTTGCCGCACGACAATCAGTATGATCTCGTGCATCCGGTACATATCGAACCGGGCGGCTTACTTTCGGAATTATTACCCGATTATCAGCAGTTTCAGGTGAACTCCCTTCACGGTCAGGGAGCCAACCGTCTGGGTGACATACTGACCGTGGAAGCACGCGCACCGGACAATCTGGTGGAAGCCGTGAGTGTCCGCAATCATCCGTTTGCCCTTGGTGTGCAGTGGCATCCGGAATGGCACAGTCTGACCGACCCGGTGTCGCGTCAGCTGTTTAACGCTTTTATCGCTGCCTGTCGCAAGGGCCATCAGGCCCGGAGCGCACGAGAGGAATAAACGGATGAGCGAAGTCAGTCTGGCGCCTGGTCGCCGGCTTTCTGAAATTCGCCAGCAACTCGGGATGTCACAGCGCAAAGCCGCCGAGTTGTCTGGCCTGACACACAGCGCCATCAGCACCATCGAACAGGATAAAGTCAGCCCCGCCGTCAGTACGTTGCAAAAGTTATTGCGGGTTTACGGGCTGTCACTTTCGGAGTTTTTCGCCGAAGAACATAAAAGTAACGCGCCGCGTATCGTGATTAATGCGGCGGATTTAATTGAAATCGGCAGCCGCGGCGTGTCCATGCGCATGGTCCACAACGGCACGCCAAACCATACCGTTGCCATGTTGCTGGAAACCTATCAGCCTGGCAGCACCACAGGTGACAAAATCAAACATCAGGGCGAGGAAGTCGGCACCCTGTTAGAAGGAGAAATCATCTTAACCGTCAACGGTCAGAGTTACCCGCTGCGTGCGGGGCAAAGTTATGCCATTAACACCGCGAACCCTCATAGCTTCAGTAATATTTCGACGCGGATTTGCAGGATTGTCAGCGCGCATACCCCTAATACCTTCTAGTTGTCATCGGCTCCGGGCGTGGCAACGGGAACCCGAAGAAGGATGTCATCATGACTGCTCAAACAGGAAGTCCCCGAGCTGCCGGTGTGCCGCACACCGACAGCTATTACGCCGGTTCTGTCAACGACCACGCGCCGTGGCCGGAACTGACAGACAATATTGAGTGCGATGTCTGCATTGTCGGTGCCGGTTTTACCGGCATTTCTTCTGCTTTATATCTGTGTGAGGCCGGTTACGATGTGGTGGTGCTTGAGGCCGCACGGGTCGGCTGGGGCGCCAGCGGGCGTAACGGCGGGCAGGTGGTCAACTCTTACAGCCGCGATATTGATGTGATTGAAGACCGCTACGGACGGCAGACCGCTGATATGCTCGGCAGCATGATGTTTGAAGGGGCGAACATCATCCGTCAGCGCATCGATCAGTATGCCATCGACTGTGACTATCGCCCCGGCTGTATTTTTGCCGCGCTGAGTGCACGCCAGCTTTCGAAACTGCGCGACCAGCAAAAACTGTGGAACCGTTACGGCCATACTGAACTGACCCTGCTGGATGAAACCGCCGTGCGGCGCGAAATCGCCACCGACCGTTATGTCGGCGGGCTGCTGGATAAAAATGGCGGCCACCTTCATCCGCTGAACCTGGTGCTGGGCGAAGCCGAAGCGGTGCGGCGTCATGGCGGGCGTATATTTGAAGGCTCGGCAGTCACGCGCATTGACCACGGCGAACCGGCGTTAGTGCACACGGCCAAAGGTCAGGTCAGCGCCAAATATGTGATTCTGGCGGGCAACGCCTATCTGAGTCAGCAGCTTGCGCCGCGCCTCACGCGTCTCAGCATGCCGTGTGGCTCGCAGATTGTCGCCACAGAACCCCTGTCGGATGACATGGCACTCTCACTGTTGCCCAACAATTACTGCGTCGAAGACTGCAATTATCTGCTCGATTATTTCCGTCTCACCGCTGACAACCGGATGCTGTACGGCGGCGGTGTGACCTACGGCGGTAAAAATCCGCCGAATATCGATTCGGTGATCCTGCCCAAACTTAACCGCACCTTTCCGCAGCTTAAAGGCGTCAAGATTGATTACCGCTGGGGCGGCAATTTCCTGCTGACGTTATCGCGCCTGCCGCAATTTGGCCGGCTGGAAAATAACATCTATTACATGCAGGGTGACAGCGGGCATGGCGTGACGCTGACGCATCTGGCCGGGAAACTCATCACCGAATTGCTGCGCGGAGACGCCGAACGTTTTGATGCGTTCGCCCGTTTACCGCATATGCCGTTCTTCGGTGGCCGCAATTTCCAGGTGCCATTTACCATGCTGGGCGCAGCGTATTATTCCCTGCGCGACCGCCTGGGCGTGTAATCCTTTCATCCTGCAAAGCCCCGCAGTTTAACTGCGGGGAAATCCCTGTGTCAGCCTTTACCCGCCACCGGAAATTCGCTGTCAGTGCCGACTTCGGGCAACTCATTCAGATCTGGCTCGATCCCTTGCGAAATGTAATCTTTTGCCGCAATCGACTGTTCATTGCCTTGTGCGTCGCGGATAAGCACATGTTTGATCGCGCCATCTTTCATCACCTCACGGTGTACACCGGTAAATTCACTCATTGTGGTTTCCTTTTTGATGAACTGCACGTAGACATCGCTCATCTTTAAGCATAGTTTTTTATTCTTAAGTGCAACTAATAAAAATCCTAAATGACCTCAGCAACGCGCTCATTTTCCTGATAAATTAGAGGTATTGTCACTGATGACGACACCGCACGCCCCCGCACCACTCATGCCTTACAAGGAGAACGCTCTTGGACGCCAGCACGATTAATACTCTTTTCTTTATTGGCGCCCTGTTAGTCGCAGCGAGCATTTTGCTCAGTTCGTTCTCTTCTAAGCTTGGCATCCCTATTTTAGTCATTTTCCTGGCGATCGGCATGCTGGCAGGCATCGACGGAATTGGCGGCATTGCGTTTGATAATTACCCCGCCGCCTATCTGGTCAGCAACCTGGCGCTGGCAGTGATTTTGCTCGACGGCGGCATGCGTACCCGCGCCTCTTCCTTTCGTGTTGCCCTGTGGCCCGCGCTGTCGCTGGCGACGGTCGGCGTTCTGATTACCGCCGGTCTGACCGGGCTGGCCGCCGCGTGGTTATTCAATATCAACCTGATGCAGGGTTTACTGATTGGCGCGATTATCGGTTCAACCGATGCGGCAGCCGTCTTCTCGCTGATTGGCGGTAAAGGTCTGAACGAACGTGTCAGCGCCACGCTGGAAATTGAATCCGGCAGCAACGACCCGATGGCGGTATTCCTGACCATCACCCTGATCGACATGATTTCCAAAGGCGAACACGGCCTGAGCCTGATGTTTGTGGTGGATGTGGTGCGCCAGTTTGGCCTCGGCATTGTGTTTGGTGTGGGCGGCGGCTGGCTGCTGCACAAGCTGATTAATAAGATTACGCTGGCGGCCGGGCTGTATCCGCTGCTGGCGTTCAGCGGTGGTTTGCTGGTGTACGCGGCAACCATGTCACTGGAAGGCAGCGGCATTCTGGCGGTGTATCTGTGCGGCCTGATGCTCGGCAATATGCCGATCCGCAACCGTCACGGTATTTTGCAAACCTTCGACGGGCTGGCATGGCTCAGCCAGATTGGTATGTTCCTGGTGCTCGGTTTGCTGCTGACGCCCAGCGATCTGTTGCCGATTGCCATCGCGGCGCTGGCGCTGTCATTGTGGATGATCCTGCTGGCACGTCCGCTGTCGGTGTTTGTCAGCCTGATCCCGTTCAAAAACTTTACCCTGCGCGAACGCTTCTTTATCTCGTGGGTTGGCCTGCGCGGTGCGGTACCGATCATTCTGGCGGTATTCCCGATGATGGCCGGACTGCCTAATGCCACGCTGTATTTTAATGTCGCCTTCTTTATCGTGCTGGTCTCCTTGCTGCTTCAGGGGACGTCATTAGGCTTTGCGGCCAAAAAAGCCAAAGTGCTGGTGCCGCCGCAACCGACGCCGATTTCCCGCGTCGGTCTGGATATCGATGTGTATAACGACTGGGAACAGTTCGTGTATCAGCTCGGCTCCGATAAATGGTGCGTCGGCGCGGCACTGCGTGATCTGCAAATGCCGCAGGCGACACGGATTGCAGCGCTGTTCCGTGGCAAAGAGATGCTGCATCCGACCGGCAGTACGCGGCTGAAGGAAGGCGATATTCTGTGTGTCATCGGACAGGAAAAAGATTTACCGGAGCTGGGTAAATTGTTCAGCGACAGCAATAAAGTGGTGCTTGATGATCGTTTCTTCGGTGATTTCATTCTGCAGGCCGATGCCCCGCTGGATGCGATTTCTCAGTTATATGGCCTGAATCTGGAAGACACCGTGGATCAGTCGCAAACCCTGGGACATTTCGTCATTAAGCTGCTCGGAGGCGAACCGGTGATCGGTGACCATATCGAATGGGACGGACTGACGTGGACGATTGCGGAAATGGAAGGAAATCGGGTGAGTAAAGTCGGCGTGAGGATTGTGACGCAGAAGGCTTAAATTCCGGCTCCTTCCCCTCTCACGAGGGGAAGGAAAACGTATTACTGAGCAGCCTGCGGGTCTTTGTCGTAGTCTGAACAGGACTGATAACCTTTGTTCATGACATGACCGGTGTCGTTAAAGCTGACGAAGTAGGTCTGTGCTTTACCATCACGCGGGGCGACCGCATAAGTCTGACAAGTCCCTTTGGCGTGGATCAGCGTCGCTTCCGTTGACGGTGGTCCTGCAATGGCACGAACCTGCGATTTCGTCATCCCGACTTTCACATCGCTGACTACCGGTTCTTTAACGTAACTCGCCGCACGGTCATAAGTCTGACACCCTGCCAGTACCGAAACTGCTGTAGCAACCACAAGTAACATTTTCTTGTTCATAACTTCTCCTCCTGAGTATTTTTGTATTGTTAAGCATAGAAGACATAAGGGATTTAGCCAGCCGATATGACTTCTATTTATTAATTGCACCATATTTTAAGTTTTTTCTGATAACCGGAATGGAGATTTTTAGCGCGGCCTGACATGCATTTTTATGTGTGCAAAAAGAAGATATTCAGGGCTTTTTGATCTATACATGAAAGAGGTAAGCCATTGATTGCTCGACAAGGAGCTATTACTGATGCATTTGGATCGACGCCGGTTTGTGACTTTGCTGGGTGTTATAGCCCTGATGCCGATACCCCAAACGGGCTTCGCGACTCCCCGGGAGGTTGCCATGGATACTCTGCGGATTGATAAACCCGACGGCGGTGTGCCGAATAATACGTTACCGGTGCTGATTTATCACCGCGTCATTCCGCCTGATACCGCCGATAATGCCGACTATCTCGAACACCTTTTCCGCGCCAACGGCTGGCCGCCGCAGTGGCGTTATCCCGTCTATACCTTTACGCATTTTCATTCCAACACACCTGAAGTGCTGGGTGTTTTTGCCGGTACGGCGAAGCTGCAACTGGGCGGCGAGCACGGCAATATTATCGAAGTGAAAGTCGGCGATGTGTTACTGCTTCCGGCCGGAATCGGCCATAAACAGATTTCTGCCGATGACGATTTTATGCTGGTCGGCGCGTATCCGCCGGGCATCAAAGCCGATTTATGCCATGACGAATTGCCGCAACTGGCGGCTCGCACCAAAGCGGTGAACGCCGTCCCGCTGCCCGCGACGGATCCGGTGACCGGACACAGCGAAGGCAGCATGCTGGTGTGGCATCAGAAATAACCGGGCATCACGCGGCGGTCAGGGCAAACCGCGCCACGGCTTTTTCCAGACGCTGCGACTGGTCCAGCAACTGCTGGGAAGATGCCGCCGCATGATCCGCCAGTTTGCCGTTTTGTAGCGTCACATGATTAAGCGCGGTAATGCGTTCGGAGACATCGTGAACACTTTGCCCCTGATACAACGTCGCTGCCGAAATCTCACTGACTAACGTGCTCAGGCCGTTGAAGATATGAATTATCTCTTCCAGACTTTGCCCCAGCACCGTAACGGATGCCGAACCGCGATCAATTTGCTGCACGGAATCATCAATCAGCTGGTGAATGCCGCGCGTCGAATGGCTGCTCTTTTGCGCCAGCACACCGATTTCTTTCGCCACCACAGCAAACCCGCGTCCGTGCTGCCCGGCATGCGCCGCTTCAATCGCCGCATTCAGCGCCAGAATATTGGTCTGAAACGCCACGCTGTCGATCATCGAGACAATACTGCTCATTTCTGAAGACTGGCTGACAATCTCTTTCATCGCGGTATCCACCTGCCCCATCACTTCCCCGCCGCGCGTCGCCACGCCTTTCGCCTGCTCGGCGCGTTGACTGGCCTGCAACGCATAGGCGGCGTTTTCTTTCACACGTTCATTAAGATGGGTGATGTGTTCAGTGGCAGCGCTGAGTTCTTCGCTCTGAATGGCGGCCTGTGCCGATAATTCCTCGTTACCCTTTGCCATCTGATTGATATTGATCATGATATGCGAGGAGGCATCGCGCACTTCACTGACCAGTTTTTGCAGGCCGTGCTGCATGTTGCGCAGGCTGACACCCAGCTCGCGGACTTCAATCACCCGCGCGTGGTCATCTTCGACATCGCGCGATAAATCCCCGGCAGCCAGCACGCTGATGTGCCCGATCATGCGTTGCAACGGACGGATAATCCACGCAGACACACCGCGCCAGACCAGCACCGCAATCACCGCCAGAATGACCAGCGCGCCCATAAACAGCGTTTTCGCCTGCGTCAGCGCATTGAGTAAGCGGTCGCTCAGGGACACCGCTGTGTGCTCATTAACCGCCAGATAAGCATAATATTTCTGGCTGAAGTCATCCTGAAACGCCTGGACCGGCACTTCAAAGAAGGAATCAATATTGTTGTTCTTTTGCAGACCGTTCGCCTGTTCCCGCAAGCCGTCGTAGAACATCTGATAGCTGGATTTCAGCTCGGTGGCAGCCGTATCGGCGTTTTTCGTCATACCTTCGAATTGTGCAAACGCTTTTTGCGACGCGGCAAGCGAACCCAGCGATTCTTCCATCAGGCTGTTCCAGCTCCCGACCGAGCCGGTTTCTTTATCCTGCATGTAATAAATACCGGCACGGTTCAGTTTGTCGCTGGCCATCAGCAGTTCCATACGGGCTTTATCCATGACGGCTTGCTGCTGACGCAGACTTTCGGTCGCAATAACGTTGTTATGTGCATCCTGCAGGATTTTGGTGAGCACCACGGTGGAGAAGATTTGCAAAGCAGAAAACAGGGCGATAACGCAAATTACCCCGAAAAGGATCCCCCGCGGACGTTTGATGAAACCCGATCGAAACAATCTGTTGAATGGCATTTTACCAATAAGTGAACGAGAAGTTAAATTCATGATTATTCTGCATTATTTAGAGAAGAAACAGAATTTTACTCGCGGGAAATGACAGAAGTATTTCAGGGAGCGGCGCTGAACCGCTCCCTGCGATTACTTATTGTTTCGGGAAGATCCACACATGGTTTTCGGGAAGTGCCAGACGGCAATGCTGCGGGTCGCGCACGTCGGTGCCGTAAGCACGGATCACAAAATCATCACCGGTTGTGCGGAACAGATATTCCCAGCGGTCACCGAGATACATGCTGGTCAGAAGCGGTAATTCCAGCTGATTCTCGCCCGGCCCGTCGGCCAGCACCACGCGTTCGACGCGGATCACCGCCGTCCCTTCCTGCCCGGCCTGCACCCCCTCACCCGCCAGCCCCCACAGCACCCAGTCGCTGCCTTCGATACGCGCTTTACCCTCACGCACTTCGGTGACTTTGCCGTGCAGACGATTGTTGCTGCCCATAAATTCTGCGGTAAACAGGGTTTTCGGCGAACCGTACATTTCCTGCGGCGTACCCTGCTGTTCAATTTTGCCGTTGTTGAGCAAAAGAATACGGTCAGAAATCGCCATCGCTTCATTCTGGTCATGCGTCACCATCAGCGCCGACAGTCCGAGTTTAATGATCAGTTCGCGCAGGAACACCCGCGCCTCTTCACGCAGTTTGGCATCCAGGTTTGACAGCGGCTCATCGAGCAAAATCACCGGCGGGTTGTAGACCAGCGCACGGCCAATCGCCACGCGCTGCTGCTGGCCGCCGGAAAGCTGATGCGGGTGGCGCTTGCCCAGATGCCCGAGGCCCAGCTGATTCAGCACATCCTGTACGCGCCGGGTGATTTCACCCGCCGAAACCTTACGTAATTTCAGCGGATACGCCACGTTCTCAAACACGGTTTTATGCGGCCACAGGGCGTAAGACTGAAACACCAGCCCGAGATTGCGCTCTTCGGCCGGAATTTCGCTGCGCGGTGTGCCGTCATAAACTTTGTTTTTGCCAATGACGATAGTGCCTTTCACCGGCTTTTCCAGCCCGGCGACGGCACGCAGCAAGGTGGTTTTTCCGCTGCCGGAAGGCCCGAGCAATGACACCACTTCGCCGCGTTTCAGATCCATGGAAACGCCCTTCAGCACCGGATTATCACCATAAGTCAGGTGCAGATTGTCGACAGATAATTCAATCATGTAATTTCACTCCGAAACGAAGGGCAATACCCAGACCTAACACCACCAGCAGGATGTTAATAAAAGAGAGCGCGGCAACAATATCAATGGCGCCCGCCGCCCACAGGGAAACCAGCATCGAGCCGATGGTTTCCGTGCCCGGCGAAAGAAGATAGACACCGGTGGAATATTCACGCTCGAAAATCAGGAACATCAGCAGCCACGAGCCAATCAGGCCGTAACGCGACAGCGGAATGGTAACGTGACGGGTGATCTGCCCGCGGGTCGCCCCGGTACTGCGCGCCGCCTCTTCCAGCTCCGGCCCGACCTGCAACAGTGTCGAGGAAATCAGCCGCAGACCATACGCCATCCACACCACGGTATAGGCCAGCCAGACGCTGAAAATCGTACTGCGCAACGATCGCAACCAGACCACCAGGTTATCGCGCAACCACTGTGACCACGGCATGCCGGAAAGCCAGCCGGATTTGAGCGCGTTATCGAGCCACATCGGCAGGAACAGGAACACCCACAGGAAAGCCAGACCGGCCAGCAGCCCCGGCACCGCACGCGGCACCAGTACGCTGTAATCAAGGAAACGGGTGACGCCGTCGGGTTTACGGTGCATCGCAATACCGATAAACAGATAACAGGCCACTGCCAGCGCACCGCCAATGACGCCAATGGCCATCGAGTTGACGATAGCGCGCAGCAGGTTCGGCTGTTCCCAGATAGTGCGGAACGTGTTGAGCGAGAGTTCATCCCAGATGGAAACCCCGACGCCCCAGTTAGAGATAAATGCACGCAGCATCACACCAATCAGCGGAACGCCGATGGTCACCGTCAGCCAGAACGCCACCACAGCCCCGGCCACCCAGCGCCATTTTCCAAGCGGTAAAGCACGCGCCTGCGACGCTTTACCTTTCACCGTCACGAAGCGGTTGGCGGTACGCATCAGGCGGCGCTGCAACATCACCAGCGGAATAGTGATACAAATCAGCACCACGGCAACCGCAGCCATCAGATGATAAGACGGCGTACCAAGTTTGTTGGTCAGCTGATAAAGATAGGTCGCCAGCACCATGTTGCCTTCCGGGTCACCCAGTACCAGCATCAGGCCGAACACTTCCAGCCCGAGGAAGAACAGCAAAACGGTGGCGTACAGAATCGACGGGCGCACCATCGGCAGACTGACCGCCGTCATCACCTGTAACGGCGAGGCGCCTGCGGTTCGCGCGGCTTCCTCAACATCCGACCCGACGCTGCGCAACGCCGAGGAGATATACAGATAGGCGTGAGGAACATGCGTCAGACCGGCAATCACCACGATGCTCGACATGTCGTAGATGTTCCACGGCACGAAACCGAGGATCGCCTGTGCCCACAGTGAAAAGAACCCGACCGGTCCGGCGGCCACCACGTAACCGAAACCTAATACCATCGGCGACACAAAAATCGGCACCAGGATCAGCGGTTCAATCACGCGTCTGCCCGGCAAATCCGTACGCACCATCAGGAACGCCAGAATACCGCCAAGCGGGATGGCGATGACCACCAGCCCGAAGGCCAGAATAAAGCCGCTTTTCAGGGCCTTGTAGAAATCCGGATCAGTAAAGATGAATCCAAAGGATTCGAGGCTCCATTCTTTCGACGGCGAAAAGAACGGCGCGGAGAGGAAACTCTGTATCACGATGAACGACAACGGAATGTAGATAACCAGCGCCGTTATCAACACCACAATGCCGCGCGGCAGGCTCTGCCACTTTCTGCGCAATGCATTCATGTTACTTCCCTTCGGTTAGAAACAAGGAGAGCGAAATCAGGCAGGAAAAAGGAAGCGCGGCGGAAAGTGACGCGCTTCGATATGTCACTACTTGGCAGCAGCGGTACGCCACTGTTTGATGTAATCCAGGCGTTTTTTCTGTTGCAGGTATTCCAGCAGGGTTTCATCCACCGGGATGGGTTTGAGCGCGTTGCCCAGCATTTTGGTCATACCATCGATATCATTTTTGCCTTCGATATCGTTACGGATGGAGGGAATGTCAGCCTGATTGGCCAGAATGCTCTGCCCCTTCTCGGACAAGACATAGTCCAGCCACAGTTTGGCCGCGTTGCTGTTTTTCGATTCCTGACTGATGAAGGAAACGCGGGAAAGCACCAGGGTGTAATCCTTCGGATAAGAAATCCCCAGTGACGGGTCAGTTTTAGCGCGGGCTTCGGCGTAGGAACCCAGGATGTTAAAGCCGATCAGGTTTTCGCCGGAAGAGACACGTTCCATCATGGTGCCGGTAGAGGATTGCACTGCTAAGCCGCCTTTGGCCACGTCAGCCAGCGTTTTGAAATAATTCGGATCGGCTTTGAAATCCTGTACGGACAGCATGAAGCCGAGACCGGATTTCTCAATATCGTAAGTCGTGACTTTTTTGTTGAACTTTTCGGTCTGGCTGGCGATCAGTTTTGCCAGTGCCGCATGGGAATCAGGCACATCACCGGCCGGGATCAGGCGTTTGTTATAGATAAACACTACCGGTTCATACGTCGTGCCGTAGGCTTTGTCTTTCCACACTGCCCATTTTGGCAGTTGCCCCTGTTCAGGGGATTTATATTCCTGCGCGTAGTCGGTCGCCAGTTTCAGCGCGGTATCCATCGAGGAACTCCAGACCACGTCGCCGCTGGTGCCGCCCGCCGCCTGTTCGCTGATATAACGGTTGTACAGCTCGGTGCTGTTCATGTCGTTGTATTCGACTTTAATGCCCGGATACGTCGCCTCGAAGCCCTGGATCAGCGGGCCAGCGGCTTTGGTGTCAGTCGTGGAATAGACCACGACTTTGCCTTCTTTAGTCGCCGCATCGACGATTTTTTGATAGTCAGCCGGGTAGCCTTGAGGTAATGCAGACATTGCAGAGGAAGACATCATTACAGCCAGAGCAATCAGAGAGATACGTAATTTATTCGACATTATTGTTAACCTCTAGTTACATTTGGGAAACTAAAAATCAACATAACGCATAACATCGGACAGGCAATAGGGTAACGTTTTTATCTTCCCGATTTGTGATTCGTGGCGTTTTTTAAGCAATTAACACCATAAAAACCACGGTGGAAAACGCAAAACAGGCCCTCTGAATGGCCTGTTTTTAAGGACAGAAAACGGGGATTATTTAAAATATCCGGCGGTATCAATATCGGTCAGTAAATCCTGATGTACGGGTTTCCAGCCCAAAATATCGCGGGTGATCTGACTTGAGGTCGGATTATTTAATGAGGCAAAATGGGTAAACCAGCCAAAATGTGCCGCCAGATCTGGCCCGTTTTTACTCACCACCGGCAGGTTCAGGTGCTTACCGATGAGGGTGGCAATCTCACGGAATGGCACACCTTCTTCTGCATTCGCGTGATAAATCGCATTCTGCGCGCCCTTCTCCAGTGCCAGCACAAACACTTGCGCGGCATCAAAACGGTTCACCGCCGGCCAGCGGTTTTCGCCATCCCCCGGATACGCTGATTCCCCCTTTTCCCGCGCCAGCGCAATGAGCAGCGGCACAAATCCATGATCGCCCGCGCCATGCACCGATGGCGGGAGACGCACCAGTGACACCCGCACGCCCTGCTCTGCCAGTTTAGCGACGGCAAGATCGGACGCCACGCGAGGATTTTGCCCGTACGGATCGGGTAAATCATTTTCCGTAGCCAGACGGCCATTGTTCACCAGCGCCGTGCCGGAGGTGACGATCAGCGGTTTATGGGTGCCCTTCAGCGCAGCGCCTAATGCGCCAATCGCCAGCCGGTCTTTTTCACAATTTTCCAGAAACTTCGAAAAGTCATGGATAAACGCGGTGTGGATCACCCCGTCGGCCTGCGCGGCGCCGGATGCGAGGCTCTCAAGATCTTCAATACTGCCGCGATGAACACCGGCACCCGCGTCGGTCAGCGCCTGCGCCGAGGCATCCGAACGGGCCAGCCCCAGCACCTGATGACCGGCCCGCAGCAATTCCTGAACCACCGCAGAACCGACAAAACCTGTTGCACCTGTCACAAATACACGCATTGCGAATTTCCCCGTTGTTGGCTAAACCTGTCGTGGCTACAAAAGCCCAGGACTTACGTCATAAAATATAGGGGCTGGAGGAAAGACGATCTATGCGCTAATGTCCGCATTATCTTTGCAATCGTCCGGAGTCGCTGATGGACCCTCTTTCAGATGTGTTATCACTGCTGAAGCCGCGCAGTTATATGTCCAAAGGTTTTGAAGCCGGAGGCGCCTGGTCGGTGCAATTTCCCGACCATTATCAGTCGATTAAATGTAACGCGATTATTCGCGGTGAATGCTGGCTGGCAGTCGATTCCGTGCCAGGCGCAGTGCATCTGAAAGCCGGAGACTGCTTTGTGTTACCCAGCGGACGCCCGTTCCGGCTGGCCAGCGATCTTAGCCTTCCGTCCGTCGATGCCGGGCCCATTTTCCAGCAGGCGCAGGATGGCGGAACGGTTTCCTGTAACGGCGGCCAGGATTTCTTCCTCACCGGCAGCCGGTTTGCGGTCAGCGGCGCAAACGCCTCTACCCTGCTGGCGATGCTGCCGCCGGTGGTGCATATCTCAAAAGAATCCGACAGAGCCAGCCTGCGCTGGGCGGTTGAACGGATGATGCAGGAACTGCGTGACCAGCGTCCCGGCGGGTTGCTTATTGCGCAGCATATGGCGCACATGATGCTGGTACAGGCGCTGCGGATGCACGTCGATAACGCGCCGGAAGGTGAAACCAGCGGCTGGTTTGCCGCACTGGCCGATAAGCAGTTATCCAAAGCGCTGAATGCAATGCATGAAAACCCGGCGCAGCGCTGGACGGTGCAAACGCTGGCAGAACGGGCGGGTATGTCGCGTTCTGTATTTTCTCAAAAATTCAAACAGGCTGTGGGCAGTGCGCCGCTGGAATACCTGACACGCTGGCGGATGTTGCTGGCTGGCGACCGGCTGGCGAATACTAAAGAACCGGTATCAGCCGTGGCACTTTCACTTGGGTACGAATCAGAAAGTGCTTTCAGTACGGCGTTCAAACGCACACTGGGATGTTCGCCAAGGCAATACGGGCAGAAAGAAGCCGTCTGAAGAATAAGTGGAGGGGCAAAGGGGGAATTTCAGATACAAAAAAAGCCGCTAATCACTTAGCAGCTTTATTGTGTTGTTTATGGCGGAGGAGGAGAGATTCGAACTCTCGAATGGTTTCCCATCGCCGGTTTTCAAGACCGGTGCCT
>NZ_JABAED010000002.1:78175-361224 GCF_023701875.1 Rahnella sp. CG8
ATTGTGTTGTTTATGGCGGAGGAGGAGAGATTCGAACTCTCGAATGGTTTCCCATCGCCGGTTTTCAAGACCGGTGCCTTCAGCCGCTCGGCCACCCCTCCGTAAACAACAAGTACGTTACGACCTCAGTCGCTCAGTACGGGGCGTAGTATACAAGACCGGAAAAAAGATGCAAATATTATTTTCAGTCTAGTTTGTTGATTTTATGAGCATTTAAACCGCGTACACAAAGTCGGGCATAAATAACAGAGACAAAAAAAGCCGCTAATTGCTTAGCAGCTTTCTTGTGTTGTTTATGGCGGAGGAGGAGAGATTCGAACTCTCGAATGGTTTCCCATCGCCGGTTTTCAAGACCGGTGCCTTCAGCCGCTCGGCCACCCCTCCGCAACGAAGCGAACTATAAACAGTGCCGATCCGCTTGTAAAGCCTGATTCTGTTCTGATTGCCTGAAAAACAGGCATTCGGTTCGCAAGCGGCGATTTAAGCATCATTTCGGTGATTTTGACGTCAGGATACCGCGCCGTGCCCCGCTCCGGGCAGGTAAAGAAGGGTAAAACGTCTTTAATGACGCACCGCAACTACTTACACTGCAACCTGTTTGTATTTTCACCGACTCCAATTAGATACCCAAAATAATTTGGGTCGCAGGAAGGCGGCAAGAGAGGGAGTCCCGATGAGCTTACACAGGTAAGTGATTCGGGTGACCGGGCGAAGCCAACGCATCTGCGACACAAAGTATGAAGGGCTTAAGTGAGAATTTTATTATGAACCGCATGGATCGTATCGTTGCATCTTCGTCATCATCACGCGCTGGCTCGTTGCTAAGCACGCACCGGGTGCTGCGTAATACTTATTTCCTGTTAGCACTGACTTTGGGCGTATCCGCGATTACGGCGACAGCAAGTACGGTTCTGAGATTGCCGTCCCCCGGTTTTCTGCTGACCATCGTTGGCT
The DNA here is from genome assembly GCF_023701875.1 of Rahnella sp. CG8. NCBI lineage: Bacteria > Pseudomonadati > Pseudomonadota > Gammaproteobacteria > Enterobacterales > Yersiniaceae > Rahnella > Rahnella sp. CG8. The sequence goes on from NZ_JABAED010000002.1 coordinate 79,130, forward strand.
TCTATGGCCTGATGTTCCTGACCTACCGCACAGCCAACAGCCCGGCGGGTATTTTATCTGCCTTCGCGCTGACCGGTTTTATGGGGTATACGCTGGGGCCACTGCTGAGTTCGCTGCTTTCCGTCGGTGCCGGTGACATTATTATGCTGGCACTGGGCGGCACTGCGCTGGTGTTCTTCTGCTGTTCAGCCTATGTGCTGACCACGCGCAAAGATATGTCGTTCCTGTCCGGGATGATGATGGCTGGTTTTGTGGTGCTACTGGTGGCGGTTATCGCTAACCTGTTCCTGCAAATTCCTGCGCTGTCACTGGCGATCAGTTGCCTGTTTATTTTGTTCTCCGCAGGCGCAATCCTGTGGGAAACCAGCAATATTATTCATGGCGGCGAAACCAACTATATTCGGGCGACCGTCAGCCTGTATGTCTCGCTGTACAACATTTTTGTCAGCCTGCTGAGCATTCTGGGCCTGTCATCACGTAACTGATAAAGCCTGAAGTGGATCGAAGCCCCGCCTGCGTGCGGGGCTTTTTATTTTGTCTGACCGGCGTTTTTGCTAAACTAACTGCCGCATTTTTACAGGTTTGAGGTTGTATGCTGGAGTTTGAAGGTCAGGTTATTGAAACCGACGCTCAGGGTTACCTGAAAAACAGTCAGGAGTGGCAGGAAGGCATGGCGCCGCTGCTGGCGGAAGAAGAAGGGATCGTTCTGACTGACGCCCACTGGGAAGTCGTGCGGTTTGTGCGCGAGTTTTACCTCGAATTCAATACTTCTCCCGCCGTACGCATGCTGGTGAAAGCAATGGCGCAGAAATATGGCGAAGAGAAAGGCAACAGCCGCTATCTGTTCCGGCTGTTCCCGAAAGGTCCGGCCAAACAGGCAACCAAAATTGCGGGCCTGCCGAAACCGGTGAAGTGCTTGTGAAAGATTTCAGTATTTGATTTTAAAATCGCTGTAATTGCCAGGCGCGGTCGGTTCACTCAGTACGCGATCAACGCGTGCATGTTTCGGCCCGCCCTGCTTTAGCCAGGCTAGCAACTGATCTACTTTCTCCTGCTCTCCGCACGCCACCACTTCGACGCTGCCATCCTCAAGATTTTTCGCGTAACCGGTCAGACCGAGACCGGTGGCCTGATGCTGTGTCGCAAAACGAAAACCGACGCCCTGCACCATGCCGTACACATAGGCGGCTATACTGACTGTTGCCATAATATTCTCTCCGTTAGCGGTATGGTTCGTTGCAATTTGACCTGCATGACCGGACAATGTCGCTCTTTTTTGTCTCCGAACCGACAGAACCTAATTTTATGACTGCACGTTTAATTCTGGCCAAAGGCCGTGAAAAATCACTTCTTCGTCGCCACCCGTGGGTGTTTTCCGGCGCGGTTTCGCGCATCGAAGGTAAAGCCAATTCCGGCGAGACTATAGATATTGTAGACAGTCAGGGAAAATGGCTGGCGCGCGGCGCCTATTCGCCGTCCTCGCAGATCCGTGCGCGCGTCTGGACATTCAAACAAGATGAAGACATTGATATCGCGTTCTTCATCCGCCGTTTACAACAGGCGCAGAGCTGGCGCGATTATATCGCTAAGCGCGACGGACTGGACGGTTACCGCCTGATTGCTGGGGAATCCGACTGCCTGCCAGGTATCACTATCGACCGCTTCCAGAATTTCCTGGTGCTGCAATTGCTGTCAGCCGGTGCGGAATATCAGCGTGCCCCGCTGATTGCTGCACTGCAACATTGCTATCCGGAATGTGCAATCTGGGATCGTTCCGACGTGGCCGTGCGTAAAAAAGAAGGGCTGGAACTGGCTCAGGGACACGTATTTGGCGACGAGCCTCCAGCCTTGTTGCCGATTCAGGAACACGGAATGAGCCTGCTGGTGGATATTAAAGAAGGTCACAAAACCGGTTTCTATCTTGACCAGCGTGACAGCCGCCTTGCCGCACGTAATTATGCCGCAGGCCGCAACGTTCTGAACTGTTTCTCTTATACCGGCGCTTTCGCGGTGTCTGCGCTGATGGGCGGCTGTACAAAAGTCATCAACGTGGATACCTCCCAGGCAGCGCTCGACGTGGCCCGTCAGAACGTTGAACTGAATAAACTGGATCTGTCGAAAGCAGAATTCGTGCGTGAAGACGTGTTCCAGTTGCTGCGCAAATACCGCACCGAAGGCCAGCAGTTCGATATGATCGTGATGGATCCGCCGAAATTCGTTGAGAACAAAAACCAGCTGGCAAGCGCCTGCCGTGGTTACAAAGACATTAATATGCTGGCGTTGCAACTGTTACGTCCGGGGGGAATTCTGCTGAGTTTCTCCTGCTCCGGATTGTTGCCAACAGATTTATTCCAGAAAATTCTGGCTGATGCGGCGCTGGATGCCGGTCGTGAGATCCAGTTCGTCGAGCAGTTCCGTCAGGCAGCCGACCATCCGGTGACCGGCGCTTACCCTGAAGGCCTATATCTGAAAGGGTTCGCCTGCCTGGTAATGAACTGACAAAATAAGCACGGTGTGCTGTTGCGGCGGCACGCCCGCGAATTTTAAGCAGATTACGTGGTCAAAACTTGAAATAGCCCGTTTTATCTCCATATAGAGATTAATGAATTATTTTTGGGAGGTGACTATGATTGCCAGTAAATACGGTATCGGACAGCAGGTCCGCCACAGAATGTTAGGTTATCTGGGTGTGGTTATTGATGTTGATGCACAATATTCGCTCGATAAGCCTGACGTCAATGATGTCGTTGCTGATGATTCAATGCGTACCGCTCCCTGGTACCATGTCGTGATGGAAGATGAAGAAGGTCAGCCGGTTCACACTTACCTGGCTGAAATTCAGATCGATCATGAAGCGGCACGTTCACATCCTGAACAAGCCTCGCTGGATGACCTGGCAGCCTCAATCCGTAACCAGTTACAGGCACCGCGACTGCGTAACTGAGCATGATGGCTTTTTCCTGACAAGATGAAAGATAAAAACCGGCGCAGTAGCCGGTTTTTTTACGGGCAGGATCCACAGACGTTTACTTTTCCATGCCCAGTCGCGGAATTTCAATTTTCGGGCAGCGATCCATCACCACCTTCAGCCCGGCCTCTTTTGCCAGCACAGCAGCCTGTTCATTAATGACGCCCAGTTGCAGCCACAGCACGTTCGCCTTAATCGCAATCGCTTCCTGCGCCACGCCATAAGCGGCATCCGCATTACGGAACACGTCCACCATATCTACCGGATGGGGAATTTCTGCCAGAGAACCATAAGCTTTCTGGCCGAGCAGTTCCTGCCCCGCCAGCTTCGGACTGACCGGGATCACCTCAAAGCCCTGAGAAAGTAAATACGCCATGACGCCGTAACTTGGTCGGCCGGGATTATCACTGGCCCCCACCAGCGCGATGGTTTTCACTTCTTCAAGAATCTTGCGGATATCATTGTCTTGCACGGGTTTATCTCCTTTGGCCTGTATGCATTAAGTGTAACGCAGCCTGACCATTTCGACAGTCTGTACGTGAAAAAGAGCCGCTGCAGGATCACGTCGGTGGGAAATTAAAACATTTTGTAAAACTTTGACACACAATCGTCATTCCTGAATAATAGAGGATGAGCAACGTTGTATCTGAGGAGAGAGGAATGAAAATCTGTCATGCGCTGGTCGCATTAGCGAGTCTCAGCCTGATGGTGTCAGCTTCAGCGACCTCACTTAAATTGTCCCCCGATGTCGATGTTCTGGTAATCGATGGCAAACAGATGTCTGGCGCAATCCTTAAAGGCGCAGACAGCCTTGAACTCGATGGCGGTCAGCACCAGATTCTGTTTCAGGTCAGCAAAAATGTCCGTTCCGTCGCTCAACAGGCACCGATAATCTACCATTCGCCTGCCCTTATCGTGACCTTCAATGCTAAAAGTAATCGTTCCGTTTCTTTCGTTCTGCCAAAACTGAGCAACGACAATGAAACGACACAATTTAGCCAGCAGATGAATTATCAGCTCATTGATGAACAAGGCCGTCAGATACCGACACAACGTGACGTCCTGAATATGTTTAATCCCGGGCATACTGCCGACGCTGAAAAATTAATGATGACTTATAATTTGTCGGGCGCACGTGCGGCGGTTCCTTCATTCGCCAAAGGCAGCACGGATAAAAAATCTGCGTTAGCCACCGACGCAACATCTCAAATTTCTATCGTTTATCTTCACCCGTTGTGGACACGTCTGGCCGCGAATGCTGGCTTTGAGCGGTTGTTACTCTGGTTAAAACTGCCGGATAATCAGGAACGCGCGTCATAACTTAATCTGCATCACGCATTCCTCCTTCTTAACGGCGAATTATTCCCCCTGAGCTATGCAGTAAAACGGAGTTTCAGTATTCTGTGATCCACTTTTACTTTCGCGTTGAAGGGAATTAGATGGAATACACGACCCGCACGATCGCAAAACAAAAACATATAGCCCTGGTCGCGCATGACCACTGCAAAAGTACCCTGCTGAAATGGGTTGATAAAAACGTTGCTGAGCTTTCGCAGCATATCCTGTATGCCACCGGCACGACGGGTAACCTGGTTCAGCGTAATACCGGGATTAATGTCAAAAGCATGCTAAGCGGGCCGATGGGCGGCGACCAGCAAGTGGGCGCGCTGATTGCCGAAGGCAAAATCGATATGCTGATTTTCCTCTGGGATCCGCTCAATGCCGTTCCGCATGATCCGGATGTGAAAGCCCTGCTGCGCCTGGCGACCGTATGGAACATCCCGGTGGCAACCAATCTGTCTACTGCTGACTTCCTGATCCAGTCTCCGTTGTTCCAGTCTGAAGTCGAAATCACTATTCCTGACTACCAGCGCTATCTGTGGTCACGCCTGAAAGAATAATGATTCAATAGGCTGATTTTTAAAAGTAAAAAGCCCGGCGATTGCCGGGCTTTTTATTGATCTTATCTATGGTTTTCGCTGGACCGGTACACCGATATCTTCAAGCTGTTCTACGAAGACGGAAGGACGTTCTTTATCCTGCAGCAACCAGACCTGATGCTTCGCACGCGTCATCGCCACATACAATAAACGCCGCTCTTCGGCATCCAGAAAGTTTTCCGGTTCAGGCAATAACACTTCCTCCAGCAAAGATTCCCGCGCGGGCGCAGGGAAACCGTCATTGCCATCATGCAATCCGACGATAATCACGTATTCAGCCTGTTGTCCTTTACTGGCATGAATCGTCATGAAATCAAGATTAAGCTTTGGCCAGCGGGTCGCGGCTTTCTCCAGAATTTGCGGTCGAAGATGGTGATAACGCGCCAGCACCAGAATATGTTCATCAACGGTGACATAGCCGCTAAGTTTATCCAGCAATTTTTCCATCTGGTCCTCAGGCAGTATCACGACATTTTTCTTGTTGCCTTTGGTCAGACTGTTCAGCGGCTTCTTCAACTGATAAGGGTTTTGCTGCACAAACTTATTGGCAATTTCACCGATGCGGTCATTGAACCGGTAAGTCGTATCCAGTGCGCATTGCGCTCCTTCGCCAAAATTGTCAGCAAACGCCGTGGTCAGGGACAACTCCGCACCGCTGAAACGGTAAATCGCCTGCCAGTCGTCCCCCACAGCAAACAAACTGGTATGTTTGTTAAGTTTACGCAAGGCAGAAAGCAGCAGTGCACGCTGGGGGGAAATGTCCTGGAATTCATCCACCAGAATATGCTTCCACGGGCTGACAAAACGCCCTTTTTCCAGAATATTGACTGCCTGATGGATAAGCCCGGAAAAGTCCACTGCGCCCTCTTCTTTCAGTGCCGTTTTCCAGGCTTTCATCAGCGGTGCCATCAGACGAATACGCTTTGTAAACAGATCTTTGACGTCTTCCGGCGCGCTTTCGATCATCTCCGCCTGACTGCCACCGTGCATACGCATCAGGCTGAGCCAGCGTTCAAGGCGGCTTCCGAGGCGCTCCGCCAGCGATTTATTTTTCCAGTAATCACCCTCAGGAACGGTCCATTCCAGTTCGTCTGTCATCCATTGCCGCCAGCCGCTGGCCTGCACTTTTTTCTCTGCACACTGCTGCTGCCATGTCTTAATCAGTAAGCTGCGCCGGGCTTTCGAATCGGTTTCAAGTTTGCTGATTTTGGGGGCTTTTTTGCTGCCTTCCTGGATAATCTGCAAAGCGAGCGCATGAAATGTCTTGGCCTTGATGCCTTCAGTATGCAAACGCTCTTTGATACGCCCGTTCATTTCATCCGCTGCCTGACGACCAAAGGCCAGCAACAGAATTTGTTCAGGATGCGCTTCCTGACGGCGCAACAGCCAGCCCGCGCGCGCCACCAGCACCGACGTTTTACCACTGCCCGCGCCAGCCAGCACCAGCACCGCGTCTTCACCGTTCACGACAGCGCGGCATTGGCTGTCATTGAGCGGCGACACTTCAACGGTATCAAAAAAGTCACGGTTATCAGCAATCACCCTGTCAGTCCAAGCCAGATTGCGCCGGTCGACACTGCGTTTACCCTGCTCAAGCCAGCGCAGACAGGTCTGATAATCTTCCCGACAATTATCAAATTCAGTAAGACGTTCAACAGGCACCGGGATCGCAGAAAATGCCTCAGTAATGTCTTTCTGCACATCCGCCAGATCAATGCGTTTGAACCATTTGTCTTGCTGTTCAATCTGGGTAATTTTTTCAACCTGCCCGCGCAATACTCCGGCGCTGACCTCGCTCATCTCGAGACTCCAGGTCTGCCAGATATTGAGCAGGTATTGATAAAATCGCTGTGTTTCCTGCCATTCGGTGCCGTGCAGCCGGACCACTTTTTGCTCCGGCAATTCAAATTCAAGCTCCCCCCAGACGATGCCACGTTTGCAGCGAATCTGAATAAGCTGATTAAAAGGGATCAGATAGTGATGTTTATCGCCGCTGACTTCCACGCCGGCATTAAGCAGACGCACCCGGTTATAAGGGTGCTGCGCCAGATGTTTCCCGAATGAGGTCGATTTCAGTTCCATATCATCACACCGTGTTTTTCTTTAATTCCTGACATTTTACATGCAAGAGCATTTAAGAGTTTACCTTTGATAAGCGCAGGCGATCCACGCTCCAAAACAGAGTAGAATAAGAGGTATGTTTGCGTTATGTGAACACGAAATTTATCAACTTTTTAACCTCTTCGGGAAGAGCTGCCATGCGTACCGTACTCAATATTCTTAACTTTGTTTTAGGTGGTTTTTTCACCACGCTTGCCTGGCTGCTTGCTACGCTGGTCAGTATCGTGCTGATCTTTACTCTGCCACTCACCCGTTCTTGCTGGGAAATCACCCGTCTTTCACTGCTGCCATTTGGCAATGAAGCCGTACATGTCGATGACCTGTATCCGGAAAAACGCAGCGCGTTGCTGTCCGGCGGAGGTACTCTGTTGAATATCTTCTGGTTTATTTTTTTCGGCTGGTGGTTATGCTTGTCGCATATCGTTGCCGGTATCGCGCAATGTATCAGCATAATCGGTATTCCGGTGGGCATTGCGAACTTTAAAATTGCTGCCATTGCACTCTGGCCGGTAGGACGCAGGGTCGTTTCCGTCGAGCTGGCAAAGCAAGTTCGTGAAGCTAATGCAAGCCGTCAGAGAGAAAACGGACGCATTCGCTGATTGCGATGTTTCAACATTTTTGAATTTTAAGGTGGGTTTTTCGTGCTTTCTATTGCACCCGGTTTACGGCGCTATGCCTATAACAGCAATATTCTTTATCACATCAGGATTTTCATTGCGCTGACAGGGGCTGCGGCATTGCCATGGTGGTTGGGTCAGTTCACGCTGACAATCCCCCTTACACTCGGTGTGGTTGCTGCGGCTCTTGCCGATCTTGATGATCGTCTCGCTGGCCGTCTGCGCAATTTGCTGATTACTCTGGTCTGTTTTTTTATTGCTTCAGCATCCATAGAATTACTCTTCCCCTATCCGTGGCTTTTTGCGCCCGGGCTGATGATTTCAACCTGCGGATTCATCCTGCTGGGGGCCCTGGGGCAGCGTTATGCCACGATTGCCTTCGGCGCGTTGCTGATCGCCATATATACGATGCTTGGCACCAGCATGTATCACATCTGGTATCAGCAACCGCTGATCCTGCTTGCGGGTGCTATCTGGTATAACCTGCTGACGCTGGCTGGCCATATTATTTTCCCCATCCGTCCGTTACAGGATCAGATCTCACGCTGTTTCACGCAACTGGCGGCTTATCTTGAAGCCAAAGCAACGTTGTTTGATCCCGATCAGGAAGATAACAACCAGCAACTGGTCGAGCTGGCCATGGCCAACGGTCAACTGGTCTCCACACTGAACCAAACAAAAAATACGCTACAGACCCGGCTGAAAGGAGATCGTGGCCAGAAAGGGACCCGCCGGACATTACATTATTATTTTGTGGTGCAGGATATTCATGAGCGCGCCAGCTCGTCCCACGTGCAGTACCTCAAACTCAGTGAACAATTTCATCACAGTGATATTCTGTTCCGCTTTCAGCGCCTGATGAGCATGCAGGCGCGGGCCTGTTTACAGCTGTCACAATGCATTCTTTATCGCCAGCAATATACCCACAACAGCCAGTTCGAACGGGCGTTTTCCCGGCTGGAAGAAGCCCTCAAACGTCTGGAATCTCATCACGAACACCGTGAGACATTACAGGCGTTACGCCATCTTTTACGCAATCTGCATGCGATTGACGCGCAACTGGCAAATATCGAGTCGGAGCAGTCTCTGCCGGAAAACCAGACCGGCAAAAGCCCGTTTGCGGAAGACCGTCTGACTGGCCTTGATGATATCTGGCTGCGCATTTCCCGCCATTTTACGCCGCAATCGGTGTTGTTCCGTCATGCAATTCGTATGTCTGTCGTGCTCTTTGTAGGCTACGTTTTCATTCAGGTCAGCGGCTTAAATCACGGCTACTGGATCTTGCTCACCAGTCTTTTTGTCTGTCAACCAAACTACAGTGCGACCCGCCGGAGGTTAGCTCTGAGGATAATCGGAACACTCGCCGGTATTGCTCTCGGGATCCCTATCTTGTATTTCGTTCCGTCCGTTGACGGGCAAATGATTCTGATCGTCATCAGCGGGTTATTGTTCTTTGCGTTCCGCACAGTGCAATACGCGCAGGCCACAATGTTCATCACCCTTCTGGTGTTGTTATGCTTCAATTTGTTAGGCGAAGGATTTGAAGTCGCTATCCCGAGAGTAATCGATACGCTGATTGGTTGTGGTATCGCCTGGGCGGCAGTGACCTTTATATGGCCCGACTGGAAATTCAGGCAACTTGATAAGGTGGTCAGAAAAACGTTCGATGCTAATTGCCGTTATCTTGATGCTATTCTGGTGCAGTACCATCAGGGGAAAGACAACAGTCTCGAGTACCGTCTGGCCCGCCGTGATGCGCATAATTGCGATGCCGAGCTGGCGTCCGTGGTGTCGAACATGAGCTCTGAGAGAAATAACGAACCGGCGACACTCGAAGCGGCGTTTCGCCTGTTATGCCTCAATCATACTATGCTGAGCTACATTTCAGCGCTGGGTGCCCATCGCGAAAAACTCAATGATGCCGAAACCCTGAGGTTGCTGGATGATGCAGCATGCTGCGTTGACGGCGCTTTGCATCATCTGCCTTCTGAAGCAGAACGCATCCAACACGCGCTCGGTGAACTCACTGCACGTATTCAGATGCGTACAACGGATATCGACAGTAAAGAGCAGCTCGTGCTTCAGCAAATTGGATTACTGGTGGCTCATTTGCCTGAGCTCACCAGTCTTAATACTAAGATCCTGCCGGCACAAAATCGGCTCTAATTGCAGATAACTTACGCAAATTTAGTGCACAACCGTTGATAGCTGCTCTTGGTGATGGTTAAACCAGTGAGTTAATGACTCTCTGGATTCCATCGGCAAAGCGGCTTCATGGAAGCCCAAAATTGCCCCTTCGAGTGCCATCAGTAAATTAATCCCTAAATTCTTTTTTTTAATGGCACACAGTTTGAGGTAGGTATGGCAGGCCCCCTGTAACCGCAAGTCCCCCGAGTTCTCAATGCCGACTTGCCAGAGCATCCTTTCTAGCGCCAGCGAGAGATTGGGTAAATCTTTCAATCGGACCGCTTCGTTGTTTTTTTTCAGCTCTATATCCCGCAACATCCCTTGCAACGATAATCTGCCCAGCTCGCACAGTGCCTGGTGATCACTCCATTGCCGGGCACTCACTTTGAAATAACGCAACTGCACATCCATGCCTCGCTTGCGATAGGTCAGCCTCTCCATCTTTTTGCGGCGAAAATGAGTTTCGGTTTCTCCGGTCGCTCGCAGATAGAGTTCACCATCAGAAACCAGGGCGAACATGACGCGGTCAGCGGACAAGCTCATCCCCCCAAATTGGGTGCGGGAACGAATATTGCCCAACGGGGCAAAAATCTCCAGACACTCAAGCACTCGTTTTTTTGATTTGTTTATCATTGCGTTATCCTTTTCACGTTAATCCCTTGCTTCCATTTTGAGTTACCAAAACAGCTAAAAGCAAAATACGCAATCTTATGAACTCCAACAAACATAAAATGCCGTTACAGCCTGTTGCCTTCAAAATTTGCGAGATATCTTGGAAAAATTGGGTTGATCTTTGCTCACCGCCAGAGTACTGTACATAAATACAGTAACTCACTGGAGTACATCATTATGCGAACTCAACACCATACAAATCATCATTTTAGTCAGCTTGCTTTGCCCGTCACTCCGTCACAGGTAAATACGTCTGCATCCTTGAATAATGGTCTGATCACTGAGTTCGTCTATAGTGCGAGCCAACCTGCTTTTGCGCAGTTATTACTGCCCTTACTGCAACACCTGGGTATGCAGTCTCGCTGGTTGTTGTGGCTCACACCTCAACAAAAACTGAGCCGTCATTGGTTATCTCAGTCAGGTCTGCCGGTGGATAAGATGGTGCAAGTTAATCAAATTACGGCGATGTCGACGGTAGATGCGATGGAGAAAGCCTTGCAGACGGGTAACTACAGTGTCGTGTTGGGATGGCTTCCGGATTTGAGTGATACTGAGAGGGAAAGATTGCAAATTGCAGCACGCCAGGGTGGTGCTTACGGCTTCATAATGAGACCGACAAATGAACAGAATTCAGCTTGTGGACATCATTCCACAGTAAAAATTCACTCTTCCGTATACCATTAGTTCAAAATAGGAATCTTCCTATGAAAATAATGCGGAACTTAGTGATTTGTGCTGAATAATGCCTGCAAGCCAGTAAAAACGGGCTTCCGGAATGCAGATTAGTGCCAGATTTTGTCAGCAAATTGCCAAAGCCGTTAAGAAATGTGTCCGTTTTTCCCTTTTTTTCCACGGTGTTAACACATCAAGCTTGTAAGTTTCGCGCCACGTTGTAGACTTTACAACGCCAAGGTTGCTCGATAATGCCAACGTAAAGTGGCAAGTTCTGAAATGAAGCAATAATCTTGGCGTAAGGATTTTAACCAAGGGCTTAAAAAGCTTAAAGCTCAATTGCCTATTTGGATGATAACGAGGCGCAAAATGAAAAAGACAGCTATCGCATTAGCAGTGGCACTGGCAGGTTTCGCTACCGTAGCGCAAGCCGCCCCTAAAGATAACACCTGGTATACCGGTGGTAAATTGGGCTGGTCCCAATACCATGACACTGGTTTCGCAAACGCTTACAACGGTATCGGCAACGGCCCTACCCACGAAAGCCAACTGGGTGCAGGTGCGTTCTTGGGTTACCAAGCGAACCAATACCTGGGCTTTGAAATGGGATATGACTGGCTTGGCCGTATGCCTTACAAAGGCAGCGTAAATAACGGCGCGTTCAAAGCACAAGGCGTTCAGCTGGCTGCTAAACTGAGCTACCCGCTGACTGACGATCTGGACCTGTACACCCGTCTGGGTGGTATGGTTTGGCGTGCAGATGCTAAAGGTAACTTCAACAACGGTGCTAATGGTCGCGTAAGTGATCATGACACTGGTGTTTCTCCACTGGCAGCAGTTGGTGTTGAATACGCAGTAACCAAAAACTGGGCTACCCGTCTGGATTACCAGTGGGTTAACAACATTGGTGACGCGGCTACCGTTGGTGCACGTCCTGATAACGCAATGCTGTCTGTAGGTGTTTCTTACCGTTTCGGTCAAGATGAAGCAGCTGCTCCAGTTGTTGCTCCAGCACCAGCTCCAGCTCCAGTTGTAGAGACTAAGAAATTCACTCTGAAATCTGACGTTCTCTTCAACTTCAACAAAGCGACTCTGAAACCAGAAGGCCAACAGGCTCTGGATCAGCTGTACAGCCAGTTGAGCTCTATCGATCCTAAAGACGGTTCTGTTATCGTTCTGGGTTACACCGACCGTATCGGTTCAGAACAATACAACCAAAAACTGTCTGAGCAACGTGCTCAGAGCGTAGTAGATTACCTGGTATCTAAAGGTATCCCTGCTAACAAGATCTCTGCACAAGGCCAGGGTAAATCTAACCCAGTTACCGGTTCTACCTGTGACTCCGTTAAAGGCCGTGCTGCTCTGATCGACTGCCTGGCACCAGACCGTCGTGTAGAAATCGAAGTTAAAGGCTACAAAGATACTGTTACTCAGCCACAGGCTTAATAACACGCTTTAGCTACAGATACTAAAAACCCCGCCATGGCGGGGTTTTTTTTATGCCTTCGGTCAGAGCAAATAGCTGACTCCCTGAGACGCGAAAGCAAATCTATCCAATATCTTTCTTGCCGAGTATTTGTTCTAAATCTTCTTTCAATGAAGACATCTGATTCGCGTATTTCTCTTTACGCTCGGCATCTTCAAGCAGCTGAATGATTGTGTCAGAAAGCGTGACACCACGCCTTTGTGCCAATCCCGCTAAACGCTGCCAGACCAGAAATTCTAAATCGATAGATTTTTTGCGAGTGTGCTGATGCTCTGCATTGAAATGACGCTTACGGCGTGCACGAATCGTTTGCTTAAGACGATTTTCCAGCGCCGGATTCATATTATTAACAATCCAGTCTGACACTTTGACCGGCTCGTTTTCCAGGTTGAGAAGTTGATTCACGGATTCCTGGGCAGCGCTGTTTTCCAAATGGCGGGTGATCCGCTCACCTTCCCGGTGTTTTTTCACCAGATACTTCCATTTCCAACCACTTTCGAGATTTTCCAGTTGCTGATATTTCATCGTGAACTCTTCGGTGACCACGTAACTTTACTAAGCATAACAGCTTTAATTCAATTTTCACCCCAAATAAAACCGCTTATTTTGGTTGTTTTTTGCCCACCTGTACAGCAATGTGCACTAAGACCAATTCCGCTACGACTCTCATTGTATGCAGCCGGATTTATTCTTGTATAATCGCACTTTCCCTTTTTATAGAAAACAGCTAACACATTGACCAATAACCGACTTGACTGGCAGCTTTTACTGCCCGACTCCGCGCCTTACGAGGCAATCTTTGCAACGGCTGCCCAGTTAGCCCCTGTCGATTTTGCAGGAATTCAGCCCCGGCTGGAAAATGGTTTAACGCTGTTTTGTCATCCCCGCTCACGTGTGCGTTTTATGACGCTCAAGGCGCAGGAAAATCGCGAATACTTGTCACGCATTACGCAGGTGGTCAGCGACTTACTACCTGAACCGGCGGAAGTCACGGGTAACCGTTACCATATTGAAGGCAATAAGGTAACGCTGCTGGCGGCGAAGACAGCGGAAGATGCATTCGCGGCGAAATCGACCTGCCAGTATCGTGAATGGGTTGAACCTGAACAGTTGTTCGGGTGCGTGCGCATTTACAAAGACCAGATCCAGCTGGAGCCGGGATTGGTACACCAGGTGAATGGCGGTGTGCTGGTACTTTCCATCCGTACCCTCATCGCGCAGCCTCTGATGTGGTTGCGTCTGAAACAGATGATCACCGAAGGTCAATATCATTGGGTCTCACCAGATGAGACGACACCTTTACCTGTGACAGTCCCTCCGATGCCTTTGGATATTCGCCTGATTCTGGTCGGTGACCGCTTATCGCTTGGTGACCTCAGTGATATGGAGCCAGAGTTGGTGGATTCTTCCATTTATGGTGAATTTGAAGCCGACCTGCCGCTGACGGAAGAAAGCGATATGGAAACCTGGTGTGGTTATGTCAATACGCTGGCTGATGAGCTTGAGATCCCACGCCTGGCCGCTGATGCATGGCCCGAGTTTCTGAAAATGGCCATTCGTCACAGCACCGATCAGGGCAGTCTGACACTCGACCCAGTATGGCTGAACACCCAGCTTAGCGAAGCTGCACTCTATAATGAAGACGAGTTGCTGAGCGTTAAGTCTCTTGAAGCGGCATCCGGTGCACGTGCATGGCGTGAGAGTTATCTCCAGGAGCGTATGCAGGATGAAATCGAACTTGGACAAATTCGCATTGAAACAGAAGGCGAAGTTGTCGGGCAGATTAATGGCCTGTCTGTACTGGAATATCCGGGGCATCCGCGAGCGTTGGGTGAACCTTCCCGAATTAGTTGTGTCGTACATGCCGGCGACGGCGAATTTACAGACGTCGAACGTAAAGCCGAGTTAGGTGGTAATCTGCATGCCAAAGGCATGATGATTATGCAGGCCTTTCTGATTTCCGAGTTAGAACTCGACCAGCCTCTGCCCTTTTCCGCCTCGATTGTATTTGAGCAGTCTTACGGAGAAGTGGACGGCGACAGCGCTTCACTTGCTGAACTCTGCGCACTGATCAGTGCGTTGTCGATGCAGCCGATCAACCAGCAAATTGCGGTCACCGGCTCTGTCGATCAGTTTGGGAATGTGCAACCTATTGGTGGCGTAAACGAGAAAATCGAAGGTTTCTTCGAAGTTTGTCAACGTCGCGGTTTGACCGGTAAACAAGGGGTCATTCTGCCAACCAGCAACGTGCGCAACCTGTGCCTGCATCCGCAGGTTCTGGACGCCGTTCGCGAAGGCCAGTTTCATTTATGGGCAGTTGATAACGCAGCCGAAGCGCTACCTATCCTGACCGGATTGATTTACACAAACGAAGAAGAAGCTGAAGAAGAGCGTCCGAGTCTGCTGGGATTAATTCAGCAGCGTATTGCGCTGGCGACATCGCAAGGCAGCCCGCGTTATCCGTGGCCTCTTCGCTGGTTGAACTGGTTCAATCGCAGCTGATCGGAGTTGTTCAGCTTACAGCTGTTCGCTAAACTTCGCCCTTCATTAAAATAAGGCTTACATAGAACATGGTAGATAAACGCGATTCCTATACGAAAGAAGACCTCGTAGCTTCTGGCCGCAGTGAACTGTTCGGCGCTGGTGGCCCTCCGTTACCATCAGGCAATATGCTGATGATGGATCGTATCGTAAAGATGCAAGAAGACGGCGGCACCCATGGCAAAGGCTATGTTGAAGCTGAATTAGATATCAACCCTGATCTGTGGTTCTTTGGTTGTCACTTTATTGGCGATCCGGTAATGCCTGGTTGTCTGGGTCTGGATGCCATGTGGCAGTTAGTGGGCTTCTATCTGGGCTGGCTCGGTGGCGAAGGCAAAGGCCGCGCACTGGGTGTGGGTGAAGTTAAATTCACCGGTCAGGTTCTGCCAACCGCAAAACTGGTCACCTACCGCCTGAATTTCAAACGTGTTATCAACCGTAAACTGATCATGGGCGTAGCTGATGGTGAAGTGCTGGTTGATGGTGTGGTGATTTACACCGCAACTGATCTGAAAGTGGGTTTGTTCAAAGACGCGGCTGCTTTCTAAGAGAGCCTGTTGCTGAGTCTGATAAAACGGTGAGTCTGATGGGCTCGCCGTTTTTTATGCGTGTTTTTCAGCGAACAGGGATGGTATTTGCCACAAACAAAAACCTCCGCGCACAGCGGAGGTTGTTCCTTATTCTGACAGGGTAGCCGCTTAAGCGGTAACAGCCCTGTCCTCCATGGCTTGTCGCCAACCCCCGAGCCAGTGTGATCGGGCATCTAATGATTGGTACGGACAAATCTCTTTTGAGCGTCCGCCAATACCTGCTTGATATCCACGTGATTGTGCCCGTTCCAGGCGATCGCGTTTTTGTCTCTTCATGCCTTGTATCCCTCATTATTCAGGTCAGGTGGAAAGAAAACAGTGGCCCGCTTCTGCGTCCACATCTAACAAATAGCTGCAATATGAGGAGAGGTCAATGCGCAAAATTCACGCCAATGTCATATTTGTGAGCTATATTATTGGATTGCGCACAAAATAATCGCGCCAATTAATCCCTCATCTGGCTGATCCCCATAAAAAAATCCCGGTGTCTGTCAGGTCAGAAACCGGGATTTTTTATCTTTAACTTAAAAAATATTAAGCTTAAAAAAACGTCATCTTATCTGCGCAGCAATCTGGCCCGCTTCTTGCTGCCAGCCGGTAGCCAACGTTCTGACCAGCGCGTCATAGCCATCTTCGTTTTGCTTGAGATTCAGGGTGAAATCACGCTGAATCATCTGCCCGTTGCGTGTCAGGCTCCAGCTGCCACTGACGATCACAATACCGTCATAGCGGCCATGGAAACCGGTGACATTAACGTTCAGCACATCCTGATCGTCGGTATTCGCCGCCTGAGTGGAAACCAGCGAGCCCGGCAAGTCCCGGCGTAAATAGGTGACCAGTGCTTGCTGTAGTTGCTGATCCAACGGACTGGCCCAGAGATTATTCTGGGTCAGCGTGTACTGCACATCATTGGTCTGATATACCAGCCCTGACCCTGCCAGATAATCAGCAACACTCACCCGCTCAACCCACAGATGCCGCTGTACGGCACCTGCAGACATCACGCTACCTGTTGTTACGGTGCTGCTCAGCACAGGCAACTGGTAGTAGGTTTTCTGATCACTGCTGCTACAGGCAGTCAGGAATAATGCTAAGACGACAGGTATCCATTTCATCATTATTTGGCCTTCTTCGGCTGAGGATCATCTTGCCCTGGGGCAGCGAAAATCAGTGCGTTACTTTTCTGATTCAGCGTTTTCAATACCGGTTGCAGCTCACGCAGGGTTTTATCCAGACTCTGCATATCGCCGACCAGATTGCCGTACGCTGGCGAACCAGGCTGGAAGCCTTTCAGGCTGCGGTTCAACTGAATCAGCGTCTGCTGCATATCCTGAGGCAGATTTTTCATCTCTTTACTGCTGACAATCGCGTTCAGAGACTCAATCGTTTTCTGCGTTGACTTCATCGTCCTCTGACTTTCAGCCAGCGTACTTGTCGCTTCGCGCATCATCGGTTCGATTGGCAGATTGTTGATCTTATCGAGGGTTGTCATCAGTTTTTGCTGAATCTGTGCAAAGCCTCCGCTCACCGTCGGCAACAATTTATGCCCGCCAATTTCCAGCGGCCCTTTCCACGGTTTTTCATTCGGATAGAAATCCAGATCGATATACATCGCCCCTGTTAACAGGTTGGCGGATTTCATCGAAGCACGCAGACCCTGAGCAATACCGTCACGGATATGATCTTCAATATTGAAATTACTGCCCAGCAGTTGAACGAAGCGATCGGGTTCAATGCGGATCAGCACAGGAATACGATAATCGTCCGACATCTGCTGTTTCACCACATTCATCGGATAAGGCACTTCGGCCACAGTACCCAGACGAATACCACGGAATTCAACAGGTGCGCCAGGTTGCAGACCGCGAATAGAATCCGAGAAGAACATCACGTAATCCGTGTGACGGGTATACAGCGATTCCTGAATGCTTTTCTGATCATCAAAGAGCTTATAACTGTCACCATTTTTGGCTTCGTTGCCCTGCGTCCAGCCATTCGGAATATCAAAGCTGACACCACCACTAAATAACGTGGTCAGTGACCCCATTTCGACACGCATACCGGCGGCAGACATATCGAAGTTCACGCCGCTGTCTTTCCAGAAACGCACGTTATCAGTTACCAGTGTGTCGTAAGGCGCACGGATGAAAAGCTGGTATTTGATGTTACGTGCTTTCGGATCAAAGTGACTGGTTTCCACCGTACCGACCTGGAAACCCCGGAACAACACCGGGTCGCCTGGACTCAGCTGACCGGAACGCTCACTTTCCAGACTCACGCGGATCCCTTTCGCATCAGGTGAAGCCAGCGGGGGGGAGTCATCCAGTTTATATTCTGATTTTTCTCCCCCCTTGTTACCCGGCTGCAGCTGAATATAAGCGCCGGACAATAATGTGCCCAGACCGGAGATGCCTTCACGTCCGATTTGCGGTTTCACTACCCAAAAAACAGAGTCCCCGCGCAGCATTTTTTCCATGCCGGTGTTCAGTCGTGCTTTGATGATAACTTGTTGTAAATCATCGCTAAGCGTAACGGACTCTACTTTACCGACATCGACGTTACGGCTTTTGATGGTGGTTTTGCCACCTTCGATACCCTCAGCAGTGGTAGTGATCAGCGTGACTTCCGGGCCCTGATGGCTGTAGTGATAAAACAGGATCCACGCGCCAATCAGCGCAGTGACGATCGGTACGATCCACACTGGCGACCAGCGTTTAATTTTCTCTACTTTGGCAGTTCCGTCATGCTCTGCCATGTTATTTCCCGCCATCTTGTGGCTCCTTTGTAGACTTCATTCCAGCACGATCCCAAATGAGCCTTGGGTCAAATGTCGTTGCGGCAAACATGGTGAGGATAACTACGCCGGCGAACAGCAGCGCGCCAATATCCGGATAAATACTCATCAGTTGCCCCATTCTCACCAGCGCCGCCAGTACCGCAATAACAAACACGTCGATCATTGACCAGCGGCCAACGAACTCAACCACCTCGTAAATGACATGTAATCGTTCCCTGTCGATCTCTTTATTACTGTTCGCATCCCAGCATAGCCAGCCAATAGCGATCATTTTGAGCGTCGGTACCATAATACTGGCGATCAAAATAACCAGAGCCACGGGATAGGAACCTTCGCTCCATAACAGCGCCACCCCGGCCATAATCGTAGACGGTATCGGATTACCCAGTACCTGAGTGATCATGATAGGCAACAGATTTGCCGGGATATACAGCAGAACGGAGGTCACCAGCAGAGCCATTGTCCATTGCAGACTATTTTTACGCCGTGCATGACCATGGGTTTTGCAACGGCCGCATTCTTTCTGATCAACCGGTAAAATTGCCATGCAGCAATGACAGGATCGCAGACCCTGACGCAGACCGCTTTCTCCCATGCGCAGTGGCTGATCTACCGCCGGAGCAGGTTCGATGTGCTGCCATATCCAAAGACGGTCAGTGCATTGAAAGGCACGCAATTGCAGAAGGCAAAACAGGACATAGGGATAAAAACTGCTGCCCACGCCCACGTCGCCATAAGCCATGAGTTTCACGAAGCTGACCAGTACCCCGGCAAGGAAAATCTCGACCATACACCAGGCTTTCAGTTGGAATAAGGTCCGGGCAATGACAACTTTCCAGCGAACGGGAATATTGAAACTCTGGCAGAGGATGATAATGGACAGCATGCAGATGGCCGGGAGCAGTTGCACCACGATCATGAATAACGACGCCATGCTGGCATAGTCTTCTGAAACCAGAACCTGAGGGATTTGCACCAGCGTGACTTCGCTGCTCAGCCCGGCAACATTCATATTGACGAAAGGAAAGAGATTGGCCAGCAACAGCATGAACAACGCACTGATGGCATAACCGACAGGACGTCTTCGAGGCTCATTCCAGCGGGAGGTTAGCGTAGTGTGGCAACGGGGACACACCGCTTTTTGCCCGATGTGCAGGCCGGGTATTGCCACCAGCATATCGCATTGGGGACATAATATGTGCGGGTCATGATCATGGGCGTCAGAACACACTATCGACTCCTCAACAGCGGAAAGACTACGAATATCGGCAACCGGCCTTCCCTTTATCCGGTTGCCAATCATGAGGCAGTGTTAAGCGTTCTTCTGCGCTTCCAGCGCTTCCCAACGTTCAAACGCCTGCTCTAACTCAAGCTCTGCGGCAGCGAAAGCGGTGAGCACCTGCTGCGTTTCTTCATGAGGAAGGGTGAAGAAATTCGCATCGCTCATTTGCTGTTGCAAGGCACTGATTTTTTCTTCCAGAGTGCTGATTTGCGAAGGCAATTGTTCCAGCTCACGTTGCTGATTATAGCTGAGCTTATTCGCGGTGCGTTTGGCCGGTTCTGCTTTAGGTTGTGCAGCGGGTTTATTTTCCGTGGTCACCGCCTGACGGATTGGCTTCTGGTTGCGGCGCTGATGCTGTGCATCATGGTAACCACCGACATAGCTGTTGATCACGCCATCGCCTTCATAAATCCAGCATTCGGTTGCCGAGTTATCAACGAATTCACGATCATGACTCACCAGCAGTACCGTGCCCTGATAGCTGTCGATCATCTCTTCCAGGAGTTCAAGAGTTTCCACATCCAGGTCGTTGGTCGGTTCATCGAGGATCAACAGGTTGCTTGGGCGCAGGAATAATTTTGCCAGCAGAAGGCGGTTACGTTCGCCACCTGACAGCGCTTTCACCGGTGTCATGGCACGTTTCGGGTGGAACAGGAAATCCTGCAGGTAGCCCAGTACATGGCGTGCACGGCCATTGACCATCACTTCCTGCTTACCTTCGGCCAGGTTATCCATCACCGTACGCTCAGGATCCAGCTCAGCACGGTGCTGGTCGAAGTACGCCACTTCCAGTTTAGTACCGCAGTGAACACGGCCGCTGTCTGCCTGAATCTTACTTAACATCAGTTTCAGCAACGTCGTTTTACCACAACCGTTCGGGCCAATCAGCGCAATTTTATCACCACGCATGACTTGCGCAGAGAAGTTGCTCACCAGTTGTTTTCCGGCAATGCTGTAATAAACGTCTTCCATTTCAAAGACAATCTTGCCTGAACTCGCGGCTTCGACCACCTGCATTTTGGCGGTGCCCATCACTTCCCGGCGATCGGAACGCTCTTTACGCAGGGCTTTCAGAGCGCGTACGCGGCCTTCGTTGCGGGTACGGCGGGCTTTGATACCCTGACGGATCCACACTTCTTCCTGCGCCAGTTTTTTATCAAACTCGGCGTTCTGCAGTTCTTCAACGCGTAAGGCTTCTTCTTTTGCCAGCAGATAGGCTTCGTAATTACCTGGATAAGACACCAGTTTGCCGCGATCAAGATCGACAATGCGCGTCGCCATATTGCGGATGAAAGAACGGTCATGGGAAATGAAGATAATGCTGCCCTGGAATTCCTTCAGGAAATCTTCCAGCCACGCGATACTTTCGATATCCAGATGGTTCGTCGGTTCATCGAGCAGCAGAATATGCGGCGCGCTGACCAGAGCACGGCCCAGCGCCGCTTTACGCAGCCAGCCGCCGGACAGGGATTTCAGCTCTGTATCTGCATCCAGACCCAGCTTCAGCAATACTTCGTTGATACGGCTGTCGAGCTGCCACAGGCCCTGATGATCGAGGATCTCCATCACCTGAGCCAGTTTGTTCATGTTCTTTTCGCTCGGGTCGGTTTCAACCAGATGCGAAATCGCGTGATACGCCTTCAGATGTTCAGCCTGCTCGAACACACCTTCGGAGACGAAATCAAACACCGTACCTTCGACATTGCGCGGCGGATCCTGTTGCAGACGCGCCACAATCAAATCCTGCTCATACACGATACGCCCGTCATCGAGCGGCACTTCGCGGTTCAGGATCTTCATCAGCGTCGATTTACCGGCACCGTTACGGCCAACCAGACAGACACGCTCATTCGGCTCGATGTGTAATTCGGTGTTATCCAACAGCGGCGAGTCACTGAATGACAGCCAGGCACCTGACATACTAATTAACGACATAAACTTTATTTTTCCTCGCCGGCATGGGACAGCAGCCAGCAGTTATGAATCTGACGATTACGGGCGAAATCCTGTGACAGGGTTTGGCTGGTGATTTCTTTCGCGCTCAGCCCCAGTTTACTCAGTCCGTCGAGATCCATCTGGAAACCGCGCTTGTTGTTGGAGAACATAATGGTGCCGTTGCGACGTAAAATGCGTTTCAGATCTTTCATCAGAGCCAGATGATCACGCTGTACGTCAAAACTTTCGGCCATACGTTTCGAGTTGGAGAACGTCGGTGGATCGATAAAGATCACATCAAACTGTTCGTCACA
Source organism: Rahnella sp. CG8 (assembly GCF_023701875.1). NCBI lineage: Bacteria > Pseudomonadati > Pseudomonadota > Gammaproteobacteria > Enterobacterales > Yersiniaceae > Rahnella > Rahnella sp. CG8. Next base: position 101,252 of record NZ_JABAED010000002.1, read on the forward strand.
CATGCCCAGATATGACAGGCAATCCGCCTGGATAAGTCGATGCTGACGGCCGGTCAGATCGTTGGCACGCAGGTTCTTTTCCGCCCATTCCAGATATGTGCGGGACATATCTACCGTGGTCGTGCTGCGCGCGCCGCCCAGGCCAGCATGAACACTGGCGGTACCGGTGTAAGCAAACAGGTTAAGGAAGTCTTTACCTTTGCTCATTTCACCCAGCATTTTGCGGGCGATGCGGTGATCAAGGAACAAGCCGGTATCGAGATAATCCGTCAGGTTAACCCACAGTTTAGCGTTGAATTCCTCAACCAGCAGGAACTCACCTTTCTGCGCCAGTTTCTCGTACTGACTGGTGCCTTTCTGGCGCTCACGGGTTTTCAGGATCAACTGGCTGGATGAAATATCCAGTACAGACAGGGTGGCGTTTATCACGTCAAACAAGCGCTGACGGGCTTTTTGTGCATCAACCGTTTTTGGCGGCGCATATTCCTGCACCACCACTTTGCTGCCATAGCGGTCAACCGCAACGTTATAATCCGGCAAATCGGCATCATACAGGCGATAGCATTCAATGCCCTGCTGTTTGGCCCATTTTTCCAGTTTTTTGACGTTTTTACGCAGGCGGTTAGCGTAATCTTCCGCCATTTGCGTACCGGCCGCACCCGTCGGGTTTTCTGCCAGCTGATAGTTTTTCTGCACACATTCCAGCGGGCCGTTTTTAGCTTTGAACTGGCGCTCAGCACGCAGTTGCAGGCAGCTCAGCAATTCCGGTGACGCACTGAACAGCGACAACTGCCAGCCACCAAATTTGGTCTTCATGATGCGGCCGAGCATGTTATGCAACGCAATCAATGCCGGTTCGCTTTCCAGACGCTCGCCGTATGGCGGGTTGCTGATGACCGTACCCACCGGGCCTTCCGGCAGCGGATTCACCAGTTTCCCAACTTCTGAGGCTTCAAAGCTGATCAGTTCCGCAACACCAGCGCGACGGGCGTTCGCACGCGCCATCTCAATCACGCGACGGTCGATATCAGAACCGAAGAAACGGGACGTGGTTTCCTGCACCGCACGGCGGGTACGAACCTGCGCTTCTGCGGTCAGTTCGCGCCACAGTTCAGCGTCAAATTTATTCCAGCCGGTAAAGCCCCAGTGCTGACGATGTAAGCCAGGCGCGCGATCGGCAGCGATCATTGCCGCTTCAATCAGCAATGTCCCGGAACCACACATCGGATCGACCATCGGTGTGCCCGCCTGCCAGCCGGAGCGCATTACAATCGCTGCTGCCAGGTTTTCTTTCAGCGGCGCCTGACCGGTCAGATCGCGGTAGCCGCGCTGATGCAGGCCTTCGCCGCTGAGATCCAGCGCGACGCTGGCGGTATCACGTTGCAGGAAGACGTTTACGCGGATGTCGGGCTGCTGTTTCGCCACATTCGGACGTTCGTCCATTTTGCGGGTAAAGCTGTCGACGATGGCGTCCTTCACTTTCAGTGCACCGTACTGGCTGTTACGGATTTCGTCATTCAGGCCGCTGAAATGCACAGCGAAGGTTTTTTCCACGCCAAAAACGGCCGGCCAGTCGATCGCCATCACGCCAAGATAAAGATCCAGATCGCTGTGAACTTTGAATTCGTTCAGCGGCAACAGGATGCGCGAAGCCAGACGGCTCCACAATAAGCTGCGGTACAGCAGGCGATCGTCACCTTCAAAATGCACCCCTCCCTGCACAACTTTACAGGCTTGCGCGCCCAGCGTTTCCAGTTCGCTTTTTAACAGTTCTTCCAGTCCACGCGCCGTGCTGGCAAACAAAGAGTTCATATCGACATATCACCAAAAATAAAATTGTTGCGCATTATAGCTAATCCCCGCCTCTTGTCATAAAGTCTCTGGTTCTTCTTAAGACTTTACACTCTGAGAGGCAGTCTTCAGTGCCCATTCTTTCACGTTTATTTGTTCACCCGGTCAAATCCATGCGCGGCCTGCAGGTTTCATACTCGCTGGTGACAGCAACCGGCCTGGCGTTCGATCGCCAGTTTATGATTACCGATCCGCAAGGCATGTTCATTACAGCCCGCCAGTATCCGAACCTCGTTCTGTTCACGCCGGTTTTGTTGCCCGATGGTCTGATGATCTCCGCGCCCGAAGGCGAAAGCATCACAGTCAAATTTCGTGATTTCGCAGGCGTTCACTCGCCGACGGAAGTCTGGGGCAATCAGTTTACCTCACTCATCGCGCCGGAACCCGTAAATCGCTGGTTAAGTGGCTATTTAAAGCGTGACGTTCAACTGCGCTGGGTTGGCGATGAACCGACGCGCCGGGTAAAAAAACATCCGGAAGTGCCGCTGTCGTTTGCTGACGGATTCCCGTATCTGCTGATCAATGAAGCCTCAATGCAGGATTTACAGCGCCGCTGTCCGGGCGGTGTCAGGATTGAGCAATTCAGGCCGAACATCGTGGTCAGCGGCGCACAAGCCTATGCCGAAGACAGCTGGCAGACGATCCGCATCGGGGAAGTGATTTTCGATCTGGTGAAACCTTGCAGCCGCTGTATTTTTACCACAGTCAGTATCGAAAAAGGTCGCAAACATCCGCGTGGCGAACCGTTGAAAACATTGCAGGGCTATCGTACCGCCAGCGACGGCGATGTCGATTTCGGTCAGAACATGATTGCCCGCAACAGCGGCGTGATCCGCGCAGGCGACAGCGTTCAGGTGCTGGCAACCAGGCCACCACGGCCTTACTGCGCGGGCGATATCATTGAAAATGTGGAAGCGCCAAAAAGCACCGCGCAGGACGTCCGCATTAATTATCAGGGAACGCAGTTTACCGGCAACAATCAGCAGATTTTGCTCGAGCAGCTGGAATTGCAGGGATTACGTATCCCCTATTCCTGTCGTGCAGGAATTTGTGGCGCGTGCAGGATGATATTGAAAGAAGGAAAAGTGGCACCGCTGAAAGAGAGTGCAGTGGGAAAAGATGGAACGATATTAGCGTGTAGTTGTATTCCGGCTACGGATATCGTGCTCGGCTAGAGGTGTATTTAATGAGGATCAGGCAGGAAACTAAACTGCCTGATCGTAAACATCATCCCTGTCAACGCGGAATGCTGCTGGCATTAGCCGGTCATGCATCACTTTAATAGCATCCCCCAGCACCATGCCGCGCCCTGCGACCGTCAGCCGTTCCTGCGCCAGCAGGCACAGACTGGCATTATCACCGGATTCCACCACCAGTAATGTCGCCTGTTCACCGCTTTCCATCACCTGCACCTGAGCAAGCTGACCATTAGCAGGCTGGAAAGGACGCATCTGCTGACTGAAATGCCAGCTCTTCGGCATCAGCGGTTTTAAAAAACGATAAGCGACTAAGGCATTCAGAACTAATTCAGCGCGTTGTTCAGCTGCGAGACGAATATGTTTGCACTGTTCTTCAAAATCAAAATACAGCGCCGCATCATCGACACAAAATGACATATTTCCGAAAGCATCAGGAGTTAACATTTTGGCGGGAAAACGGGAACGGAAAATCATGCCATTGGCGAGGTCCAGCATAAGCCGGTCATGTTCTGTATCAAAATACCAACGCCAATTATCATCTGGTTTAATTTTCATTTCGTCATCCTGTTTACCCTCATGCCCTCTGCCTGACTTCATTACCGGCTAATCTGTAAGAATAGATTTTTCAGTAACGAAACGATATCAGACAAATCCTGAGCCTGAATTACGGCCAGTGGACAAAATATAGACGAGCCGGGTTAATAAATAAACCCCTGACTCGTCTTCAGGATGAAAAATATTAGATATGGGTAACAATATCTTTGATCAGACCCGGACCTTTAAAGATAAAGCCGGAATAGATTTGAATTAAGGAAGCGCCTGCGGCCATTTTCTCACGGGCCGCCGTTAATGAATCAATACCGCCAACACCAATAACCGGCAGACGCCCTTGTAATTCATGAGAGAGCATGCGGATAATTTCTGTGCTGCGCAGCTGCAACGGGCGCCCGCTCAGACCACCAACCTGTTCGCAATAATTTAGCCCCTGAACCAGTTTACGATCGAGTGTGGTATTGGTCGCAATCACGCCATCCATATTATGGCGCACTAAACTGTCGGCTATTTGGATCAATTCTTCCTCAGAAAGATCCGGTGCGATCTTCACCGCAACAGGCACATATTTCTGATGGCGTTGCTGTAACTCAAGCTGCTTATTCTTAATCGCTGCCAGCAAATCATCCAGCGCTTCACCGTATTGCAGTGAACGTAATCCCGGCGTGTTAGGTGATGAAATATTCACCGCGATATAACCGGCGTACGGATATACTTTTTCCATACAGGTCAGATAATCGTCTGCGCCGTGCTCAACAGGCGTATCTTTATTCTTGCCAATATTAATCCCCAGAATGCCGCCAAAATGTGATTTTTTGACATTATTCACCAGATTATCCACGCCATGGTTATTGAAACCCATGCGGTTAATCAGGCCTTCAGCTTCCACAATACGGAATAAACGCGGCTTATCATTACCGGCCTGCGCACGCGGGGTCACAGTACCGACTTCAATAAATCCAAAGCCCATTGCGCCCAGCGCATCAATACATTCGCCGTCTTTATCCAGGCCTGCGGCCAGTCCCAAAGGGTTCTTAAAGGATAATCCCATGCAGTTTACCGGTTTGGTGGGCACTGACTGGCGGATCAAGAATTCAAACGGGGTGCCGGAAATGCGGCTCAACTGACGAAAGGTTAACTCGTGGGCGCGCTCTGGATCGAGCTGAAACAGTGCTTTCCTGACAAGAGGATAATACATGGAGACTCCTGGATTCCCGGTGGCTAGACGGGGCGGTATTATCGACTAAGCGCCGCTTAATTGGAAACGATAACCGGTATATTGGCCGAATAATTGCTTCGCTGCGCAAACGATTACTTTTTTGTTACCTTTAATTCACTTTTATTTCCTTTCCCCCCATCGCCCCGCAGCACACCCGACACGTGCTTTATCTGTTTTGAAACTTTCCATAGCCAAAATTGAGATTTCCGCTGCGCCGCCTCTGCCTGCTAGGTTTACCTCACTTCGTTAAGAAAAATGATAGTTCTATAACAGATTGTTATAAGGAATAAGCAAATGCGTGTAGTGACTCTGGCAGGCAGTCCGCGACAACCCTCCCGCTCCTCTTCCCTGCTGGCACTCAGCCACCAGTGGCTGGCGAGCCGTGGCGTTGAAGTCTTTACCTACAATATTCAGGATTTTTCAGCAGACGATCTGCTTTTCGCTAATTTTGGCAGCCCGCAACTCAAGCAACTGAATGCTGAACTGGCGAGTGCGGATGGCCTGATCGTCGCCACACCAGTGTATAAGGCGTCTTTTTCCGGCGCACTGAAAACCCTGCTCGATTTACTGCCAGAACGCGCGCTCGACCATAAAGTGGTGTTGCCACTGGCTACAGCCGGATCTATCGGCCATATGCTGGCCGTCGATTACGCCCTAAAACCGGTACTCGCCTCGCTGAAAGCACAGGAAGTTTTGCAGGGCGTTTTCGCAGATGACAGCCTGATCACCGATTATCAGACGTTCCCTGCGAAGCTGGCCCCCGCACTGGAAGAGCGTTTGATCGAATCTCTGGAAAACTTCTACCTGGCGCTGAGCCGCCGCCGTCCGCAGCTTCCGTCTGTTGCATCCCTTTCTGCGCAAGCACTGCGTGTCTGACTTTAAAAGGAATTAATCATGCCTGCTTCTTTCTCTTTATTACGCCGTATCCCGGTTGTGGCCAGCCTGCTGACCAGCCTTTTCCTGAGCGGCACCGCAACGGCTCAGGAAAAGGATCCGGCGCAATTACGTATTGCCTATCAGAAAGGATCTGTCGGACTGGTGCTGGCGAAATCACACCAGTTACTGGAAAAACGTTTCCCGGACACAAAAATAAGCTGGGTAGAATTCCCTGCCGGGCCGCAAATTCTTGAAGCGCTGAACGTCGGAAGTATTGATCTGGGCGGTACCGGTGATTTGCCGCCGTTGTTCGCGCAGGCAGCGGGGGCAGATTTGTTGTATATCGGCTCTGAACCCCCGAAACCGAAAGCAGAAGTGATTCTGGTCGACAGCAACAGTCCGATCAAAACCGTCGCAGATCTCAAAGGTCATAAAGTCGCTTTCCAGAAAGGCTCCAGTTCGCACAACCTGCTGTTGCGTGCCCTGCAACAGGCGGGCCTGAAATTCAGCGATATCCAGCCGGTCTATCTGACCCCTGCCGATGCACGGGCCGCATTCCAGCAACATGATGTGGATGCCTGGGCTATCTGGGATCCGTATTATTCGGCCGCGCAAGTTCAGGGTGATGTGCGCGTTCTGACCGACGGCTCGACGCTCCACCAGACGGGCTCCTTCTATCTGGCACCGAAAAAATACACCGAGGCCAATCCTCAGTTCATCCGTCAGGTTCTGGAAGTGTTAACGCAGGCGAATGCGCTGACCAAAACTGACCGTGAACAAAGTATCAAACTGCTTTCTCAGTCGATGGGGTTACCGGAAAAAGTGGTCGCCTCTTATCTGGATCATCTGCCGGATATGCCTATCACGCCGGTCAGTGCGGAAACAGAAAAGCGCCAGCAGCAAACCGCCGATTTGTTCTATCAGAACCATATTTTGCCAAAGCCGGTTGAAATTAAAGACCGCATCTGGAAACCAGCCGTACAAGCTAACTGAACATCCATTTAGCCGCCGCTGAGCGGTAACGAATCGCACACTTTGAGAGGAACACAACGATGAGTCTGAACGTATTCTGGTTTTTACCTACCCACGGCGACGGCCGCTATTTAGGCACAGAAGAAGGTGCCCGCGTGGTCGATCACGGCTATCTTCAGCAGATCGCGCAAGCGGCTGACCGTTTAGGTTTTGGCGGCGTGCTACTGCCAACGGGTCGTTCATGCGAGGACTCATGGCTGGTAGCGGCTTCCCTGATTTCTGTCACACAACGTCTGAAATTCCTGGTGGCGCTGCGTCCCGGCATTATTTCTCCGACACTGGCAGCCCGTCAGGCAGCAACACTCGACCGGCTTTCCGGCGGTCGTGCACTGTTTAATCTGGTGACCGGTGGCGATCCGGCTGAACTGGCGGCTGAAGGTTTACACCTCAATCATAAAGAACGTTATGAAGCGTCGGCGGAATTTACGCGTATCTGGCGTCGTGTTCTGGAAGGTGAAACCGTCGATTACGAAGGCAAACACATTCAGGTCAAAGGCGCGAGCCTGATGCATCCACCGGTTCAATACCCCCGCCCGCCGCTGTATTTCGGTGGTTCTTCCGACGAAGCGCAGGATCTCGCCGCCGAGCAGGTGGAACTTTATCTGACCTGGGGCGAACCTCCGGCGTTAGTGAAAGAGAAAATTGAACAGGTGCGTGCCAAAGCTGCCGCGCAAGGCCGCACCGTGCGTTTCGGCATTCGTCTGCACGTGATTGTGCGTGAAACCACCGAGGAAGCCTGGCGTGCTGCCGACAAACTTATCGCCAACGTGGATGATGAAACTATTCAACGCGCGCAGGCGGCTTTCGCTAAAACCGACTCTGTCGGCCAGCATCGTATGGCGGCATTGCACGGCGGCGACCGCAACAAGCTGGAAATCAGCCCGAATCTCTGGGCCGGCATTGGTCTGGTACGCACCGGAGCCGGGACAGCGCTGGTGGGCGATGGCCCGACCGTCGCCGCGCGTATGCAGGAATATGCTGATCTGGGCATTGATACCTTTATTTTCTCCGGTTATCCGCATCTGGAAGAAGCGTACCGCGTCAGCGAACTGCTGTTCCCGCATCTGGAACTGGCGAAACCGGAAGATGACAATACTGTGAAGAAAGCCATTTTGCCACGTGGCGAGCTGGTCGCTCATGACTTTGCGACCAAACGCACCGCCAGTCAGCACTGAGGAGAATACCGATGACAACGACACAACGCTGGCTGAACCGCGCTGCTCCCTGGGTAGTGCCGGTGGTTCTGATCGGTGGCTGGCAGCTGGCTGTCGAAGCGGGCTGGTTATCCAACCGCATTCTGCCCGCTCCCAGCGCAGTGGTGGAAGCCTTCTGGACACTGGCGAAGAGTGGCGAGCTGTGGCAGAACCTGAAAATCAGTACCTTCCGCGCTCTGATTGGTTTCGCTATCGGCGGCAGTCTCGGCTTGCTTCTCGGCTTTATTACCGGGCTTTCCCGCTGGGGCGAACGTCTGCTCGACAGTTCTCTGCAAATGCTACGAAACATTCCGCATCTGGCGCTGATCCCGCTGGTGATCCTGTGGTTCGGCATTGATGAATCCGCCAAGATCTTCCTGGTGGCGCTGGGAACGTTGTTCCCGATTTATCTCAACACTTACCACGGCATCCGCAATATCGACCGCGGTCTGCTTGAAATGTCGCGCAGTTACGGGCTTTCCGGTTTCCCGCTGTTTATTCAGGTGGTATTACCGGGCGCGTTGCCATCAATTATGGTCGGCGTCCGATTTGCGCTGGGGTTCATGTGGCTGACGTTGATTGTGGCCGAAACCATTTCCGCCAACTCCGGGATTGGTTATCTGGCGATGAATGCCCGCGAGTTTTTACAAACTGACGTCGTGGTTGTCGCCATCGTGCTTTACGCCATTCTTGGCAAACTGGCCGATGTCCTTGCCCGCCTGCTGGAAAGTGTCTGGCTGCGCTGGCACCCTGCATATCAGAAAAAACAAGGAGATGCCGCATGAACGCCCCCGCACGTATTCCGCAAGGCACGCCGGTGACACTGTCCGGCATCACCAAAAAATACGGTAACCGCGCCGTGCTGAACGATATCAATCTGCGCATTCCGCCCGGCCAGTTTGTAGCCGTCGTCGGGCGCAGCGGTTGTGGCAAAAGTACCCTGCTGCGTTTGCTGGCCGGGCTGGAAAAAACCACTCAGGGCGAACTGCTCAGCGCCAGCGCACCGCTGAGTCAGGTGCGCGAAGATACGCGTCTCATGTTTCAGGATGACCGACTGCTGCCATGGAAAAAGGTGATTGATAACGTGGGATTGGGCCTGAAAGGCCAGTGGCGTGAAGCCGCACAAGCTGCACTGGAAGAAGTCGGGCTGGCAGATCGTGCCGACGACTGGCCGTCAGCATTATCCGGCGGACAGAAACAACGCGTGGCACTGGCGCGTGCATTAATCCACCGCCCTCGCCTGCTGTTACTGGATGAACCGCTGGGCGCACTGGATGCCCTGACGCGCATCGAGATGCAAAGCCTGATCGAGCGTTTGTGGCAGCAGCATGATTTCACCGTGCTGCTGGTGACGCACGATGTCAGTGAAGCGGTGACCGTCGCTGACCGTGTGATCCTTATCGATCAGGGGCAGATTGGCATGGATTTAACGGTTGATTTGCCACGTCCGCGTCGTAAAGGTTCTGCGCGACTGGCGGAGCTGGAAGCCGAAGTGCTGGAACGCGTGCTGACGCCACAGCCTCCACACACGGTGGCGCAGGAAGCAAAACGCGCGCAAAACTGATCTCTCTGTTCAGCGAACACAAAACGAAAAAAGGGCGATGTTTCCATCGCCCTTTTGCTTTGCGGTTGATTGCGATTACGCATCTAACGCTTTGGTAATTTTCTCGAACAAATCACCGGACAGATTTTCCAGCCCTTTCAGCTGTTGCAGCGCCTGACGCATCAGCGCCTGACGGTTCTGGTCATAGCGTTTCAGGCGGATCAACGGCTCGATCATACGTGCCGCTACCTGCGGGTTACGGGTGTTAAGATCGGTGAGCATTTCAGTCAGGAACTGATAACCGCTGCCATCTGCGGCATGGAATGCAGAAGGATTTGCAGACGCAAAAGCACCGATTAATGAACGGACCCGGTTCGGGTTGCCCATGCTGAATGAACGGTGGTTCAGCAGTGAACGGACTTTCTGCAATACATCGGCTGCCGGGCTGGTCGCCTGCTGGATAAACCATTTATCCATCACCAGACCGTCGTGATGCCAGCGCTCATCGTAAGCCGCCATCAGGGATTCACGGCAAGGCAGTTGCGCGGAAACCGCCGCAGACATCGCCGCCAGAGAATCCGTCATGTTATCAGCCTGCTCAAACTGCGCTCTGACAAGTTGATCTGCCAGCGTCACATCGGCAAAGGCCAGATAATGCAGGCAGGTGTTACGCAGCGAACGTTTACCGATATCTTCATGCACGACACGGTATGCAGGCAGACGGTTAGCGTTGTAAACCGCCAGGAATTCATCCGCCATTTCGGTTGCCAGACAACGGGTGATCGCATCGTGAACAGCGCTGATCGCTTCAGGATCGATAATATCGAACAGTTCAGCAATTTCATTTTCAGACGGCAGAGTCAGAATCTGCGACGCCAGCGCCGGATCAATGTTCTCATCCAGCAATACCGCCCGGAACGCATCTGCCACATGCAACGGCAGGGACAATGGCAGTTTCTGCTGATGACGCGCTACGTTCAGTTTGATGTAAATTGCCAGCAGGCTTTGTGCCGCATCCCAGCGGGCGAAATCATTACGCGCGTACTTCATCAGGAAAGTCAGCTGATGATCGCCCCATTTGTAATCGAGTTTCACCGGTGCGGAGAATTCACGTAGTAAGGAAGGCACCGGCGGATATTCCACGTCGTCAAACACAAACGTCTGCTCAGCTTCAGTCACGTTCAGCACGTTACTGACCGTCTTACCCTGTTGTTTCAGCGCAATCACATTGCCCTGCGGGTCATACAGTTCAATATCCAGCGGGATATGCAGTGGCAGCTTTTCAGTCTGATCAGGCGTCGGCGGGGTTTTCTGGCTGACAGTCAGGGTGTATTGCTGTTTTTCCACGTCATAGTCGTCGCGCACGGTCAGCACTGGTGTACCAGACTGGCTGTACCAGCGACGGAACAGGGAAAGATCGACGTTTGAGGCATCTTCCATCGCCTGTACAAAATCGTCACAGGTTGCCGCGCTGCCATCATGACGCTCGAAATACAACTGCATGCCAGCCTGGAATTTCTCTTCACCCAGCAAAGTGTGCAGCATGCGAATAACTTCTGAACCTTTCTCGTACACCGTCAGGGTGTAGAAGTTATTCATTTCAATGACTTTTTCCGGACGGATCGGGTGCGCCATCGGGCTGGCATCTTCAGAGAACTGCGCACCACGCATGACACGTACGTTATCGATGCGGTTAACTGAACGCGAGCCCAGATCAGAGCTGAATTCCTGATCGCGGAATACGGTCAGGCCTTCTTTCAGGCTCAGCTGGAACCAGTCGCGGCAGGTCACTCGGTTGCCGGTCCAGTTATGGAAGTATTCATGGCCGATCACCGCTTCGATACCAAGATAATCTTTATCGGTGGCGGTTTCGGCTTTCGCCAGCACGTATTTGGAGTTAAAGACATTCAGGCCTTTGTTCTCCATCGCGCCCATGTTGAAGAAATCAACGGCGACAATCATAAAGATGTCGAGGTCGTATTCCAGATTAAAACGGGTTTCGTCCCATTTCATGGACTGCTTCAGGGATTCCATCGCCCAGCCTGCACGATCCAGATTGCCACGATCGACAAACAGTTCGAGCGCTACATCCCGGCCGGAACGGGTTTTGAAGGAATCGCGCAACACATCAAAATCACCCGCGACCAGCGCAAACAGGTAGCAAGGTTTCGGGAACGGGTCCTGCCATTTGATCCAGTGTTTGCCGCCTTCCAGCTCACCCTGATCAATACGGTTACCGTTTGACAGCAGATACGGATAGCGGGCTTTATCCGCCACAATGCGGGTCGTGAAACGCGCCAGCACATCCGGACGATCCAGATAATACGTAATGTGGCGGAAACCCTCGGCTTCACACTGCGTACAAAGCGCTTCACCGGAAAGATACAATCCTTCGAGCGCAGTGTTTTTTGCCGGATGAATTTCATTAACAATCGCCAGTTCAAAGGCTTCCGGCACACCGGTAATTTCCAGTGCGCCTTCTTTTAACTGATATTTTGGCCAGTCCTGGCCGTTAACCTTCAGGCTAATAAGGGTCAGGTCTTCGCCGTTGAGCACCAGCGGCGCGCCCTCTGCGCCCTGTCGTTTAATCTGACTGACCGCAGTCACAAGGGTCTTCTGTGCATCAAGCTCGAAATTAAGGTCAATGTCCGTGATGGTATAGTCCGGCGCACGATAATCGTGGCGGAACTTGGCTTGTGGCAGTTGAGTCATAAAAAACCTTTTGACGTGTTGGTGGTTAGTAGTGATGGCGATATTGATTGATGAAGCAGGTTTTGCAAGTCAGCGAATCGCTGCACAGCACACCGGACGACCTTCATACTTTTTATCTTTAAACTCTACCACAGGCATCAGGAAATCCCAGATTGTTGCCAGTTTGTGAGTGCGTATGCGCACCTTTCAACCAAAACACAGAAATTTCTGTAAAACAGCGGGTTTGGCGCATCCGGCAAAAACACAACCGTCACGGACAGCTTGTCGTATGGCTTCATGGTATTCACATACTGGTCGTGATGCGGGTGATCGGTATTTGGGGCAAAAAAAACCTGAATCACTCTCGAAAACATCAGTTCGTTTACTATCGTGAACAAACGTAGCGAAATGAACATAAGAAAACCGGGGTTTAATCGCCCCCAATTTTTTCTTCCTTAATGTCAGATTGATTAAATTTATGTAATCAATTCGTGCTTTTTTTACGCCGGAAAATCGCCAGCCTGCCCATATTTCCTACATTTAAGCACATTTAGACCTCGACCATTCCCCGACAATTATGATGTGATGAGGGTTCTTTGACGGGATAATACGGTATACTTCACAGACTTTGCTGTTTTATCCAGAACGTTTTTTTTACGGAACGGTTGTTTGTGTTCAAACACTCAGTTTCTGACGAGGATGCTGTAAACGCGCTATGACTCCATACGCCTCCCCGATTTTGACTTCGCTGTTAGATACCGATGCCTACAAGCTTCATATGCAGCAAGCAGTCTACCATCGCTACCACAACATCAGCGTCGTGGCAGAGTTCCGTTGCCGTGGTGATGAACTGCTGGGCGAATACGCCAGCGAGGTCCGCCAGCAAATCCAGATGATGAGTCAACTGGCGCTGACGGACGACGAGTTCACCTACCTTTCCGGGCTGCCGTTCTTCACGCAGGATTACCTGAACTGGCTAAAAACCTTCCGCTACAATCCTGAACATGTAATGGTTTCCGATCGCAACGGACATTTGCATGTGCGCATCGAGGGCCCGTGGCGTGAAGTGATTATGTGGGAAGTGCCGCTGCTCGCGGTCATCAGTGAAGTTGTCCATCGCCAGCGTTCTCCACAAGTGACGGCGCAAATGGCCGTGGAGCACCTGCGTAAAAATCTCGCCAGTTTTAAAGAACAGGCCGCAGATATCGATCTCAGCGCGTTCCGTCTGATGGATTTCGGTACCCGTCGCCGCTTCTCCGGTGAAGTTCAGGAAGCCATCGTCAGCACACTGAAAAATGAATTCCCTTATCTGGTCGGCACCAGTAACTACGATTTAGCGCATAAATTGCAGCTGGCACCGGTCGGCACGCAAGCCCACGAATGGTTCCAGGCACATCAGCAAATCAGCCCGGTTCTGGCTAACAGCCAGCGCGCGGCGTTGCAGGCCTGGCTGGACGAATACCCGGATCAACTGGGGATCGCTCTCACTGACTGCATTACGATGGATGCTTTCCTGCGTGATTTCGGCAGCAAATTCGCCAATGCCTATCAGGGACTGCGTCATGATTCCGGGGATCCGTTTGAATGGGGTGAAAAGGCGATAACGCATTATCATGCGCTGGATATCGACCCGATGACCAAAACGCTGGTCTTTTCCGACAATCTGGATCTGGACAAAGCGTTACACCTGTATCGCCATTTCCATCAACGGGTGAATCTGATATTCGGGATTGGTACGCGTCTGACATGTAATATTCCGGGCGTGAAGCCGCTGAATATTGTCATTAAATTGGTACAGTGCAATGGCAAACCTGTCGCAAAACTCTCTGACAGCCCAGGCAAAACGATTTGCCAGGACAAAGCTTTTGTTAAAGCCCTGCGCAAAGCTTTCGATCTGCCGCTGGTGAAAAAAGCGTCCTGACTCTCCCTAAAGTGCCGGAAATCAATCCGGCGCTTTATTCAGATTTTCTTTCCTTTATATAGTTGCGATCTAATTCTGCTCGGCTTTTATTCACTCTCTCAATATTTCCCCACAACTCTCTTCATTCGCGCCACAATTCTTGTCCGCTGACGACGATTTCTGCTTGTGTCCTGAGAAAGCCTAAGTAACATAGCAAAATCCCTATTTACAGGGTGTCCAATATTTCTTAGTCAACATATATAAAGAAAGAGAGAAATCTATGAGCGTTGTGCCTGTAGTCGACGTACTGCAAGGCCGTGCTGCGGTTGACAGTGAAGTCACCGTACGCGGTTGGGTACGTACCCGGAGAGATTCTAAAGCTGGTATCTCATTCGTCGCCGTTTATGACGGCTCCTGCTTTAATCCTTTACAGGCCGTCATCAATAATTCTCTGCCCAATTATCAGGAAGACGTATTGCGTCTGACGACGGGTTGTTCAGTAGAAGTGACCGGTATTGTTGTCGCCTCACCTGGCGAAGGCCAGAGTTTTGAGTTGCAGGCAACGACCGTCAACGTTGTTGGCTGGGTGGATGACCCTGATACTTATCCGATGGCGGCAAAACGCCACAGCATCGAATACCTGCGTGAAGTGGCTCACCTTCGCCCGCGCACCAATCTGATTGGTGCTGTCGCCCGTGTGCGCAACACCCTCTCTCAGGCCATTCACCGTTTCTATCATGAAAACGGGTATTTCTGGGTGTCCACACCGCTGATCACTGCCTCCGATACTGAAGGCGCGGGTGAGATGTTCCGCGTATCGACACTGGATCTGCAAAATCTGCCGCGTACAGACAAAGGCGAAATCGACTTCAGCGAAGATTTCTTCGGCAAAGAAGCGTTCCTGACGGTTTCCGGCCAGCTGAACGGCGAAACGTATGCCTGTGCGCTGTCTAAGGTTTACACCTTCGGTCCGACTTTCCGTGCAGAGAATTCCAACACCAGCCGTCACCTTGCGGAATTCTGGATGGTAGAACCGGAAGTCGCATTTGCGACACTGGATGACATCGCAGCACTGGCTGAAAACATGCTTAAATATGTTTTCAAAGCCGTTTTAGACGAACGCGCAGACGATATGGCCTTTTTTGCTGACCGTGTAGACAAAGATGCTGTTGCACGCCTTGAGCGATTTGTAACATCCGATTTCGCCCAGGTAGACTACACCGATGCAGTAGAAATATTAATGAATTGTGATCAGAAATTCGAAAACCCGGTTTCATGGGGTGTCGACCTTTCTTCTGAGCATGAACGTTATCTCGCGGAACAGCATTTCAAAGCGCCGGTGGTGGTTAAAAACTATCCGAAAGATATCAAAGCCTTCTACATGCGTATGAATGACGATGGTAAAACCGTCGCGGCAATGGATGTTCTGGCACCGGGCATTGGTGAGATTATCGGTGGCTCTCAGCGTGAGGAACGTCTGGACGTACTGGACGCCCGTATGGCTGAAATGGGGCTAAATAAAGAAGATTATTGGTGGTATCGCGATCTTCGTCGTTACGGCACAGTCCCGCATTCAGGCTTCGGCCTTGGCTTTGAACGTTTAGTCGCCTATGTAACCGGTGTTCAAAACGTTCGTGACGTGATCCCGTTCCCACGTACACCACGTAGTGCAACCTTCTAATTAATTAAACTATTTTTAATTAACATAATAGTTACAAAACTAAGGCCAGCTTTGCTGGCCTTAGTCATTTTCAAAGATAGATCCCTGTCACAAAGTTCCGTAAAATACACATTTTGAAATACATTCTTTCCTGCTGAAACATATTTAGTAATTTAGTAGCATTTTCGCTGTGGATTAAGCTCACCACGGATGGAATAGTGCGTTCAGACACAGGAGACACCAAACTTTCGTGAATAGTTCCGTAAAGAATTATTTAGGCAGTGGCAGGTGTCCAAATAAAACCAATGAGGGTAATAATAATGATGAAGCGCAATATTCTTGCAGTGGTAATCCCTGCTCTGTTAGTTGCTGGTGCAGCTAATGCAGCTGAGATCTATAACAAAGATGGCAACAAACTGGATCTGTACGGTAAAGTTGACGCACGTCACACCTTCTCTGACAATGCTGGCGACGATGGCGACCAGACCTATGTCCGTTTCGGCTTCAAAGGCGAAACTCAAATTACTGACCAACTGACCGGTTACGGCCAGTGGGAATACAACGTTCAGGCTAACCATGCAGAAAGTGCTGGCGATGAAGGCAACAAAACTCGTCTGGGCTTCGCAGGTCTGAAATTTGGTGATGCAGGTTCTTTCGACTACGGTCGTAACTACGGCGTAATCTACGACGTAATGTCCTACACCGACCAATTGCCAATCTATGGCGATGACACCATGTACCAGAACAACGACAACTTCATGGTTGGTCGTGCTAACGGTGTGGCAACTTACCGTAACAGCAACTTCTTCGGTCTGGTTGATGGCCTGAGCTTCGCTGTACAGTACCAGGGCAAAAACGACGAAGGTCGTGATGGTCGTGGCGCAGTTGATTCCAATGGTGACGGCTGGGGTACTTCTGCCGCTTACGCTATCGGCAACTCAGGTGTTAGCATTACTGGTGCTTACTTCTCTTCTAACCGTACTGTTACTCAGAAACAAGACGGCACTGGCGACAAAGCTGACGCATACGCATTCGGCGCTAAATACGACGCTAACAACCTGTACCTGGCAACCTTCTACGGTGAATCACGTAACACCACCGATTACGGTAACCCGGATGCAATTGCTAACAAAACTCAGAACTTCGAAGTTGTTGCTCAGTACCAGTTCGATTTCGGTCTGCGCCCATCTATCGCATACCTGCAGTCTAAAGGTAAGAGCCTGAACGGTTTCACCAACAACGGTTCTACCTACGCTGGCGGCGATGCTGACCTGGTTAAATATGTAGAAGTTGGTACTTACTACTACTTCAACAAAAACATGTCTACCTATGTTGACTACAAAATCAACCTGCTGGACGACAACAGCTACACCAAAGCAGCGGGTCGCAGCACTGACGACATCGTGGGTGTTGGTCTGCAATACCAGTTCTAATATCACTTAACGATGCGCTTACGGGCGCATCAAAGTGGATATCAAGGCAGAGCTTCGGCTCTGCCTTTTGCATTTCTGAGTCTTGAAAATACCGCTTTTCCACCCTCGCCTATAAAATATTTTAATCTCCCACGCCTTCTCACAACTCTGTTTTCTTTTTGCCGCAAACGGTTGGCAAAAGGGGGCGCTGGCGTTACCCTGATGACCTCTTTCGTAATATCAGGCTATGGAATTTTCCGACATGTTTGAAAAAATCACTGCAGCACCTGCTGACCCTATCCTGGGTCTTACCGATCTTTTCCGCGCTGACGACCGCTCTAATAAAATCAATCTGGGGATTGGTGTTTATAAAGACGAAACAGGTAAAACGCCGGTTCTGGCCAGCGTGAAAAAAGCCGAACAGTTCCTGTTGGAAAATGAAACCACTAAAACCTATCTGAGTATCGACGGGTTGCCTGATTTTGCCCGTTGTACACAGGAACTGCTGTTTGGCAAAGACAGCACGGTTATTGCTGATAAACGGGCACGCACCGCACAGACTCCGGGCGGCACCGGCGCTTTGCGTATCGCAGCAGATTTCATCGCTACACAAACCAGCGCCAGACGCGTGTGGGTCAGTAATCCGAGCTGGCCGAACCATAAAGGTGTGTTCTCTGCTTCCGGTCTGGAAGTTGTGGAATACAATTACTATGACGCTGCAAATCACAGCCTTGATTTCGATGGCATGCTGAAAAGCCTGAGCGAAGCGAAAGCAGGCGACGTGGTGCTGTTCCATGGCTGCTGTCACAATCCAACCGGTATCGATCCTACGGAAGAACAATGGGCACAGCTGGCAGAATTGTCGGTGAGCAACGGCTGGTTACCGTTGTTCGACTTCGCCTATCAGGGCTTTGCAAAAGGTCTGGAAGAAGATGCGGCGGGTCTGCGCCTGTTCGTGGCAAAACATAAGGAATTGCTGGTCGCCAGTTCTTACTCGAAAAACTTCGGCTTATACAATGAACGCGTAGGTGCTTGTACGTTAGTCGCAGCCGATGAAGAAACTGCCGGTCGCGCTTTCAGCCAAATGAAATCGGTTATCCGTGCAAACTACTCCAACCCGCCGTCACACGGTGCTGCGGTTGTAGCCACCATACTGGGTAACGAAGCTTTGCGCACGCTGTGGGAGCAGGAACTAAGCGATATGCGCCTGCGTATCCATCGTATGCGCCAGCTATTCGTCAGCACCTTGCAGGAAAAAGGCGCTCAACAGGATTTCAGCTTTATTATTAACCAGAACGGGATGTTCTCTTTCAGCGGCCTGACCAAAGATCAGGTATTGCGTTTACGTGATGAATTCGGCGTGTACGCGGTGAACTCCGGCCGTATCAACGTTGCCGGCATCACGCTCGAAAATATGGCACCGCTGTGTGAAGCCATCGTCGCCGTACTGTAAAAGATAAGCAGTGTTGCTCAATTAAAAAAGCCCGTCAGGATACCTGACGGGCTTTTTGTTTTTTGCTGATAAGCAGCAAACGTAATTACCAGACCGGCATTTCATCCTGCAGGAACGGGTTCGTTTTACGCTCATAACCAAAGTCTGACATCGGGCCATGACCGGGAATAAAGACCATGTCATCGCCGAGCGGTAATAATTTCGTTTTGATGGAATGAATCAGCGCCTGATGGTCACCACGCGGGAAATCACTGCGGCCTACGCCACCCTTGAAAATCACATCACCAGAAACGGCAATTCGCGCTTTATCATTGATGAAGACAATATGCCCCGGCGTATGGCCTGGGCAATGCAACACGGATAAGATTTCTTCACCAACACCCACTGAATCCCCTTCTTCCAGCCAGGTATCCGGCGTCAGCGGGTCACAATGGTCGAGGCCAAACATCTGGCTTTGGGTCGGTAACGCATCCAGCAGGAATTCATCTTCTTTTTGTGGTCCGATAACCGGTACCTGATAGTGCGCAGCCAGTTCTGCTGCGGCACCAACGTGATCAAGATGTCCGTGAGTCAGCAAAATTTGCGTAACCAATACACCTTTGGCAGAAACTTCCTGGATGATCCTGGCGGCTTCACCGCCCGGATCAACAATGGCGGCCTGATTGGTTTTAGCGCACCAAATCAGTGAGCAGTTTTGGCTGAACGCCGTGACGGTAATAAGATGGGTTTTCATAGAGCTCCACAAAATGGCCTGCACATTCCGGCAGGCCATTAATTACACACATCACCAGGTCCGTGCGGGACCGGTATCGATGTGCACAAAGTTACTTCGTGGATAATATCCTACACCACCCATCCGCATTTTTAATGCTGCTTTGCGGATATTGCTCAGTTCGATGCCCTGAATGTGGAAATCCATTGCCTGCCCAAGCGTGTGATAGCTGTGCTTCGCTACCCCGCTTCCGGGTTCACGCATGCTGTTGTTTGTCGCCAGTGAGCGGTAACCCGAAATCAGCTGGACTGGTTTATTCGTTCCGCCAAGCATCACCTGCAAACGATAGAGGTGATCGAACAACGCGGGATCGATAGATTTTACTTTTTCCGCACGATAGTCCCTGAACAGATGATTCAACCGGGCCAACTCATCCTTGTTGTAACGCTTTCCATCAAAAAACTCGGTTTTGAGGGTTTCGCCGGTATTGATATTGTTAACGACTAAAATACGCGGGCGAGGTGTGGAAAGAGTGGCGAATGCACGACCTGGAAGTAATGCAATCCCCATAGCGGCACTGCCTAATGCCAGCCATTTACGGCGATGTTTGTCGATTTCATTCATGAACAGTTTACTATCCGGTAAGAGAGTCAAAAATAAGCTCTGATCTGAGCCGTTTTGAACCTTAACTGCCAATTTTCTGCGAGTCAAGGGAACCCATATAAGCAAAACGAGCGTGCCAGTGGCTCACGCTCGTTCGATGGCCAAATACTCTGACCCTTATCAGATTAGTTTTACTGCATTTATTGAAGCAAAATTTCCGCCTGAGGCAGAATTTGTGCACCGGATCTCACCGTTGAATCATAATTGTAAATATCTGTTCTGAATTGCGGCTTACCGTCATCCGCGACCCATGCCGTCAGATAAAACAGTTTTACCGGTATATGATGGCGTATTGCCACATACGTGGTATTGCCGCCCTGCAATGCAGAAGATATTCGCGTGTCATTCCAGCCTGCATCCTGTAACAGCATATTGGCTAATTCAGAAGCCTTATTCACCCTCACACAGCCAGAACTCAGCGCACGAATGTCTTTGCTGAACAAGTTATGGTTTGGCGTGTCATGCAGATAAATAGCATCAGAACTCGGCATATTAAATTTATACCGCCCCAGAGAGTTGCTTACGCCCGGCGCCTGACGGATGCGATAGGGGAAATGGTTGGGTGATATCATTGCCCAGTCGATCATTGAAGGATCGATGACTTCGGCATCGTTACTCCAGCCAGACAATACCTGATAGCCATGTTGCTGGAAGTAACCGGGATTGTTCATGGCTTTAGGCACGATATCTTCACGCACTAACGTTGTGGGCACATTCCACGGTGGATTGACCACCACATTATTCAACGCACTGCTCATTAACGGCGTTTTACGGCTTGGACGACCGACAATTACCCGTGACGACAACACTTCATTGCCATTGAGATAATAGGTGAGCTGATAGTTTGGAATGTTCACCATGATTCCGGTGTTCACATTGCCTGGAAGAATGCGCAGACGCTGAATATTCAGCGCCAGCAAGGTAGCACGCAATTGCGGAGAGGCATTCAGCCACTGACGGGTACGTCCGCCAATAATACCGTCCGCTTCCAGCCCCTGCCATTTTTGAAAACGCTTAACAGCTTCCACTAAATCCGGTGTGTACTGATTATCAGCGACAGCCACTGGCGCGGGTGTCGCTGGCACTTCTGTCGACTGAACCGTTGGCAGGACATCTTGTACTGATGTTGCGGAAGGGCTGACAGCCGGGGTCGATTGCTGGGCCTTATCAGCGGTTTCATCAACAGACAGATCGTCATTTGCCGCGCTTCCCGGCGTGTTCGGAGCGATAGTTTCATCTGTCGGTTTAGCCACCTTATTCTCTTCAGGCGAGGCGACCATCATACCAGTTCGGGTCAGGATCTCCCGCAAGGCCGGGACATCGTCACTGATCTGGTCCGGACGCAAACTGGCTGATCCTGTCATCACGGGCCATGGTCGATTGTCCGTCAGCATGATTTTCAATGCATCATGCATTTTGGTGTAATAAGGGTGCTGTGGTGCGAGAGTCGACAAATAGTGTGACGTATTGCCCTGACGCACAGCCAGTTGCCACTGATTAATCACAGTCAGCGACGGCGTCGTCATTTTGTACGGTGTGGCGCTGTATAACCACTTATCTCCATCGGCTTCCACGCTGCTCGTAAACTGCAAATAGCCCAGCATTGCATCTGACAACACCACATCACGGGCCATGCCGGTAACTTGCGGATCCGTCAGCCATTTCACCCATTGCGTGAACTGAGGCTGGATCCCCGATATGGCCAGCTCGGCGAGTTGCTGCTGGAATAACTGAACTGTTTCACGATCGTTCCACATGGGCTGCATATGATTTGCAGCATAAAGCGATGACAGAGATGACAGATACAACGGCCTGATGCCCCTTGGCAATAACTCTGCCTGCAACTGGCTCATGCTCTGTACGCTTGATAGCGTGGTTTTTCCTAATGGCAGCGCGGGCACGGTAGCCCATGCAGCAAACCACGGCGAGAGACCGCTCGCCAGCAGACAGCTGGCGACTAAAAACCTGAGAGACCTTTGATTCATTAACATCTTCCCTTGCCTCCCGATAAGGTGCTCAATCTCATCCCCAAAATTGAGCCAACAGCTCTTGGAATAAGTATATAAAGAGAATTCTTTTTTTGCGTAGGAACTCAATGAAATAGAGCCCGCGTGTAACGTAAAGACTCTAAGCCAGCTGTCAGTTTAAATAAAGTCTTCCCTTACGTGTTTATGTGCTGTTTTCAGGCATTCGTCTATAAATTGCGCAGCACCTTAGCGTTGGCTTACAAACTATTTAGTTCACCACAAC
This sequence comes from Rahnella sp. CG8, assembly GCF_023701875.1. Lineage (NCBI taxonomy): Bacteria > Pseudomonadati > Pseudomonadota > Gammaproteobacteria > Enterobacterales > Yersiniaceae > Rahnella > Rahnella sp. CG8. Next base: position 123,458 of record NZ_JABAED010000002.1, read on the forward strand.
TTTTTAAAGAAATATAAGTGAAATGGATGCAATTTCAATAAAAAGCCCCGGCGCTCAGGCCGGGGCTTTTAAAAATCAGACATCTTATTTATCTGAAAACACTCAGGAAACGTCAGCTTCCGTATTGACCAGTGCCGGAAGTTCAGGTGCGAATCCACGCAAACCGACCACGTGTACATGTTCATTATTGCCGAACACTTTACGTACCAGTTTATAGGTCGTGCCTTTTTCAGGGCTGATGTTTTCCGGTGCCGCAATAATCAGCTGCATTTCCAGACGGTCGCAAAGCTCGAACAGCGTGGCGATAGATTTAGCATCCAGACGTGCGGCTTCATCAAGGAACAGCAGACGACAAGGCGAAATATCCTTCCCGCGCATACGGCTCGATTCGTCTTCCCAGCTCTGAACCACCATCACCAGAATCGACATACCGGTACCGATCGCTTCACCCGTTGACAGCGCCCCGCTTTCTGCGCGTAACCAGCCGTCAGAACCACGGTTCACTTCCACTTCCATTTCGAGATAGTTGCGGTAATCCAGCAGTTCTTCACCAATAGTTTGCGGTGTGCGCTGACCCATATCAATTTGCGGGTTCAGACGCTGATAGAGTTTCGCCAGCGCTTCCGAGAAGGTCAGACGGTTACTGCTGAAGAGATCCTGATGCTGTTCCTGCTGTTCAGACAGCACATCCAGCAGTCCCGCGTGCGCTTCGCGTACATTCACGTTCAAACGTACACTTTTCACCTGACCAAAGGCCACAGCCTGCAGGCCCTGGTTCAGCTGGCGGATACGGTTCTGTTCGCGCTGAATGGTTTTACGGATGATATTCGCCACACTTTTCGAACTGATGGCCAGTTGCTGCTCGCGGGCAGTCAGCTCTTCGGTCAGACGGCCCAGTTCGATTTCCATCTGTTCAATCGCTTCAACCGGATCATCGGTACGAATAATATCCTGACGGATACGTTCGCGCAGATGCTGGTATACAGCAATGTAGAACTGGATTTTACGTTCAGGGCGTTTTGGATCTTCGGACAGACGCAGTACATCGCGCAGATGTTCGTTATCAGAGACCGCCAGACGCAGCGCGCCAAGGGATTTATCCGACATGGAACGCAGTTCGTCGCCATCCATATACGCCAGCTCACGACGGTGCAAACGACGTTCAACGCCATTGTCTTTCACCAGACGCATCACCGCACACCAGCCCGCTTTCGAGGTCACTACCTGTTCGCGGCTCTGATGATAATCACGCTCAAGTTTGCGCAATTTCTTCTGCAGGTTATCCATTTCTGCTTCGCAGAAGGTGATTTGTTTTTCGAGCTGATTACAGCGTGCCCGGTTGGTGCTGAGCGCGGTGTGCAGTTCGTCACGGCGGGTTTTAGCACGTGCTTCAGCATTTGCATCAGCCTGAACACCGATATCCTGCAATTCCTGGCTAAGTTCTTTGAGCATATCGCGTTTGGCATCGAACGAACTTTTCAGCGAGGCCAGAACCTGACTGTACTGCGTCAGTTGTGTCTGATGCTGACGCATTTGTTCACGGGCACGCGTACGTTCCGCTTCCGCATGTTCCAGACGCTGACGCAGTTTGTCATTCAGATCACTGTTTTCATTCAGCATGCCGGCGGAGTCGGTATAGCTGAAGTGAGCACGGCGCTGAACCACTTCCGTCAGAGCGAATGCCTGTTGCTTCGCCAGACGCTGTGCATGCTGCGCCTGTGCGTAATCTTCTTTCAGTTGCTCATGCTGTTCCGGGTCGCTTTGCAGCACCGATACCAGCGGTTCCAGCTTGCTCAGTGAAACACCGTGTTGCTGAATGAAACGGGCGGAATCCTGTGCCTCTTCCATTTCTTCGCGGATTTCTTCAACGCGATCAATCAGCGTTTCGTCACACAGCAAGCCGACACGTGGCTGCAATTTATTGAGCATGCCGATAGCGTCTTTCGCCTGCTCGTATTGCTGACGCTGTTGCTGATTCTGGCCTTCATGCGCATTGATAGCGCGTTCCAGTTCGCCACGACGCCCGCTCAGAGTGCGGATTTCAGCTTCCGGGTCGGCGTCAAACGCCACGGCTAAATGACTGCCGATGAAACGACTAAATGCCTGATGTGCACGCTGAATTTTCTGCACGTCAAACGACAATGTCGCGTAACGCTCTGACAGGTTTTCGCGTTCTTTATGCAAGGTTTCCAGACGGTTCTCACGCGCCGCACGGCCAAACAATGGCACCTGTGGGAAGTGAGAATAACGCCACTGGCGATCACCCGTTTTGACCAGTACCGCGCCCTGCATTTCTTCTACTTCAAAGACATTGTCATCAAATGACTGTGGATCCCCTTCGATAAGATAGAGGTCTTCCGGGCAATCATCCAACCCATCCAGCTGATCGCGGATCAGGGATAAATCAGGCACCACAATCGCGTGGCGGGACGGACCATACAATGCAGAGAAGTAAGGCGCATCGTCGATGGTGACGTCATCATAAATTTCCGACAACAACACGCCACCGAAGCGTTCTGCAAGCGCGATCATGCGGGAATCTTCCGCACCACTTGGCTGGCTGAGGCGGGTTATCTGCCCTTCAATACGACGCTTGCGGGCAGCCACTTCGTCACGCTCAACCGTCGTTTCGCGTTCCGTTTCCAGCAACTGCTGCATGTATTCGGTCACCTGCTGGCTGCTTTCCAGCGGTTCCTTACTTTGCTCGCTTAACTGGCTAAGTGCTTCCTGCGCGGCCAGCCAGACGGGTGCACGGGCGGTCAGTTCGCGAATGCGAGACTGAACACGTTCAAGTTCCTGACGCATTTCCATGCGACGCTCACCTGCCTGCGACACAACACCCTGTAATTCTTCGATCTGTACTTCCAGCTCACGCTGCATTTCGTCCAGATCTTCGGGATGCACATCCTGACCCGTACGCTTGCAGAATTCCTGCAACTGACGTTCGGCATCCTGCTGTTCACGCAGGCGGCCTTCAAGTTCGGACAAGCGCATGCGCAGCGGTTCGACACGTTCGGCCTGATGCTGTTGTGAAGACCAGTCGCGCAGTAATTCACGCGCCGTTTGCCAGGCGTCACTGCGGCTCACTTCACCGGCGATTTTTACCACCAGCTGATAAGCCGTTTCAAACTGATTATGGGCGGCAGAAGCGACGCTCATCTTCTGTTCCAGCATCAGCAGGATTTCAGTCGCTTCCTGCTCTTTACTCTGGAAAGTTTCCAGCCATGCTTCACTGTTCTGAATGCTCAGATCGGGGATCTGGCACAAATCGCGCGCACGCTCAATGGCCTGCAACGCCTGCTGATACTGAATCGCACGGGTCTGCTGAACATCCAGCGCCTGCTGGTAATCGGCCAGCTGGCTTTTCAGCTCATCCACTTCCAGTTCAGCGGCTTCAGCGCGCGCTTCATGTTCAGCGTGCAGCTCGCTGGCTTCAGCCACCACTTCGTTCTGTTCTTCGAGACGATACGTCAGCTCTTCGAGATCACTTTCATAACGCTCGATTTTTTCCTGTTGACGCATTGCCGTCTGAACCAGACTCAGATGATCGCTGGCAGCCTGATAATCGGTTTCTAAATCGCTTTGCGCACCACTTTGCTCAGCCAGTTCACGTGCCATTTCGACATGACGGTATTGCTCGCCGGACAACTGTTTGCGGCTGGTGAACAAATCATTACGCAGTACCAGCGCACCATCGAGATGAATACGGCGTTCATTGGCGTGACGCATATAGTCTGCAGCCACGTAAGACGTCGCTTCAGAAATCAGGTGTTTAAACAGGTCGCGGTCAGACTGAGTAACGCGGATAGCTTCCAGCGTCATACGGTTTTCACGCAGCGCCGCTTCCATATCCTGGAAGGCTTTCCGCACACCACTGTTTTCCGGCAACAAATAGTCGCGCAGGGAACGGGTGATGGCACTGGAAATACCGCCATAAAGCGAGGCTTCAATCAGACGATAGAACTTGCTACGGTCGGATGCCGATCGCAAACGACGTGGAATAACACCCAGATCAAACATCAGGGCATGGTAATCGGTAATCGAGTTGAACTGCTTGAACTGCACGCCTTCCATCGCTTCCACGCGATCTTTCAGTTCCTGCAAAGACAGCACACGAGCCTGACGCTCGCCGACCGTTTCAGTCAACATTTCCGTCGGATTGACCGCAACCGGCAAGCCCTGAATCGTGAAAGGTTTAATGTCGACTTTACGGTCACGACCAGCGACCTGCTGCAGACGAACCCCCACGACAATACGCTGGTGACGGGAGTTCACCACATCCAGAACCGAGTAACAGACACCCGCGCGCAATTTACCGTGCAGGCCTTTATCACGCGAACCGGAAGTTGCGCCCGCTTCGGTGGTGTTACGGAAATGCAGCAACGTCAGATCGGGGATCAGCGCCGTAACGAAAGCCGCCAGCGTGGTGGATTTACCGGCCCCGTTACCGCCGGAAAGCGTGGTGACCAGTGAGTCGAGGTCAAAAGTACGGGCAAAGAACCCGTTCCAGTTAACCAGCGTCAGTGAGCGAAATTTACCGCGTTCAATCATTCCTGTTCATCCTCTGCGCTCTCATGCCCTTGCTGCACTGCCAGCGATTCGCCGTCCTCACTTTCGTCATTCAGTGACAGCGCGCTGTCGACCGGCATTGCTTCACCGTCGCGGATCATCCGCAGTTGTGCTTCGCGCGCGTCATCGCCGCTGCGGACATCCGCACCAAACCGGAATACCGCTTCAGTGATACGGAATTTGCTGCTATCAACCCCCATGAAATACACCATGCCCAGCCGGCGTAGTCGGTTCAGGGACGTGCGGACTTTGTCCTGCAATTTCTGGCGATCCAAATCTGAGCCGGTTGAACGTTGGTTGACGTATTTAAGTAATTTGCTTTCATCCGCCAGGCTCAGTAATTCGTCATACAGTTCCTGCTGGGTAAAAATCCCCTCATGCGCCAGACGTTCCGGGCTGAGATACAGATAGCAAAGGATTTTACCCACCATCATATCCAGCTCAGAAAGTACGGAGCGCGGGATAAGCGTGGTGGAGCGCGGGCGCAGGTAGAAGAAACCTTCTGGTGCCCGGATTAACTCCACGTTGTAGCGGCTGTAAAAGAGTTCCATTTCTTCCTGATAGTCCATCAGGAAAGCGTGGTTATCCAGCTCATCAATACCGATATGACGGCCAGAACGCAGCTGGCTGTCGAGAGCAGGAAACACTGAGTTCGCCAGTGCCTGCGCCAGCTTAGCTGGCATTATGTGTTCAATATTTGTCGATGACATGGGCCTGCACCTTGGCTCCGTAATCATTGATTGCCTGCCATTCGGCATGCAATCCTGAAAAATCTGCTTCAGCCACACCAAGGCGCACAGCCTGGTCGACCACAATTCGCGCGACATCAAAATGTCGGGCACGCGGATACTGTTTAAGATATTCGCGCATTACCATGCCCAGATTGAGCGGCGTTTTTTGTTGCTGATAAACCTGTAATGCCTGTTCAATCAATGCCGCAAGTTGTTCGCGGATTTCGTTAAATTCTTCAAACTCAAGATCTGGCGGAAGTTCGCCGGTCACTTCCTCGCTGCGCAAGGCCAGTTCTTCATCGCGCATATCCAGCAGACGGTCAGCATTGGCGAAGGTCAGCGTCCATGGCTGATCAAAATAGTTCTGAACCGACTGGCGCAGACGCTGGGCGAACACCCGGTTTTTATCCATGTCGATGGCGGTACGGATAAATTTATGCACATGCCGGTCATAGCCAATCCACAGGTCAATAGCCTGCTGGCCCCAACTGGTAATGCGGTCGAGTTTGTTCTGCAGGTCGAAAACCAGTTTGTCGACAAAGCTCAAATCGAGTTCGACCATCGTGGCATCCTGAATACGCATAAGATGCGCCTGCAACAGGTTACCGGCCGCCTCGAGCGTATCCTGCAATTCACGCAGCGTGCCGGAAGTTTCTGACAGGAGGATTTCACAACTGGAAATTGCCGCACGCCAGTCTTTATTGAGCAACGCGGCAATGTCGTCTTTCACGCCCTGCTGCTGCTCGTCCATGATCCGCTGGGTCATGTCGATACTGTCAAAAATTTCAGCTACGGAGTATTTAAGTGGCGCGTAAACATTGCGATGCCAGTGAAAATCATCACCGCCCTCTTCGGCTGCATCGGCTGCACGCTTGAGTTCCTGAGCAACGATCGACAACTGCATAGACAACCGCAACGTTGAGAACTCACGCTGGCGGATGTAATAATCTGAAATGCCGATCGCCAAAGGCGTCAGGCGATAAATGGCATTACCGTCGGCCAGTTCACTGACAAAACGGTTGAGCAAACGCTGACGCACCATGTCATTGATGGCGTTATTGGCACGTACGGTGATGGTTTCATTTGTCTGCTCAAATCCCTTGCTGACATGACGAAACGCGTCGACCAGTTCACCCTCACTCATTTCTCCATCAAGGCGCTCGCTGTTTAATGTGGCGATTGCCAGAAGAAAAGCCAGCCGCTCCGTTGGCAGCGAAATTGAGAAATCATTTTTGCGTGCCCAGGCGACCAGTTCGGGTACAGTCTGGGAAAATTCACTCATAATTCGTCCTTCAGAATGGGTTTGTGCGCCATCACGTGGATGTAACGTCCCAAACTAACAAAAGGTTCCTGACGACAATAACGCTGTTCCAGCGCCAGAAGCTCATCAAAATCCTGTTTATGTTGTTGTCTGTTTCGCAAATAATCGTGGAACACTCTAACACCGGTCTTGCCGCTGATCTGCATCCCAAGTTCTTCCAGCCACTGGTAAACCTGTGCGGGCTCCAGCGGGTGATCGGGTAACAGGGAGCTTTTTTTGATTTTTGGCACACCCGCTTCAACATGAGCAAAATTGCCAAGGATCATGTGCCGCATGACCAGACCGTGGATATTGTAAAACATCAGTGATATTGCGCCACCGGGGGTCAGACAATCGACCAGTGCGGCCAGAGCCTGTTGAGGTTCGGCCAGCCATTCGATGACCGCATGGAACAATATCAGATCAACCGGCTGTTCCAAATGTTCGGCGATATGCTGAGCCGGACATTGTACAAATTGCATGTTGTCGCTCACACCTTTTTCCAGCGCAGCCGCCTCGGCGCGGCGGATCATCTCACCGGAGAGATCACACAACAAGACCTTATGTCCTAAAGCTGCCAGTTCACAGGCCATTTGTCCTTCACCGCCGCCCGCATCAAGGATGCGCAGTGGCCGCTGAGGCAAAGTCTGTAGTAAATCATGCAGATCCTGACCCAGCACAGCCTGACGGATACGTCCCTTTGTTGTGCCGTAGATATTGCGCGAAAACTTCTCGGCCATATCGTCGAAATTACGATCCTGCATGAAATGAACCCTGTTTCTAAAAACAATTTGTTAATGATGGCTGTGCGGTGATACCGGGTGAAGTGCTATTTTGGCACAGGCTGGCATAGAATAAATCATCCTGACGCGGATTCACGCCCGGATGTCGTTTTTTCACCCAAAAGGATCGGTTTCTGATGTTATTTATCCTAAAAAAGACGCTGGGGGGCCTGCTATTACCTCTGCCATTTATTCTGCTCTTCATGGCGATTGCACTGGTGTTGCTGTGGATGACCCGCTGGCAAAAAACCGGAAAAGTGTTTTTTTCACTGAGTTGGCTGCTTCTGTTGCTGCTCAGCTTGCAACCTGTTGCGGATAACCTGCTGCGTCCTATTGAATCGGTTTACCCCACTTACCAGGCCAGTGGCAATGTGCCGGTAAAATATGTTGTCGTACTGGGCGGCGGTTATACCTATAACCCGGCGTGGGCACCGAGTTCTAATCTCATCAATAACAGCCTTCCTCGCGTGGCCGAAGGGATCCGCATTTACCGGGCAAATCCCGGTTCAAAAATGATCTTCACCGGTGCGCGGGCCATGACCAACCCGATGAGCAGTGCTGCGGTCGCCGGGAAAGTTGCGGAGAGTTTAGGGGTGCCGGAGAGCGATATTATTCTGCTAGACAGGCCACGGGATACACATCAGGAAGCTTTGCAGGTTAAAGAAATGCTGGGAGAGCAGCCGTTTGTGCTGGTGACGTCGGCAAACCATCTGCCGCGGGCAATCATTTTCTTCCGGCAACTGGGACTGAACCCTATTCCGGCACCGGCGAATCAGCTTGCGATAGATTCCCCGCTCAATCCTTGGGAAAAAGCGTTGCCACAGGCACTGTTCTTGTCTCACAGCGAGCGGGCATGGTATGAAACGCTGGGGCGCGCATGGCAATGGATGACGCTGCCGGCACCCGCAGCGAAGTAACTCAGTTAAGCCACGGCAACAATTGTTGCCGTGCATAATCGAATTGCCGGCGATCGAGCTTACCGGTATGAATCAGATTCGCGACTGATTCCCACACCAGATACAACCAGCGCCGTGCGAGGAATGTTTCTGAAACAGGTGCTTTTTGCAGATAACTGAACAGCAATTGCTCGCTCATGCCTTTTTCCCACAACCTGAAAAGATCAAACTCCCTCGGCGCCCATAACACGGTGCCGGGATTAATCATTGCCAGCAGTTGATCGCTGCGAGGATCTTTGAGCATGCTGCGCAACGAGAGATTGCCGTGTACCAGTACCGGTGTATCGTCGAACTCTTCAAATAGCTTAGGAATGCAGGCACGGGAACGGAAAAGCAGCGTGCGGTCGTCAGGTGTGAGTTCGGATGCCTGTAAATTCGATAACGTTGCCCACAACACCTCCACCCGCTGCGGGTACCAGTTTTCCCAGCGATTTTCCTGCGTGCTGTCAACAGAACCGACGCAACCGTGGCTGTCAATCCGGTGCCACGCCAGCATCGCCTCGACAATTTGCTCCTGCAAGATTTGCCAGCGATCAGGGGTGCGTGTTGGCGCTTCCGCCGATACGCCGCGCAGACGTTCAATCAGCAATATTTCCTGATATGGTTTCTGATGCGTGGTGACCATGCCATAAACCGTCGGCACCCTCACCACGCCCTCCCGCGCCAGCATTGATAATTTATAAGCCTCCTGCCCGGCAATTCCCTGGCAAGTAAAACTCTTCGCCATCAATGGCATCGCGTAACCCTGCTCATCATAAAGGGAAAAAAGATGGGCATAAGGCTGCTCACTGACACATTCGAGGCGGGATAAACGCTCGCCCAGCACAATACTCAATTCGGCTTTTAGCTGTTCCATAACGTGTTCGCAGTGACGAATAAATTAACGTTTATGATGAAAGTTTCAGGAAAGGATTACCCCGTTTCAGATCAAACAAAAACCGGATAGTCGGGGCAGAAACAGGAAGGCAGTGCGCAAAACGAAAAGAGAACAGTGATGACAAAACGGAATGCCGGAACATTCCGCTTTTATGACTTTTTATACTCTGTGTGGTCAGGAATTTTTATGCCCCAAAATCACGCGCACACGTTCCAGATCCTCAGCGGTATCGACACCCACAGAAGGAATGGCCTTCGCTACATCAACGTGGATTTTTTCACCGTACCACAGCACCCGGAGTTGTTCGAGTAATTCGATGTGCTCAAGTTTAGTCGGTTCCCACTTCACATACTGGCGAATGAAACCAGCACGGTATGCATAAATACCGATGTGACGAAGGAAGACATCACCAACCGTTTCTTTCGACACGGCAAAACGTTCACGTTCCCACGGAATTGTAGCGCGGGAAAAATACATGGCGTAACCTTTGGCATCCCGAACCACTTTGACCGCATTCGGGTTAAACGCTTCTTCCGCTGTTTCAATTGGCACTGCCAGTGTTGCCATTCCTGCTTCACTGTTTGCCAGATTATCAGCCACCTGACGGATGATAACAGGCGGGATCAGCGGCTCGTCGCCCTGAACATTAACGATAATTTCATCATCGGAAAACTGACATAAATCGATGACTTCTGCCAGACGCTCAGTGCCTGACTGATGATCAGGTCGGGTAAGACAAACTTCACCACCCGCAGCTTCAACCGCCGCCACAACGTCAGGATGGTCTGTCGCAACAATTACACGTTTAGCACCCGACTCCCGTGCACGTTCCATCACATGCACAACCATAGGTTTACCGTTGATATCGGCCAACGGCTTCCCCGGCAAACGGCTTGACCCGAAGCGGGCCGGGATAATAGCAACAAAACTCATGGGTGTGTCTCATCAACAGAAAGCGGGCGGGCCTCGTTTTCTAATAAAACAGGGATACCCTCACGCACGGGATAAGCCAGGCTGTCTGCCTTACACACTAATTCCTGCGACTCTTTATTAAAGTAAAGCTTCCCGTTACATACAGGGCACGCAACGATTTCAAGCAAACGGTGGTCCATAAATTCCTCCCGGAGGCGAATACACCGCATTTTCAGCAAGGTGTAACGTAAAAAAGCATTGGAAACACAACATAGCGGTTCAGGAGAATAACATAACGCCGCACCCCGCGTTAATCCTCACTCATCCTCCGATACGGCTTCAAAGAAGTTACATTTCTGTAAATAAAAAATATCTCCTGAGGAGCATTGCGCTGCCGATTTCGTGGGAGTACAATTTTTTTGTGATGCACGTCACACTAAACACCTTCAATATGAGCACTAAAAATGAAAACCATTAACAAAATCATCGCAATGTTCGCTAACTTCAGCCACTAAGCTGGATGCCACCTGCAATCATCGTGAAATAACGGCTGCCTGATGCAGCCGTTTCATTTTGTGACATTAAATCTGCCAGTCTCTTTCCCAAAACACCGTTAACGTTTCAGGTACTTTCACGGTTTTGACTTTTTCAGCTCCCTGCCACTGTGCAAACCGGCTGATTGCTCCGTGTATATCTTTTGCACGTCGTGAAGACATCGTCACATCGGGCTCGAGATGGAGGCTTTTCACTTCCAGTAGTTTTTCTTTGCGATGCATTTTTGCATCCACCCGACCAATCAGTTCACCCCGCTGCAGTATGGGTAGCGTGAAATAGCCGTACTGGCGTTTTGCTTCCGGCGTATAGCATTCGATCCGGTATTCAAAATTAAACAACATTGAGGCGCGTTTACGATCCCATACCACGGGATCAAAAGGTGAAAGCAGCGTGGTGACCGTTGAACCGATCCGTGATTCAGTGGCTTGTTGCAGAAGGGGAAACTGTTTCCGGTGGACATAGTAAATATCTTCAAGCCCGGCCACTTCGACCGGTGTAATTTCCTCATCCATCAGTAATTGTGCAATCACAGCCTTGGTATTCACCCGCCTGAGGCGATAATAGTCCGCCAGCCATTCCGGTCTAAAGATGCCAAGATATTGCGCCGAGCGCCGCAGCATCTGATATTCCGCTGCAGACTGTTCAAGAGTCTGGCTCGCATCGTCCCAGCCAGGCATTACCCGTTCAGCAAGGTCGTAAACCCGGTGGAAATTACGCCGTTCAGACACCATCAGTTTCCCGGAAGTAAACAATGTTTCCAGGTGCTTTTTATGAGGCTTCCAGTCCCACCAGCCGCTGGCAGACTTTTTATCTGTACTGAAATCGGCCGAACGCACAGGGCCATTTTCAGCAATGTGTCCCAGCAGTGCCTCAATATCCGTCTGATGTTCATCAAACCAGGTCTGAGAAAATTTCCACCCCATCCCCTGAGGATTGAGCATCCGGTGGCGCAGGAGTCCGTAATCTTCACTGGGAATAAAACAAGCCTCATGCGCCCAGTACTCGAATATTTTTCCTGCCGGGAGGGCTTGTTCCAGCCATTGAGGGTCGTAATTACCTAAGCGGCTGAACAACACCAGATAAGGACTCCGCGCAACCACGCTTATCGTGTCAATTTGCAGCAATCCCATATCACGGATCGCCTGAACGACATCCGTAGCAACAGGCTTTCGGGTCACAGGTTTAAGAAGATTTTGCGCAGATAGGTGCAGGGTGCGGGCTGAAGCAAGAGATATAACCGGGTGAGACATATCGGTATCCGTGGCAGCAATTTAACTGTGGATACCGATAGCATATTTTTACCGGAGCGTAAAATTCAACTCAACGGTGAACAACAAAACCGGACTCAGAAAGCAATAACATCAGCCGCGGAAGGGCCATGTGTTACGCTGCGGTAAGTGGTGAACTCCACCTTCTGACCGGCACTCAGAGATTTATTCCCTGTATTGGCGATGGAAGTACGCTGAACATAAATTTCAGAAGAACCATCAAGCGGGCAAATAAAACCGTAGCCTTTAGCCTGATTATACCATTTAACTAAACCCATTTTTAACATCATAATTTCTATCCTTTCTTTTGGGCATCCATGAACACACTTTTTTATTATTGTTCGGATGCGTTTGCCCATTGCTAAGTTATTTTTTTATAAAAAACCTCTAATGAGCGAATTAGTTTTAACGACTACTTTTACAACTTTCATGACGTCTTATAAACGCCGTATTTACCTTTTCAGGTATGTAAAACCCGCCATCCGGCGGGTTTTACTCTGCTGACATGATTAGCGATTAACGTTGTTTCATATCATCACGTTTGTCTCTTATCAGAGTGCAATAACGTTAGCAGCAGCAGGACCACGCGGGCTATCCTGAATGGTGTATTCTACACGCTGGCCTTCGGCCAGAGTTTTGAAACCATCGGTTGCGATTGCAGAGAAATGTACGAATACATCCTTACCGCCATCAGCCTGCTCAATAAAACCAAAACCTTTGCTTTCATTGAACCACTTAACCTGACCATTTTTCTTCGACATATTTAAAACCTTTTACAAAATATAAAATCCTGCCATTCGGCAATACTAGCCAATAGTTCAGACAATTACTTATGGGGAGGACTTAGAAGGTTCGTCTTGGAAGCGGAATCATCGGGAAAGAGATAACGTCTGGGAGGAACTGCTTTACTCTACACTCATACATAAATAGCGCTGCAACACAGGCTGCAAGCATTTACTCATAAGTGCAGAGCAATAGCAAGTCACGTTGCGCAATTATTCTGACGTTAAACATTAACGGTGAATATTAGTCTTTAAAATCAGGGAGATTGAAACTTTAGATTTACGTAAATTTTTATCAGAGGCGCGAAAACGGTCTGTTTTTGCTGTATCAATGCATCTTTTGCAAAATAAGCTCAGCTATTCTTTGGAGCAGTTTCTCAGCCTGGTCACCCTCGATTTTGGCGTCAACCGGTAAATACCACCAGTCTGGCTGAGCAAAAGAACGACATTTTACTGCATCCTTTTCAGTCATCAGAAGGACCTGTCCTGGTGCCTTCACAGCTGACAGTTGTCCGGAGGTGTAAGCCTGATGATCCGAAAAAGCGACTTCCTTTTGTACATTTATCCCTAGCTGTTTCAACGTGGAAAAGAAACGCGGTGGATGCCCGATGCCGGCAATCGCAACCACATTTTTCAATGCAGAAGCATCACACTGTTCACCTGTGACCAAATTTATCGCTTTGCCAGGTTGCAAGAACATCGCTAACTCACCAGGACGGGCTGTGCCCCCATTGGTAATAACCGCATCCACTGAACGCAAACGAGATTCTCTTTCACGCATAGGTCCTGCAGGTAACCAGTGACCATTACCAAAACGGCGGACTCCGTCGATCACAACAATTTCGATATCACGCTGAAGTGCATAATGCTGTAATCCGTCATCCGTGATGATAACGTCTAACTCATTTCCATCAAGTAATGCTTTCACCGCATCAGAGCGAACCGGAGACACCGCAACCGGTGCCCCGGTTCTCTGAAATATTAGCACTGGCTCATCACCTGCCTGCGTGGTGGGCGTCGCCTCCGTCAGCAATAAGGGATAGTGCTCAGCCCTGCCACCATAACCGCGCGAAACGACTCCAACACGAAAACCATGCTGCTGGAGTGTTTCAACCAGCCAGATCACCACCGGCGTTTTACCATTACCTCCGGCAGTCAGATTTCCGACCACCACGACAGGCACCGAAGCCCGCCAGCTTTTTTTAAGCCCCGTTTTATAGCTGTAACGGATCAAAGTTGAAACTAACCCGTACAACCATGAAAGAGGCAGGAGTAACAGATATAGCGGTGATTTCCCTGACCAGATGCGCTCAATCATTGGCCAAACTGCATCCGGTACAGCTGTGAGTAAACACCACGCTCTTCGAGCAGGCTCGTATGTGAACCACGTTCCACTACGCAACCATCTTCAATGACCAGAATCTCATCGGCCTTTTCAATAGTGGATAAACGGTGTGCGATCACCAGGGATGTGCGGTTTTTCTGTAGTTCGTCGAGTGCAGCCTGAATAGCACGCTCAGATTCAGTATCAAGGGCAGATGTCGCTTCATCAAGGATCAGAACCGGCGAGTCACGCAGCAAGGCACGCGCAATTGCGATACGCTGACGCTGGCCACCGGAGAGCAGAACGCCATTTTCACCAATGACCGTATCCAGCCCTTGATCCATTTTGCTGATAAAGTCCATCGCGTAAGCCATCGTCGCCGCTTTTTCGATTTCTTCGCGGGAGTACATATCCGTACGGGCGTAAGCGATGTTATTGGCAATGGTATCATTGAACAGGTGGACGTTCTGAGAAACGAGTGCCACCTGATCACGTAATGACGACAGGGTATATTCCCGCAGATCATGACCATCCATCAGGATATTACCTTCCTGAATGTCATAGAAACGGGTCAGCAAATTCGCGATAGTCGATTTACCGGAACCTGAGCGGCCAACCAGTGCAACAGTTTTACCCTCCGGCAGGTTGAAGGAAATATCACGCAAAGCAGGAATATCGCGTCCCGGATAAGTGAAGGTCACGTTTTTGAATTCGACATTTCCGTTAACGCGTTTGACTTCCAGTTTCCCTTCGTCTTTTTCCTGTTCCATATCCAGGATTGAGAACAGCGTCTGACAAGCGGCCATACCGCGCTGGAACTGGGAGTTCACGTTAGTCAGGGACTTCAGCGGACGCATCAGGGCAATCATAGAAGAGAACACAACGGTGATAGTACCCGCGCTGAGCGTTTCCATCACGGACGGGAAGCTTGCCGCATACAACACGAATGCCAATGCCAGAGAGGCGATCAACTGAATAATCGGGTCTGAAATTGAAGAAGCGGAAACCATACGCATACCTTGCTGGCGCATACGGTTACTCACTTTATCAAAACGCGCGGTTTCAACTTTCTGGCCACCGAAGATCAACACTTCTTTATGACCTTTGAGCATCTGTTCCGCGCTGGTCGTCACCTGTCCCATGGTGTTTTGCATTGTTTTACTGATATTACGGAAGCGTTTAGACACCACACGGATAACAACAGAAACAATCGGCGCAATTACTAACAGGATTACAGAAAGCTGCCAGCTGTAATAGAACATCATGACAAACAGACCAATGATTGACGCACCTTCACGTACGACGGTCACGAGCGCACTGGATGATGAAGACGCCACCTGCTCGGAATCATAGGTGATACGGGAAAGTAAGGTACCGGTAGATTGCTGGTCAAAGAATGCTACGGGCATTCTCATCATGTGACCAAACAGACGACGACGCATATGCATCACCACTTTGCCCGAAACCCATGAAATGCAGTAACTCGAAATGTAGCCACTGACCCCACGCACAACCATCAGACCGATAACGACCAATGGCATCCAGAGTAGGATCGAGCGGTCAGCTTTACCAAAACCGTCATCCAACAGAGGCTTCAGCAAAGACAGCATGAAAGTATCACTGGCAGCGTTTGCGACCAGCGCAATAGCCGCAGCGATCAGCCCGGCTTTAAAAGGTGTGATCATCGGCCAAAGGCGACGAAATGTCTGCCATGTGGAGAGATCTTTATCGTTCATCATGCAATATCAACCAGCATCGAAAGAAATAGCGGTCTATTCTACTCATTATCTGTAGATACTCCAAACTGGCGGTGATACCAACGGGGGATTAATTGCTCACGTAAGCCTTTAATTGTCCAATAATCATCAAAAACGAAGAGGCTGAGTTGACCCGATTCAGACGTTGAATGCCAGTCATAGTGCGCTTTGTTGTATCTGCTAACAACTTTATGTGCCGGCAGATGCCATTTATTAAAACGGGATGCGGACGCCAGTGCGATAACCGGCTTAACTGCCCGCAAAAATGGAGGTGTCGATGACGTATTGCTGCCATGATGAGGAACCTGAAGTACAGTGGCTTGCAGTTCGCTCCGCCACTTCCTGACTAACGCTTTTTCTGTTTCAGTTTCAATATCTCCGGTCAGGAGCAAACTGAATGAACCGTCATCAATGCGGATAACGCAGCTGTCGTTATTCCCTGCATCCTCTGACATTTTATCCGGCCACAAAACGTTAAAATCCAGCCCCTGCCAGCGCCATTGCTCGCCTGCTATGCATTTCAGATGATGCTGATCCGACAAAGCACTTTCACGTACGCTGGCTGCAGGATAACGGTTTTGTAACGGGGCCAAACCGCCCCGGTGATCCATGTCATTATGACTGATAATTATCTGTTCCAGCTGAATATTCTTCCAATTTAAATAAGGGATAATATTTTGTTCAGCGGCTGAGCCCCCTTCCCAACGGTTGCCGGTATCATAAAGAATGCCCCGGCCGTTTTTGCTGATAAGAACAGACAAGCCATGTCCGATATCAAGCATATCAACCCGCCAGCGCTCCGATGGATTTCTGTTCAGCCAGACAGAAGAGATCGCAAAAAGAGACAGCAACAGTGAAAGGCAATATCTCAACGGGCAAATCCGCCAGCACAGAAGCACCAGCCATCCCATCAGGCTCACGGCCAGAAATGACTCACCCAATGGGATCCAACCGTCCGGTAATGCTTTTACCCCCCACAAAGCCAATCTCAATGTGGCATCCGCCAGTTGCCAAAGCAGAGCTTGTGCGTTATCCATCAATGCGCAGGGCGCGGCGTTCGTCAACAAGGCCAGTAATACCAGCGGGACTGTGATCAATGAAACAACCGGAACTGCCCACATATTGGCCGGAAACGAGAAAACGTTTATGCCGTGGAAAATCCAGACCTGTAAGGGCAACAGAAGAAGTGTCATTCCCACCTGCAGATGCCCCCAGCGAAACAATGCCCAATACCATGCCTGCTGAAACATTGCAGGAAGAGGCACCCACTGGAACCAGAAAACCAGAGCCCCCACCGCGAAGCATGACAACCAGAAGCTGTCGGACAATAAATTCATAGGGTCGACCAGCAGAAGCATAGCCACCACCCAAAGCCATATCTGGCACGGATGACAGCGGACACGGAACAGACGCAGCAGGATCCACATCAACACCGCAAACGCTGCACGCAGCGCAGGTGCATTACCTCCGGAAAGCCAGGTATAGAACAGCAGAAAAACGCCGCTCACGAATAACGGAAATCGGTAGTCAATCAGTTTTACCGGCAGCAGATACTGCAATCCACGCGCCAGCCACCATCCAAATAACGCCGCAATTCCAATATGTAGGCCTGATATCGCCACCAGATGCGCGATGCCAGTCTGTTGTAACAGTAGCTTATCTGCAGCCTGTATTAATCCTTTTTCGCCAAAAGCCAGTGCAATCAGTACAGGCGTATTTTCCATCGGTGGCATCTTCTGCTGCAACCGCTGAATAAATTGCTGACGAAGCGAACTTCTGGCATCTAATAGCTGCCTGTTACGGACAGTTGCTGTCAGAGGTGCATGCTGAGCCAACGCCCAACGCTGGGCATCAAATCCGCCTTCATTCAGCAAGCTGTGGACGGGCCGCATACTGACGATCATATCCCAGCGCTGGCCCGCTAACAGTTCTCCCTCTGTCTTGTCCCATTTAGTGCGGAACATGACCGGCGGGAAAATTATTTTTCCTTCTGCTTTTTCTATTTTGAAGAGTACAGAAGAGGTACTGGTGCTCCCGAGATTAATACTCTCTACCACGGCGATAACATGACGCTTTGTGCCCTGAAGCGCTGAAATCTGATCGAGCTGAATACCGCCCTGAAACGAGGCCCAACTGAAACTCAGCAGGCCGATCGCTATCAGGCTGAATATTTTGTGATGAAATCTGAAGCAGCATGAGGCGCAAAGACACAGCGTGACCAGATGAATAGCCGAAGGAAGTTGGGAAAAAATAAGCAGTGGCAACATCCCTGCAATAACCGCTAAAGCAGCCTCGTCCAGTGAAATTTTGATGTTTTACTCCCTTCACGTTCATCAGACATGTTTTCGTGCCGGAGTATGATTTTCATGCAAAGAAGGAGCAACCAGGAAAGCAAAACGCTGCGTGACGTTACGCAAAAATTTTATGATCGCAACTGAAAGAGGGGGAACTTATTCGTCATAAAGCAAAAAAAACGGCACCCCGAGAGGTGCCGCTTTACGTTCGCTATAGGCAGACATTTACGTTCAGGCGAAAGCCTCAGCCGTAAATATTCGCGCGATCACGCAACTCTTTCCCTGGCTTAAAGTGAGGAACGTACTTGCCGTCCAGCTCGACTTTATCGCCAGTTTTAGGGTTGCGCCCAACACGCGGAGCACGGTAGTGAAGAGAAAAACTGCCAAACCCACGGATTTCGATGCGTTCACCATCAGCCAAGGTTGCAGCCATATGCTCAAGCATCTCTTTCACTGCATCCTCAACAGCTTTCGCCGGGATATGAGAGTGCTGGCCAGCAAGTCTTTCAATAAGTTCAGACTTGGTCATAGTACCTCCAAGCTTTGCAGCTAAACTACCGTTTCGGGGCGACTGAGCCGCCCCCCGTCATTACTCGCCTTTTGCCGCTTTGAACGCTTCAGCCATAGCACTAGAGAAGTTGCTTTCGTCTGGTTTGTTGTTAACAACAGCGATTGCATCTTTCTCGTCTGCTTCGTCCTTAGCACGGACGGACAGGCTTACTACGCGGTTCTTACGATCAACACCGGTGAATTTAGCTTCTACTTCATCACCAACGCTCAGAACCAGAGTTGCGTCTTCAATACGGTCGCGAGAAGCTTCTGAAGCGCGCAGGTAACCTTCTACGCCGCCAGCTAATTCAACTGTAGCACCTTTGGCGTCAACTGCTGTAACTTTACCAGTAACAATAGTACCTTTCTTGTTAACAGACAGGTAGTTATTGAATGGATCTTCAGCCAGTTGCTTCACGCCCAGGGAGATACGTTCACGTTCTGCATCAACTTGCAGAACCACAGCTGCGATTTCGTCGCCTTTTTTGTATTCACGTACTGCTTCTTCGCCTGCAACGTTCCAGGAGATGTCAGACAGGTGAACCAGGCCGTCGATGCCGCCGTCCAGACCAATGAAGATACCGAAGTCAGTGATTGACTTGATTTTACCTTCAACGCGGTCGTTCTTGTTGTGGGTTTCTGCGAATTGCTGCCATGGGTTGTTTTTGCATTGTTTCAGGCCCAGGGAGATACGACGACGTTCTTCGTCAATATCCAGAACCATAACTTCAACAACATCGCCCACGTTAACAACTTTAGATGGGTGGATGTTTTTGTTAGTCCAATCCATTTCAGAAACGTGAACCAGACCTTCAACGCCTTCTTCGATTTCTACGAAGCAGCCGTAATCAGTCAGGTTGGTAACGCGACCAGTCAGTTTAGTACCTTCTGGGTAACGTTTAGCGATAGCGACCCAAGGATCTTCGCCCAGTTGTTTCAGACCCAGTGATACACGGGTACGCTCACGGTCAAATTTAAGAACTTTAACAGTGATTTCATCGCCAACATTAACGATTTCGCTTGGGTGTTTAACACGTTTCCAAGCCATGTCAGTGATGTGCAGCAGGCCGTCAACACCGCCCAGATCAACGAATGCACCGTAGTCAGTGAGGTTCTTAACGATACCTTTAACTTCCATGCCTTCCTGCAGGTTTTCCAGCAGTTGATCGCGCTCTGCGCTGTTCTCAGACTCAATTACTGCACGACGGGAAACAACAACGTTGTTGCGTTTCTGGTCCAGTTTGATGACTTTGAACTCAAGATCTTTGCCTTCGAGATGCAGCGTGTCGCGAACAGGACGAACGTCTACCAGTGAGCCTGGCAGGAACGCACGAATACCGTTCAGCTCAACAGTGAAACCGCCTTTAACTTTACCGTTGATAACACCGGTAACAGTTGCAGATTCTTCGTAAGCTTTTTCCAGCGTGATCCAAGCTTCATGACGTTTAGCTTTTTCACGGGACAGCAGAGTTTCACCGAAGCCGTCTTCAACAGCGTCCAGCGCAACATCAACTTCGTCGCCAACCTGGATTTCCAGTTCGCCCTGTGCGTTTTTGAATTGTTCTGCCGGGATTGCAGACTCAGATTTCAGACCGGCGTCAACCAGTACGATATCTTTGTCGATAGACACAACAACACCACGAACGATGGAACCAGGACGGGTTTCGATTGTTTTTAAGGATTCTTCAAAGAGTTGAGCAAAAGATTCAGTCATGTTGATAATCTTTAGGTTCTTAAGTTTAACGTCCATCTGGCTTCCTGCTGGATGGGGTTGTTTCAAATGCCCCGCTACAGATCCTTGCGGCGAGGTTAAAAAAAACTATAGCCAAAACTGGCACTGAATATTCTTCAGCACCAGAGTGAGGCTCGATTACCGGGTTTGTTTTTGCGGCAATCCTAGAATTTCTGTGGCATAAGCCAGTGCTTTTTCGATGACTTCGTCGATGGACATGCTGGTTGAATCCAGCAACAACGCATCGGAAGCAGCCACTAGAGGCGCGACGGGCCTGTTACGATCACGGTCATCGCGCTCTTTGATCTCGGCTAAAAGCCGTTCAAAGTTAACACTAAAGCCTTTTTCCTGCAACTGTAGCATTCTTCTGTTTGCACGTTCTTCCGAACTGGCATCCAGAAATATCTTCACCGGTGCATCAGGGAAAACCACCGTCCCCATGTCACGACCATCGGCAATCAGGCCCGGTGCATCACGGAATGCGCGCTGCCGGCGCAATAATGCTTCACGAACGCGGGGAAATGCCGCCGCCTGAGACGCAGTATTGCCTACCGTTTCGGTGCGGATTTCATGGGTAACATCCTCACCTTCTAAAATAACGTGCAACTGCCCATCCTGAGCCACAAAACGAACGTCGAGATGTGCGGCAAGCGGAACTAGCGCCTCTTCTGAGACAATATCAACCTGGTGATGCAAAGCCGCCAGCGCCAAAACGCGGTAAATCGCGCCGGAATCCAACAGATGCCAGTTAAAGGCTTCGGCCAACGCTTTACACAACGTACCTTTACCTGCACCACTTGGCCCATCAACGGTGATTACCGGGACTAAAGCCGTCATTTTTGTCTCCTTTCGGTGGGGTATGCCCGCTTCATTAGCCTCACAGGACTAATTCAGGAGCGGCATTATACGCTGCCTTCACTGCAACTGTTACCCCACATTTTTCAGTTGGCTAAAAAGCGGACGGTTCTGAGCCTGAAAACAAAAAAACGGACATCAGGGATGTCCGTTCATACACGGGCAACCAAGTGAAAAACTATGCCAGTGTGCTGATTGCCGCCAGACGGTCAAAATAGTCCGGGAACGTTTTTGCGGTACACTTCGGATCAAGAATGGTCACCGGCGTATCGGATAACGCCACCAGCGAGAAACACATCGCCATGCGGTGATCATTATAGGTGCCAATCTCGGCAAATTTCAGCGATTGAGGCGGATCAATACGAATGTAATCTTCGCCCTCTTCCACTGTTGCGCCGACTTTACGCAGCTCAGTCGCCATCGCCGTCAGGCGATCGGTCTCTTTAACACGCCAGTTGTAAATATTACGCAACGTTGTCGGGCCTTCAGCAAACAAGGCAGCGGTAGCAATGGTCATTGCTGCATCAGGAATATGGTTCATGTCCATGTCAATGCCGTTCAGTTCACCGCGGGTACATTCGATATAATCATCAGCCCAGTGAATAGTAGCACCCATTTTTTCCAGCACGTCTGCAAAACGAATATCACCCTGCATGCTGTTTTTGCCGATTCCGGTCACACGAACCGTACCGCCCTTGATCGCCGCAGCGGCCAGGAAATAGGATGCTGAAGAGGCATCACCTTCGACCAGATATGCCCCCGGAGACACATAATGCTGACGTCCTTTGATGCTAAATCTCTGGTACTTGTGGTTTTCCACTTCAATACCAAAGGTTTTCATCAGGTTCAGCGTGATATCGATATAAGGTTTGGAAACCAGATCACCTTTAATCTGAATGGTTGTATCGTTATCTGCCAGCGGAGCTGTCATCAATAACGCTGTCAGAAACTGGCTGGAAACACTGCCATCAACACTGACGTCACCGCCACTAAATCCACCACGCAGGCGCAAAGGCGGATAGTTTTCCTGCTCCAGATAATCAATCTGCGCACCGCCCTGACGAAGCGCATCAACCAGATGCCCGATCGGGCGCTCTTTCATGCGCGGCTCTCCGGTCAGTACAACATCCTGTTCGCCCAGGCATAATGCTGCCGCCAGCGGACGCATTGCGGTTCCGGCATTCCCAAGAAACAGTTCCAGACCTTTAGCATTGGAAAAAGCCGCGCCCAGACCATCGATTTCACACTCGGTGCGGGATGCAGATAAACGATGCGTGACACCCAGTTGAGTGAGTGCTGTCAACATATGACGCACATCATCGCTGTCGAGCAGGTTAGTCAGGCGGGTAGTACCCTGTGCAAAAGCAGCCAGTAAAAGTGCGCGGTTAGAAACACTTTTTGAGCCAGGTAAATTGATGCTGCCGTTAACCAGCGCAACGGGTTGTAATGTCAGGGATTCCACTCTTTCTCCAATTCTTCTTTTCATAAAATGACCCCGGACATTGCGCCGGGGTCATTTTTAAGGCTTCTCAATGAAGCATTCTGCGAGCCTGAAAGCCAGCACACTTAACCGTGACGTTTTTCGAACTCCGCCATAAAGTCGGTCAGGGCTTTTACGCCTTCAATCGGCATTGCATTATAAATAGATGCGCGCATACCGCCAGCCACGCGGTGGCCTTTTAGTGCATGCAGACCGGCTTCCTGTGCCTGATCAAGGAACAGTTTATCCAGCGAGGCATCTGCCATCTGGAAAGGAACGTTCATCCACGAACGGTTGGCCGCCACCACAGGGTTACGATAGAAGCCGGTGCGATCGATTGCGCCATACAAAAGTTCGGCTTTTGCACGATTGCGCTTTTCCATTTCGCGCAGACCGCCCTGCTCTTTCAGCCACTTGAATACCATACCTGACAGATACCATGCAAAGGTCGGCGGGGTATTGAACATAGAGTCGTTCTCAGCCAGCACGGTATAATCGAGGATAGAAGGCAATTCAGTGCGCGCTTTGCCCAGCAGATCATCACGAACGATAACCAGGGTCAGACCCGCAGGACCGATATTTTTCTGCGCGCCAGCATAAATCACCCCAAAACGGCTGACGTCAATCGGGCGGGAAAGAATGCAGGATGAATAATCTGCTACCACGATTTTGTCGCCAAAATCAGGCATTTCATCAATAGCGATACCATCGATAGTTTCATTCGGGCAATAATGAACGTAGGCAGAATCTGCACTCAGTTTCCATTCGCTCATCGGCAGAATGCCACGCTTACCATCAATCGTAGTGGTGACATCAATCACGTTTGGCGTGCAATATTTCTGGGCTTCTTTAACTGCGCTGTGTGCCCAATAGCCACCATCAATATAATCAGCGGAGGATTTTTCACCCAAAAGGTTCATTGGCACAGCAGCAAATTGCGCACGGGCGCCGCCATGGCAGAACAGCACTTTATAGTTCGAGGGAATATTGAGCAGGTCACGGATATCCTTTTCGGATTCTTCAGCAACCTGGATAAATTCCTTACTACGGTGACTGATTTCCATCACCGATGTACCCAGTCCGTGCCAGTTACAAAGTTCCTGTTCCGCACGACGCAATACTTCAGCCGGGATCATTGCCGGACCTGCACTAAAATTATAAACCTGAGTCATTTCCCCTCACCACTTCTCTGAGACAGTCACATAGTAGTCACTAATTTAACGGTTTTATCATCCGAGACAAGCAGTCTGCAACGGTTATTGATGACGACCTGATAAACAGCGATGAGATGTTGATCACAAGGTTCATTCCTCCTTTTAACCCTGATTTTTCGGAATAATATGTGTAAGTACCGTCAAATTTCACACGGTATAACAGCGTGTTCAAACTCAAGCCTTTGACTTCACACAGCGATTACATTCTTAACACGAATACATGGAGCTAATGTGCAAAACCCCGTATCATTGCACGTTTTTAGCACGCTCAAAAGTGAACTCAATGACCCAAACTTTTATTCCTGGTAAAGACGCGGCGCTGGAAGACTCCATTTCCCGCTTCCAACAAAAACTCACCGATCTCGGCTTTAATATCGAAGAAGCTTCGTGGCTGAATCCGGTTCCCCACGTCTGGTCAGTGCACATTCGCGATCGCGACTGCCCGCTGTGCTTCACCAACGGTAAAGGTGCCAGCAAGAAAGCCGCACTGGCATCTGCTTTGGGTGAATATTTTGAGCGCCTGTCGACTAACTATTTCTTCGCTGATTTCTATCTGGGCAAAGAAATCGCTAATGGTGATTTCGTTCATTATCCGAATGAGAAGTGGTTCCCGCTTCCGGAAGACGACAGTCTGCCCGCCGGGATCCTGGATGAACGCCTGCACGCATTTTATGATGCCGATAAAGAACTGGTTGCCCGTGATCTGATCGACCTGCAATCAGGCAATCCTGATCGTGGTATCTGCGCTCTGCCATTTACCCGTCAGTCCGATCTGCAAACCGTCTATATTCCGATGAATATCATCGGCAACCTGTACGTTTCCAACGGGATGTCCGCGGGTAACACCGCCAATGAAGCGCGGGTTCAGGGGTTATCAGAAGTCTTCGAGCGTTATGTCAAAAACCGCATCATTGCAGAATCTATCAGCCTGCCTGAAATCCCCTCTGACGTTCTGGCACGCTATCCTGGGGTGGTGGAAGCCATCGCCAAACTGGAAGAAGAAGGTTTCCCTATTCTTTCTTATGACGCCTCGCTGGGCGGCAATTATCCGGTTATTTGCGTGGTTCTGTTCAACCCGGCGAACGGCACCTGTTTCGCGTCCTTTGGTGCACACCCTGATTTTGGCGTCGCACTGGAACGTACCGTGACTGAACTGTTGCAAGGCCGCAGTCTGAAAGACCTGGATGTCTTCACGGCGCCTACTTTTGACGACGAAGAAGTGGCTGAACACGCTAACCTTGAAACCCATTTCATCGACTCAAGCGGTCTGATTTCCTGGGATATGTTCAAACAAGACGCAGACTATCCGTTTGCAGACTGGAGTTTCAGCGGTACCACTGAAGAAGAGTTTGCGACACTGATGGCTATCTTCGATAAAGAAGATGCTGAAGTGTATATCGCCGATTACGAACATCTGGATGTATACGCCTGCCGCATTATCGTTCCGGGCATGTCTGACATTTATCCTGCCGAAGATTTATTGCTGGCGAATAACAGCATGGGCGCGCATCTGCGTGATCAGTTGCTGGCGTTGCCGGGCAGCGATCTGCCAAAAGAAACCTATCTTGAGATGATCACTCAACTCGACGATGAAGGTCTGGATGACTTTACCCGCGTTCGCGAACTGCTGGGGATCGCCAGCGGCAAAGACAACGGCTGGTACACGCTGCGTGTCGGTGAGCTGAAATCTATGCTGGCTCTTGCCGGTGGTGATTTGGATCAGGCGCTGACCTGGGCTGAATGGGCGCATGAGTTCAATTCCTCGGTGTACAGCGATGAGCGCAACAACTATTACCGTTGCCTGCAAACCCTGCTCCAGTTGTCTCTGGAAGAAGATCGCGAGCCAGCCCAGTACTACAATGCTTTTGTAAAAATGTATGGTCAGAAAGCAGTTGAGGATGCTTCGGCGGCCATCAGTGGAGAAGTCCGTTTCCACAGTCTGTTTGCAGTCGACCCTGAGCTGAAAGCCTTGCCAGCCCATCAGGCGCTGCTTGGTGCATACGAAAAGCTGCAAGTCGCCAAACGTCGTCACTGGTCGAAAGCCTGATTCACTGACACTTTGAAGCGATTAAAACCGACGGGATTTCCTGTCGGTTTTTTTGTTTATAAATTCGCTATCAGTTCACTATAAATCCTAAGCTTCTGCTGCTGTATTTGTCCGCAAAAGTTTGACTCGACCATCAAAATGACGTGTAATTCCGCGCGAAATAATACCCGCTTGTCATTTTTGCGAGAAAAATATAGCAATTATTTTATAAGTTAATTGAAAGTGAAATTTATAAAATCAAAATAACGATATTTATTAACACTGAATCCTTTGTATTAACTGAAATCTGAAAATAAACGCTTGCTTTCTCAACTTTATTTGCAAAAATTAAAATCTTTTTATTCGTTTATTTTCAATTAATTACCCATAAAACCACCCCTTTAGCAGTCCATTAAAAACCACCAAAAACCCCCTCATATGATCCACGTCAATTTTTACGTTATACTGCTTTGCTAGTATCTCGTTGCGCAGTGCATAGCCCTGAATAAGAGAGTTAATGTGAAAGCTGACAACCCCTTCGATCTCATTTTACCCGCCGCGACAGCGAAAATTGCTGAAGATGCTGGCGTTTATAAAGCCACCAAACAGCCGTTAAAAACATTCTTTTTAGCCATTACTGCTGGCGTCTTTATTTCTATTGCTTTTGCTTTTTATATCACCGCCACTACAGGCACCGGTACCGTCCCTTATGGCCTTGCAAAACTGGTTGGGGGCATCTGCTTCTCTCTGGGTCTTATGCTGGTTGTCGTATGTGGTGCGGACCTGTTCACGTCCACTGTACTTATCGTCATTGCGAAAGCCAGCGGTCGAATCACCTGGGGGCAATTGGCGTGCAACTGGGTCAATGTCTATATTGGTAACCTGGTCGGCTGCTTATTCTTTGTGGCTCTGATTTGGTTCTCCGGTGAATACATGGTTGATAACGGTTTGTGGGGACTGAACGTTCTGCAAACTGCTGATCATAAAATGCATCACACATTTATCGAAGCCGTATGTCTGGGGATCCTCGCAAATCTGATGGTTTGCCTGGCGGTATGGATGAGTTACTCCGGCCGCAGTCTGATGGATAAAATGTTCGCTATGATTTTACCGGTCGGCATGTTTGTCGCCAGCGGCTTTGAACACAGCATTGCTAACATGTTCATGATCCCTTTAGGCATCGTAGTGAAAAATTTTGCGACACCAGAATTCTGGCAGGCTGTCGGGGCAACACCGGCACAATTCGCAGAGCTGAATATCCCTAACTTTATCATAGACAATCTCATCCCTGTGACCATCGGTAACATCATTGGGGGTGGTTTGCTGGTAGGGTTAACGTACTGGGTCATATATCTTCGCGATGAGAAACACCACTGAAACAATGTGGCAGTCTTGTTACGACAGTTTTACACGTGATTTTTAAAGAAATCCAAATTAGAAGGTAGGTGCAAAATGTCCAAGCTCAATGAAAAATTGACCAACGCATGGCAGGGTTTTAGTGCTGGTGAATGGCAGAATGGCGTAAACGTCCGTGATTTCATTCAGAAGAACTACACACCGTATGAAGGTGATGAGTCCTTCCTGGCTGGCGCTACCCAAGCGACAACCACCCTGTGGGATAAAGTAATGGATGGTATCAAACTGGAGAACCGTACCAAGGCTCCAGTAGATTTCGATACCGACGTTGCCTCTACCATCACTTCGCACGATGCCGGCTACATCAACAAATCATTGGAAACTATCGTTGGTCTGCAGACTGACGCGCCATTGAAACGTGCCCTGATCCCATTCGGCGGCATCAAAATGGTGGAAGGTTCATGTAAAGTTTATGGCCGTGAACTGGATCCGGCACTGAAAAAAGTCTTCACTGATTATCGCAAAACCCACAACCAGGGCGTTTTCGATGTTTACACTAAAGACATCCTGAACTGCCGTAAATCCGGTGTTCTGACCGGTTTGCCAGATGCCTATGGCCGTGGCCGTATCATCGGTGACTACCGTCGCGTTGCACTGTACGGCATCGACTTCCTGATGGCCGACAAATACGCACAATTCCAGTCTCTGCAAGACGATCTGGAAAACGGCGTAAATCTGGAAATGACCATCCAGCTGCGTGAAGAAATCTCAGAACAACACCGTGCTCTGGGTCAGATTAAAGAAATGGCGGCTAAATATGGCTGCGATATCTCTGGTCCTGCGACCAATGCACAAGAAGCGGTACAGTGGACTTACTTCGGCTACCTGGCTGCAGTTAAATCTCAGAACGGCGCTGCAATGTCCTTCGGCCGCGTATCTACCTTCCTTGACGTGTTCATCGAACGTGATATCAAAGCTGGCAAACTGAACGAAGAACAAGCTCAGGAACTGATTGACCACCTGGTCATGAAACTACGTATGGTACGTTTCCTGCGTACACCGGAATATGATGAATTGTTCTCAGGTGACCCAATCTGGGCGACTGAATCCCTGGCAGGTATGGGCGTTGATGGCCGTACTCTGGTCACCAAAAGCAGCTTCCGCTTCCTGAATACCCTGTACACCATGGGGCCTTCACCAGAGCCGAATATGACCATTCTGTGGTCTGAAAAGCTGCCAATGAACTTCAAAAAGTACGCAGCAAAAGTGTCTATCGATACCTCATCTGTACAGTATGAGAACGATGACCTGATGCGTCCTGACTTCAACAACGATGACTATGCTATCGCGTGTTGTGTGAGCCCAATGGTTGTGGGTAAACAAATGCAGTTCTTCGGCGCTCGTGCAAACCTGGCGAAAACCATGTTGTACGCAATCAACGGCGGCGTTGATGAAAAAATGAAAATCCAGGTTGGCCCTAAAGAAGCGCCAATGATGGATGAAGTGCTGACCTATGACAAAGTCATGGATCGCATGGATCACTTCATGGACTGGTTGGCTAAACAGTACGTGACTGCGCTGAACATCATTCACTACATGCATGACAAATACAGCTACGAAGCATCGCTGATGGCTCTGCATGACCGTGACGTTTATCGCACCATGGCATGTGGTATCGCAGGTCTGTCAGTTGCTGCCGACTCCCTGTCCGCTATCAAATATGCAAAAGTGAGCACCATCCGTGACGAAGACGGCCTGGCTGTAGACTTCAAAATTGAAGGCGAATACCCACAGTTCGGTAACAACGATTCTCGTGTAGATGACATCGCTTGTGACCTGGTAGAACGTTTCATGAAGAAAATTCAGAAACTGCGTACCTACCGTGGCGCTGTGGCTACTCAGTCTGTTCTGACCATCACCTCTAACGTGGTTTATGGTAAGAAAACCGGTAACACCCCGGACGGTCGTCGCGCTGGTGCTCCATTTGGTCCAGGTGCTAACCCAATGCACGGTCGTGACCAGAAAGGTGCGGTTGCCTCTCTGACTTCCGTTGCTAAACTGCCGTTTGCTTACGCGAAAGATGGTATTTCTTATACCTTCTCTATCGTTCCAAATGCGCTGGGTAAAGACGATGATGTGCGTAAAGCCAACCTCGCGGGTCTGATGGATGGTTACTTCCACCACGAAGCGTCCATCGAAGGTGGTCAACACCTGAACGTGAACGTGATGAACCGTGAAATGCTGTTAGACGCGATGGAACATCCTGAAAACTATCCTCAGCTGACCATCCGTGTTTCTGGTTACGCAGTGCGTTTCAACTCACTGACTAAAGAACAGCAACAAGACGTTATTACCCGTACTTTCACCAAGTCCCTGTAATAATTCAGCCTTGTAATCTGGTCTGATATAAAAGGCTCCACAACGTGGAGCCTTTGTTTCATCCCTCCCTGCCCAGCACTGTCTGTACGACAGTCTGTTTTGCCAGAGCGCTATACGTTGTGGACCTCTGGCAAAGCAGTACCGCCATTGCTGACAATCAACCTTATTGATTGTCTGGTATCATAAACCTGTGGTTTCCAGTTTATCTCTGCCAGGCCAGCACCCGCACATGTAGACTGCTATTCATTGGTCAATATGGAGAATAACCCGCAATGTCAGTTCAAGGTCGCATCCACTCATATGAATCCTGTGGCACCGTTGACGGCCCAGGTATCCGTTTCATTGTTTTCTTCCAGGGTTGCCTGATGCGTTGCATGTATTGCCACAACCGCGATACCTGGGATACACATGGCGGAAAAGAGATCAATGTTGATGATTTAATGAAAGAAGTCGTGACGTATCGTCACTTCATGAATGCTTCCGGCGGTGGTGTAACAGCCTCTGGTGGCGAAGCCATTCTTCAGGCAGAGTTTGTGCGTGACTGGTTCCGCGCCTGCCAGAAAGAAGGGATCAACACTTGCCTGGATACCAACGGTTTTGTCCGCCGTTATGATCCGGTGATCGACGAATTATTGGATGTCTCTGATCTGGTCATGCTTGATCTCAAGCAGATGAATGATGACATTCACCAGAATCTGGTGGGCGTGTCCAACCACCGCACTCTGGACTTTGCCCGCTATCTGGCAAAACGTAATCAGCGCACCTGGATCCGTTATGTCGTGGTGCCGGGCTGGTCTGATGATGATGACTCCGCGCATAAGCTGGGTGAGTTCACCAAAGATATGACTAACATCGAGAAGATCGAACTGCTGCCATACCATGAGTTGGGCAAACATAAATGGACGGCAATGGGTGAGAAATACGGTCTGGATGGCGTAAATCCGCCCACCAAAGAGATCATGGAAAGAGTGAAAAATATTCTTGCCAGTTACGGGCATAAAGTTATTTATTAACAGCCTGAGATGTTCATAAAAAAGACGCCAAATGGCGTCTTTTTTGCTTTATGGCTCAGAACATACCCAAAATCATTGGGATTGCAGCTTTAATTATGAAAAGGATTAGGCAGTCGCTACAGGATTATGCGTATGATCCGCTTTGCGCATCAGCATCACCAGATACACCAGCGAGACCACTGCAATCATCACGAACAACAGACGATCGGAATAACTCTGCATTAGCATCGCGGTCATTGTCGGCCCGGCGAGGCTGCCGATGGTGTAACTCATCAGTAATGCCTGGTTCATCGCCACCAGTTCCTCTGCGTTGACTTTTTCGCAAGCCCAGGACATGGCGACCGGATACAGCGTGAAACCAGCACAACCCAGAATGAACAGCGTCGGAGCCATCGCATAACCACTGAGCATCGCAATGCAGCCAAGGATAACGGCGAAGATCTGAATGCGCAGAACCATCAGACGGCCATAACGGTCAGCCAAACGCCCTACCGGCCATTGCCCGATAATCCCGGCGCTGACCAGCAATGCCATCCAGTAACCTACATCTGCATCGCTCATTCCCTGATGCGTCAGGAACAAAGGCATCAGGCCGTATAAAGATCCCAGAACGATGCCGGAAATAATACAGCCGTTAATCCCCAGCCGTGCATTACGGCGTCTGAACATCGGCATTACCGCATGACGCGGCTGCCCGCTTTCCTGGTTCTCAATATGCGTTAATAACAATGGCAGCATTGCAATGACAATCAGCGCTGTCACCCACGGCAGTACACTTAAAATTGCCGTCGGCACCGTACCCACCAGAAGCTGCCCAACCACCGTGCCGATGTAATACATGATCATATACGCTGCCAGTAACTGGCCGCGGTTTCTGACGGTTCCGCTGCGTAGCAACGCACTTTCCACCACCACCCAGATCAATGCGCAGCCGATGCCTGCAACGAATCGCGCCGTCACCCAACTCCAGAAACTTATTGAAAGTGCCAGACCTGCGGTCGCGACAGCAAACAGGATGCAGGAAAGGTAGTAACTGCGGTTAAAACCAACACGTTTAATCAGTCCGCCCGCAAGCAAAGTACCCAGCAGATTACCGGTAAAATAAGACGAACTGACGAGTCCGACCTGCCAGGTTGGAAGTTGCTCATGACTGAGCCACAAAGGGACCAATGTGTTTAAAACGGCGATAGAAATCGTCAACAACAGAAGTCCGCACAGGAGCAGAGAAACAGGACGGGAATAGGCGGACATAGGGCGGTGATGACCACAAAGAGGAAGAAATTGCGCGCATCATGCCACCGGCGGTTTAAAAGTCAATCTGGCAAAAATTGACCTGAGCACAAAGTGGAGAAGAATGATTGAAAACACTAATCAAGCTTAATGATTAAGATGAATGACACTTTAAAGACAGGTTAATATCACCATGATAACAAACAAGTTTGCATTTCCCGCAGCCATTACATTTTGCGTCATCAACAGAAGGTTGATTCTGTTGATTAAAAAAT
The DNA here is from genome assembly GCF_023701875.1 of Rahnella sp. CG8. NCBI lineage: Bacteria > Pseudomonadati > Pseudomonadota > Gammaproteobacteria > Enterobacterales > Yersiniaceae > Rahnella > Rahnella sp. CG8. The sequence continues at coordinate 155,674 of NZ_JABAED010000002.1, forward strand.
ATTGCCGTGCGCGGACAGGCAATTTCGCACATTCGGCACAAGTCATCCAACCGTCCCAGACACTGGGACAAAATAACCGGACGCAAACCAGTATCCATTGGCACACACTGATCCAGCGCCTCTCTTTCGCAAGCCTGCGTACAAGCACCGCAAAAGTCACATTCAGCATAATCGATAGCCAGCGAAGCCTTTCCTCCCTGGATGCTTATAATGCCGACCGGGCACGCCTGTGCGCAACGTCCGCATCCATCACATTGTTGCTGAAACACCGGTTCGGCAATGGCCTGAGGCGGACGGGCAATCACGCGCGCCAGCAAGTTCGCAGAAGGCTGTGCCGCCTGTTCAATTGCCTGTTTGCCCGGTGACAGCAAGCCGCGGAATAACCCACGGCGGCTGACCGTTCTGCTGCTCATCCAGGCACGATAGTATCTGGCGTCGCGGGAATCGCTCATCAGAAATACAGATCCACGACGGGCGCTTCCAGACTACGTTGTTGTTTCCAGCCCTGTAGTGTGGATTCTGCCAGTACGGCCACTCCGAGATAAAACGGGTGTTCTGCTTTCTGACGGAGTAATTCGAAATAGCGTCCGGCCCACGGCAATAAATGCTCTGTCAGAAATTCATCCAGCAAAGAAGGTGAATTCTCGGCTAACCATGCAGACATCATCAGCAGCAAACCGATGTGATCTTCAGGCTCTGCCTGCTCCAGATGGGGTTCAATACCGTTTTCACGCATCCACTGGCGCAATGCCAGCGTTGAATCGCCAAACAGCACTGATTCTTTGTCCAGATACACCGAGCCCCAAGGTGGCGCGGGTAACGAATAAGGGCCGATAAAAAGACGCTGATACGCGTCATCCAGACTTTCAGACGCGGCCGTAATCTGGCTGAATGTTTCTCCCGCCTGAGTTTTAGCCTCGTCACTCGCACATGGCCATGACTCGGTCCAGACGCTGCTTTCAAGTAACGTAATTAAGACGCTAACTTCAGGAGAGCTCGGCGGATAAAACAGCATCGCGCCTAATACTTTACCGGTTAAACTAATTGATTCTGCTGACATAATTAACTCATTTTGCAGAGGCACATCCTTACTGGCGACGTGCCTCCTGATAAACCTGACTACCTGAAATTAGCCGCCCACTGCCATTCCCACTGTCATATGCAGACCGTAGAAAATCGCCCGACCAATCAGTTCTCCGGCAAACACCAGCACAAAGGCCAGTATCATTGAGGCCAGTGCAGGTCGTTTACGCAGTATAAGCGGACAGAACCAGCAGCCCAGTCCAAGAACAACCAGCACCAGCCGCCACACCGACAACACACCGTATTGTGGGATAAGCGCTGACGCAGCCTGAACGGAACTGCTGATGCCTGCCAGACTGGCGCTTTGCATAACAACAACAGCCATACTCACGACCAGTGACACAAAGCTGATGACCGGCAGCAGACGTAGCGCACAACCATTAATATTAGCACCACGCAGCAGCAGGTAGCCCAGAACCGGTCCGCCAATCAGTACCGTCAGGCCAAAATGAAACGCGGTATACGCATTGTCCCAGGTTGGCACAGTATTGATTGCATACACACGACACATCGCGAAGACGAATCCAACACCTGCCAGCATGGTCACGATTAACCAGATTTTAGCGAGCACGCGTGGCATCTTGTTGATCATCGCCAGCAGCCAGTAAATCCCGCCCAGCGCAAAGAAGAGCGAGCCGCTGCCAATTTCGTTGCTCAGCGGCGACGCGCCCAGCCGGTTAAGCGAATTGAATGCCCGCAGCGGTGACCCCAGATGCAGAACCGAGGCGATGAAAGCGATCGCCATCAACACCCACAAAAAGAACATCGAGAGATGGATCTGGCGGTATTCTTCCCTACTGCGCTGAGTCAGCAACGCAATGGCAAGCACAATAAATGCGCCAACGACACATTGCCCCAGAACCGTAAAGACCATCAAAGGCCATTCATGCCATCCGTTTCCCATCTCAAACCTCCTTCGGGTTAGCCAGATAACCCGTGGTATCGCCTACAGGACGGCAATTCGCATTGGGTTTAATGACGATATTTGGGTGAGTGAAATGTGAAGCCGGCAACGGTGCCACTTCAGCCAGTTCACCGTATTTCGCACGCAGTTCTTCGATTGGCGCCATATCCAACGCACGCAGCGGGCAGGATTCAACACAAATCGGTTTTTTACCTTCAGCAATGCGTTCGTAGCATCCGTCACATTTGGTCATGTGACCTTTGGCTTCATTGTATTGCGGCGCGCCATACGGACACGCCATATGGCAATAACGACAGCCAATACAGATATCTTCGTTTACGACCACAAAACCGTCTTCACGCTTATGCATCGCGCCACTCGGACAGACCTTGGTGCAGGCGGGATCCGCACAATGGTTACAGGAAATTGACAAATAATAGGCGAAGACATTCTGATGCCAGCCATCTCCGTCTTTTTGCCAGTCGCCGCCAGCATATTCATAGATACGGCGGAAACTCACGTCCGGGGTTAAATTTTTGAAGTCCTTGCATGCCAGTTCACAGGTTTTGCACCCTGTGCAGCGGCTTGAGTCAATATAAAAACCATATTGAGTTGTCATGATTTACTCCGTTAAACCTTAGCCACTTGCACAAGGTTGGTATGAGAGGGGTTACCTTTCGCCAGCGGTGAAGGTCTTTGAGAAGTCAGTACATTAATGCTGCCCGCACGGTCGATTTTTTTGCTGTCAGGGGAATACCAGGCACCTTCGCCAAGTGCGACAACGCCCGGCATCATGCGCGGTGTCACTTTGGCGGCTATATGCACTTCCCCGCGATCGTTAAAGATGCGGATCATGTCGCCGTTGGTGATACCACGCTGTGCGGCATCCATCGGATTGATCCACATTTCCTGGCGACAGGCTGCTTTCAGTACATCAACATTGCCGTAAGTGGAGTGGGTACGCGCTTTGTAGTGGAAACCCGTCATCTGTAACGGATATTTACTGGCCAGCGGGTCGTCATAGTTTTCGAAACCGGCGGCATACACCGGTAATGGATCAATAACGTCCTCTTTAGAGAGTTCCCATTCAGCCGCAATCTTGGCCAGTTCAGCAGAGTAAATTTCGATTTTACCGGACGGCGTACTCAGCGGATTGGCCGCAGGATTTTCACGGAATGCTTTGTAAGCCACATGATGCTGGTCGGGGTCACGTTTTTTGAATATGCCCTGTTTGCGGAAGGTCTCGAAATCTGGCAGTTCTGGCAGCGCTTCACGTGACTGCTGATACAGATGACGCAACCATTCTTCCTGCGTACGGCCTTCGGTGAACTGCTGCTCTACCCCCATGCGGCGGGAAAGCTCGCTGGTCATTTCATAGATGTTCTTGCACTGGAAACGTGGCGTAATCGCCTGATCGGCAAAAATCACATAATCCATGTTGCCGCACGAGGCATCGAGACAGAAATCCATCTGCTCAGAGGCCGTGCAGTCTGGCAGGATAATATCTGCGTATTTTGCTGACGAGGTCATGTGGTTATCAATCACCACAATCATTTCACACTGTTTGTCATCCTGCAGAATGTCATGGGTGCGGTTAATATCTGAATGCTGATTGATCAAACAGTTACCAGCGTAGTTCCAGATAAACTTAATGGGCACATCAAGTTTATCCTTGCCGCGCACGCCATCTTTCATGGCGGTCATCTGCGGGCCACGCACAATCGCATCCGTCCACAGGAACATAGAAATACTGGTCTGAACCGGATTTTCCAGCGTCGGCATACGTACAAACGGGATCTCGTAGGAACCTTCGCGGGCACCGGAATTGCCACCGTTAACGCCCACGTTGCCAGTAAGGATCGCCAGCATCGCAATTGCACGGGTTGCAATTTCTCCGTTAGCGTGACGCTGCGGGCCCCAACCCTGCGTGATAAATGCTGGTTTTGCCTGTCCGATTTCACGTCCCAGCTTGACGATTTTATCCACGGAGATGCCCGTGATTTTTGCCGCCCATTCAGGCGTTTTCGCTACACCGTCTGGCCCTTTGCCGAGAATATAAGCCTTGTAATGCGCATTCTCAGGCACACCCGCCGGTAAGGTCTTTTCGTCATACCCGACGCAATACTTATCGAGGAATGGCTGATCAACCAGATTTTCAGTGATCATGACGTGCGCCAGCGCCGCTGCCAGCGCGCCATCAGTACCCGGACGGATCGGCACCCATTCGTCTTCGCGTCCGGCACCGGTATCGGTATAGCGCGGATCCACAATGATCATACGGGCGTTCGAACGCTGGCGAGCCTGTTCGAGGTAATATGTCACCCCGCCACCGCTCATACGGGTTTCACCCGGGTTATTGCCGAACAGCACCACCAGTTTGCTGTTTTCGATATCAGACGGGCTGTTGCCGTCCGCCCAGCCGCCATAGGTATAATTAAGACCCGCTGCAATTTGCGCTGAACTGTAGTCGCCATAATGATTCAGATAACCACCGCAGCAGTTCATCAGACGAGCGATCAGTGTCTTGCCTGGCGGCCATGAACGCGTCATCGTGCCACCCAGCGTACCTGTGCCGTAATTCAGATAAATCGCTTCATTGCCATAGCGATGAATAATGTCTTTAAGGCTGCCCGCCAGGGTGTCAAAGGCTTCGTCCCAGCTGATAGGCTTGAATTTCCCTTCACCACGTTTGCCCACGCGTTTCATCGGATACTTCAGACGGTCCGGGTTATAAACACGACGACGCATTGAGCGCCCGCGCAGACAGGCACGAACCTGATGCAGTCCTTCATAATTGTCATTACCGGTATTGTCGGTCTCGACATAGCGGATCTCGTTATCAACGACGTGCATTCGCAACGGACAGCGGCTGCCGCAGTTAACAGTACAGGCACTCCAGACGATTTTCTCATCTGTAGATTTGGCCGGGGCCTGTAGCTTTTCCGCACGTATTGATTTGAACGGCAACGATATGCCGCCAACTGCGGCTGCTATACCGGCGAGTGTGGTTCCCTTAACCAGGTCACGGCGGCTGATCCCACCGCCTGAATCGGTTTTATTACTGTTTGAATCTGACATTGCTTACTCCGTAACGCCCTTATCTGAAGGACGAAAATTTAACAACCCTGTCATCGGGCCCTGGCTCGTGGCTCGTGGCTTCTTTAGACTTTTTCTATTTGAATCAAATTTGTATGCTGAGGATTACCCTTCGCTAACGGTGAGGGGCGTTGGGTTGTCAGCGTGTTCATACAGGCACCATGGTCAATACGGTCACCACCCATATTGGCCTGATGCCATGCGCCCTGCCCCATAGCCACAACGCCGGGTATGATGCGCGGGGTGACTTTTGCCGCTACACGCACTTCACCGCGGTCATTAAAGACTTTCACTTTGTCACCGTTTTCAATGCCACGGGTTTTGGCATCGATCGGGTTAATCCAGACTTCCTGCCGGCAGGACGCCTGCAAAACATCGATATTGCCGTATGTGGAATGGGTGCGGGCTTTGTAGTGGAAGCCGAACATCTGCAACGGAAACTGGCTACGTTTCGGATCGTCCCAGCCTTCAAAGGTTGAGGCATATACCGGCAGCGGACTAATGGTTTCATCTTTTTTCAGCTCCCATTCGCCGGCAATTTTCGCCAGAGCAGAGGAGTAAATTTCGATTTTACCGGAAGGTGTTTTCAGCGGATTGGCCTGGGGATCCTGACGGAATTTTTTATAAGCCACAAAATGCCCGGCAGGATCCTTACGCTTATATATCCCCATTAGCCGTAGTTCTTCATAAGCAGGCAATGCCGGGTCTTTCGCCAGCATTTTGGCATACAGATATTGCAACCACTCCCGCTGGGTACGGCCTTCGGTGAACTTGTTATAAACATCCGGGCCAAGACGACGCGCGACTTCGCTCATCATCTCGTAGATGCCTTTACGTTCGAACTTAGCGGACGTTGCGGGCTGGATGAAAATCAGATACCCCATATTTCCGGCGTAGTCATTTGGAATAATATCTTCCTGCTCGACGGTCATAAGGTCAGGCAGCAGGATGTCGGCGTACTTCGCCGAGGAGGTCATGAAGTTTTCCAGCACGACGATCATCTCGCACTGCGTGTCATCCTGCAGAATATCGTGGGTTTTATTGATGTCGGAATGCTGGTTGGTGATGGTATTACCGGCATAGTTCCAGATGAATTTGATCGGCACATCCAGTTTGTCTTTGCCGCGCACGCCATCTTTCGTGGCAGTCATCTGCGGGCCACGGGCAATGGCATCAGTCCAGCTAAAACAGGAAATCTGTGTTTTGACCGGATTTTCCAGCACGGGCATGCGTTCAATGGTGATGGTATAAGTGGATTCACGTGCGCCACTATTGCCGCCATTAATGCCAACATTGCCGGTTAAAATCGGCAACATAGCGATGGCTCGGGACGTCAGTTCACCGTTGGCCTGACGCTGTGGACCCCAGCCCTGAGAGATATAGGCGGGTTTTGCCTGACCGATTTCGCGGGCCAGTTTGACAATACGATTGGCCGGAATACCGGTAATGCGGGACGCCCATTCAGGTGTCTTTGCCGTCGCATCTTCGCCCAGGCCGAGAATATAGGCTTTGTAATGACTGTTGGCCGTTGCGTCCGCAGGCAGGGTTTTTTCGTCGTAGCCCACACAATACGAATCAAGGAAGGGTTGGTCGACCATGTTCTCAGTGATCAGCACATGCGCAAGGCCAGCCACCAGTGCGGCATCCGTCCCCGGACGAATAGGGATCCACTCGTCTTCCCGACCTGCAGCAGTATCCGTATAACGCGGGTCGATCACGATCATACGGGCATTGGAACGCTGGCGTGCCTGTTCGAGGTAATAGGTGATACCGCCGCCACTCATGCGCGTTTCAGCCGGATTGTTACCGAACAGGACGACCAGCTTGCTGTTTTCAATATCTGACGTACTGTTGCCCTCGTTACTGCCATACGTGTATGGCATGGCGCAGGCGATTTGCGCGGTACTGTAAGTGCCGTAATGACTGAGAAAACCGCCATAGCAGTTCATCAGGCGGGCAACCAGCGAAGCGTAAGGAGAAGAACGGGTGATGTTGCCGCCTACAATGCCGGACGTGTAATTGATATATACCGCTTCATTGCCGTATTTCGCGACAATACGCTTCAGGTTATTGGCAATTTCATCGAACGCCTCTTCCCAGCTAATGCGTTTAAACTTACCTTCACCGCGCTTGCCGACGCGCTTCATCGGATAATTCAGGCGCTCCGGATGATTCATGCGGCGGCGGATAGAACGCCCGCGCAGGCAGGCGCGCACCTGATGATCACCGTAAATATCCTGCCCGGTATTGTCTGTTTCGACCCAGTACACCTCATCATCACGTACATGCAAACGTAACGCACAACGGCTACCGCAGTTGACTGAACAGGCGCCCCACACCACTTTATCTTCGGAGACTAAATGCTTCGCCTCACCCACTCCCTGGGCCAGTGCTTTACGGCTAAAAGGAAGGGATACGCCATCCGCAGCAACGGCCAGCCCTGCCAGCGTTGATGTTTTGATCAGTGTCCGGCGGCTGATACCACTTTTTAGCGTGGTGATTTCTGATTTGATTTCCGACATTTTTCGCTCCGGTAATGAGGCAATACCCACTCAAACAGCATGGATACTACTTATTAGGGGGTACGAAACCTTGTCTGCTATCAAAAAAGGCGGGGTTGAAGAGAAAGAAATACGGAATTCGTAACGTAACGCATGATTTCATGCATAAAAAAAAGCGCCCTAAGGCGCTTTTCGCTATGTTAGTGCAGATATAACGGGATTAACCGATATATTCTAAACCGCCCATGTACGGACGTAATACTTCCGGCACTTCGATACGGCCATCAGCTTGTTGGTAGTTTTCCAGCACGGCGACCAGTGTACGGCCTACAGCCAAACCAGAACCATTCAGGGTATGAACCAGACGTGGTTTTTTATCGGTTTTGTTGCGGCAACGCGCCTGCATACGACGGGCCTGGAAATCACCCATGTTGGAGCATGAGGAGATTTCACGGTATGTATCCTGCGCTGGCAACCAAACTTCCAGATCGTAGGTTTTGCAAGAGCCAAAGCCCATATCGCCGGTACACAACAAAACTTTGCGGTATGGCAAATTCAGCAGCTGAAGCACCTTTTCTGCATGGCCGGTCAGTTCTTCCAGTGCGTCCATTGAATCTTCAGGACGAACGATTTGCACCATCTCAACTTTGTCAAACTGGTGCATGCGGATCAGACCACGGGTATCACGACCATACGAACCGGCTTCTGAACGGAAACATGGCGTATGCGCTGTCATCTTCAGTGGCAGAGATTCTTCTTCAAGAATTTCATCACGGGTCAGGTTGGTCAGCGGCACTTCCGCCGTCGGGATCAGCGCATAGTTACTGCTGCCCGCCTCTTCATCCAGGGGTTTGGTATGGAACAGGTCTTCGCCAAACTTAGGCAACTGACCGGTACCGTACAACGTTTCCTGATTGACCAGATAGGGAACATAGGTTTCCAGATAACCGTGTTGCTCTGTGTGCAGATCGAGCATGAACTGCGACAGCGCGCGATGCATACGGGCGATTTGCCCTTTCATCACGACAAAACGCGCACCCGTCAGTTTAACGGCAGCGGCAAAATCCAGGCCGCCAGCCATTTCGCCCAGCGATACGTGATCGCGCACGGTGAAATCGTACTGACGCGGCGTGCCCCAGCGGCTCACTTCCTGGTTATCGTTCTCATCTTTACCGGCAGGCACGGAGTCATCAGGCATGTTTGGAATAGCAGAAGCGATATCGCGGATGTCATTTTGCAATGCATCCAGTTCAGCTTTCGCTGCATCCAGCTTCTCACCCAGCGTATTCACTTCCAGACGCAGGGGTTCGATGTCTTCGCCACGGGCTTTTGCCTGACCGATAGATTTCGATCGGGAGTTACGTTCAGCCTGTAGAGTTTCCGTTTCTACCTGCAAGACTTTGCGGCGTTCTTCCTGAGAACGCAGCGTTTCCACATCGAGTTTAAAACCTCTGCGAGCGAGTTTTTCTGCAACTGCGTCTAGCTCATTACGCAGCAGATTGGGATCCAGCATGCTAATCCTGTACGTGTCGTTATTGAATGTTAATTTGATGATGCACGCTGTCTGAAATGGCAGCGTGTCAAAGAGTTATCACGGTAACCTTACCGCAACGATAAAATTAGCGGTAGCGTTTTGTCGGGCTATTTTGATCTTGTTCGGCAAGCCATGCCAACTTTTCGCCGATCTTGCCTTCAAGCCCGCGTGATGTCGGGTAATAATACTGCGTACGGGCCATTTCAGGCGGGAAATAATCCTCTCCCGCCGCATATGCATTCGGTTCGTCATGCGCATAACGATACTCAGCACCAAGCCCCATTTCTTTCATCAGTTTGGTAGGCGCATTACGCAAATGTTCCGGCACATCAAAATCTGCCATTTCGCGTGCATCACGCATGGCAGATTTGAATGCGGTGTATACAGCATTACTTTTCGGTGCACAGGCCAGATACACAATCGCCTGGGCAATCGCACGCTCACCTTCAGCCGGGCCAACACGGGTAAAACAATCCCAGGCAGCGAGCGCCACCTGCATGCCCCGTGGATCGGCATTCCCGACATCTTCTGAAGCAATCGCCAACAAACGTCGGGCGACATACAACGGATCACCACCGGCGGTGATGATTCGGGCATACCAGTAAAGCGCCGCATCAGGCGAAGAACCCCGCACTGATTTATGCAATGCAGAGATTAAATCGTAAAAACGATCGCCTTTATTGTCGAAGCGCGCACTGCGTTCACCGGCAATCTCAGTGAGTAATTCCGGCGTGAGTGTCCTGTAACCATTGGCGTCGATTTCCGCCATATCGGCCATCATTTCAATACTGTTCAGCGCCCGGCGCGCGTCGCCATTCACCAGCTCCGAAAGCATCCGGCGGGTTTCCGGCGGAACACGGATTTTCTCATTGGCGTAACCGCGCTCAGAATTACTCAGTGCCTGATCAATCACTTTCTCGATATCTTCAGCCGTCAGTGATTTAAGTAAATACACACGAGCGCGAGACAGCAATGCGGAATTGAGTTCGAAAGAAGGGTTTTCGGTGGTCGCACCAATAAATGTAATGGTGCCATCTTCAATGTGCGGCAGGAAAGCGTCCTGCTGACTTTTGTTAAAGCGATGGACTTCATCAACGAACAAAATGGTACGACGCCCGGCATCGCGATTCTGCCGGGCTCGCTCAATCGCTTCCCGAATATCTTTAACACCGGATGTGACCGCAGATATACGCTCAACATCGGCGTTTGCATACCGGCCAATCAGTTCTGCCAGCGTCGTTTTCCCGGTACCCGGCGGCCCCCACAAAATCATCGAATGCAATTGCCCTGCTTCAATGGCCCGCGGCAGAGGTTTGCCCGGCGCTAACAGATGCTGCTGTCCAATATATTCTGCAAGAGTGACTGGCCGCATTCTGGCGGCCAGTGGCTGGAATTCATTTTGGGAAAAATCGAGTGACAGATTACTCAAACTAACCTCACTGACGCTGGTCGTCCACCGTCACACCCTGCGGCGGAGTAAATTTAAACTTGGCATCATCAACAGACGCATTTTGCTCACCTTTCAGGGTATAAGCACTTTTCTGCCCGTCCTGTTCAACGGCAGTGAAGCTTTTGATAGTGCCTGAAGGGGTCACATTGATCGCAAATTGTTTCAGATTACCGGTCGCAGCTTTCGGCGTTAATTCAAAGTCATCGCCTTTCTGTTTCACGTTATATTTTGCCCAGTCACTGCTATCATTACGCGTGATCAGCATGAACGGCGTGTTGCCGGTGGCATTTTTAAGCCAGGTTGCCGTGACTTGTTCAACGAACGGGTTATAGAACCATAGGGTTTTACCGTCGGAAACTAAAATGCTCTCATCCGGCGTAGTCATATGCCAGTTAAACAGGTTTGGACGTTTCACCCACAACTGACCTTCGCCCTGCTGAACGGCTGCACCATCATCGCTGGTTACCGTCTGCGTGAAGCTGGCATGGAAAGTATTGAGCTTACCCAGACGAGATTTGAGATCACTGCTGGCATCCGCTAAAACGGAAGCAGAGGTAAATGCGGTCAGTAAACACCCTACCATTAACAATTTTTTCATTCTTATACTTACCTCAGAAATCCATAAACTTCAGACGATGCCTTTTACACAGGCAAAAGACGTATGGTGCGAACTCTATCCGAGGCAGCGCCCCGGCGGTAGCTCATTCATCTGAAAAACAATAGTTTTACGCATCTTTGCACAAGGGTCGCATTCGCGACCCTTCTTAACAAATGCAGGCAAACCGGCTGGGTTTACTCGTGTGACGGTGGTGCCAACACTTCGCGGTTACCGTTATGACCCGGCGTACTGACAATGCCCTGCGCTTCCATTTGCTCAACAATGCGCGCCGCACGGTTGTAACCGATACGGAACTGACGCTGAACACCCGAAATCGACGCACGGCGTTTATCGACTACGAACGCAACCGCCTGATCAAACAGCGCATCGAGCTCTTCATCACCGTCCAGCCCTAAACCGCCACCCTCACCATCTTCACCACCGGAAACAATGCTTTCGATGTATTTTGGACGACCGCGCGCTTTCCAGTCCTGAACCACCGCATGCACTTCCTGGTCGCGGACAAAAGCACCGTGAACACGCACCGGAATCGAGGAGTTTGGTGCCATATACAGCATGTCCCCCATCCCCAGCAGTGATTCTGCGCCGCCCTGATCCAGAATGGTGCGGGAGTCAATTTTACTCGAAACTGTAAAGGCAATTCGGGTCGGAATGTTGGCTTTAATCAGACCGGTAATAACATCGACAGAAGGACGCTGGGTCGCCAGAACCAGGTGAATACCTGCCGCACGGGCTTTCTGGGCCAGGCGCGCAATCAGCTCTTCAACTTTTTTACCCACGGTCATCATCAGGTCGGCAAACTCATCGACCAGCACCACGATAAACGGTTCTTTCTGCAGATACGGCGGCTCAGCAGCCATGCCATCGCCCGGCTTCCAGAACGGATCAGGAATGGGACGTCCCATCGCCTCCGCTTCCAGAACACGTTCATTGTAACCGGCAAGGTTACGCACACCCAGCGCCGACATCAGTTTATAGCGACGTTCCATTTCACCGACACACCAGCGCAGCGCATTGGCTGCATCTTTCATGTCAGTAACGACTTCGGTCAGCAGATGTGGAATACCTTCATACACCGACAATTCGAGCATTTTCGGGTCGATCATAATGAAGCGCACATCTTCAGGTTTAGACTTGTACAGCATACTCAGAATCATGGCGTTAACGCCGACGGACTTACCGGAACCGGTCGTACCGGCCACCAGCAAGTGAGGCATTTTCGCCAGATCGGCGATAACCGGCTCACCTGAAATATCTTTACCCAGCACAATTGTCAGCGGCGACGTACTTTCTTTAAATTTCGCACAGTCCAGCACTTCGCGCAGATATACCGTCTGGCGCTTCTTGTTTGGTAATTCCAGGCCGACATACGGTTTGCCCGGGATCACTTCCACAACACGCACCGCAACCGCAGACAATGAACGGGCAAGGTCACGCGAAAGGTTAGAAATACGTGCAGCTTTCACGCCCGGCGCCAGATCCAGTTCGAAACGGGTAATCACCGGCCCCGGCAATTTCCCCACGACATCGGCTTTAATGCGGTAATCATTCAGACGCGCTTCGATCAAATTTCCCATCTGTTCCAGCGCGAACTCATCCACAGGCTCAGCTTCAGCCGGCGGTGAGGTCAGCAAATCCAGTGATGGCAGCGGTGTGGTCGGTTTCACCAGCGGCTGTTCATTACGCATAAGGAACGGATGGATCAGGCTATCCATATCAGGCTGCGCCGATGGCGAAGACTGTCGTGGAGCCTCATATTCCTGCGCATGCTGTACGGGCTCAGAAGACGTAGCGCGCTGATAAGGTTGTTGTGCAAACGTTGCAGGCTGCGGTTCTTCTTCCGCTTGTGCCGGCAATGTAAACAGCGGTTCAGAAGGCGTATCGTCCACCAGGTCAGCCATTGGTGAGAAGCTGAACGCATCATGCTGGCTGAGTTTCATGGCTTCAGCGGCAAAATCATCAGCAACAGCCGGTAATTCAGTCTGCTGATTTTGTGAATGATGATGCTGTACCACGCCGCTTAGCGGTTCGACATCCTGCTGATAGCGGGCCTGCTCACGCGCAGCAAACGCATTGCGCAATTCGGCTTCCTGCAAGGCAGTTTCTTCATCAGGTTCATTTTCAGTGACCGCATCGCCATAGCGCTCTTGTTGCTGAGCGGCAAACGCCTGCTGCAATGCTGCTTCCTGTAGCGCTTCTACGTCTGCCTGGATCTGTGGATCGCTATGCGTCGCAGACTGTGCCTGTTCCTGCTGTTCTGCCATACGCTGAGAAGGCAGCTTGATGCCATACGAGGCCAGCTCACGGCGTGTAGGTATACGCACCGGATTAGGACGCGGCAACTCAGGGCCAAAGCCTTTTTTCACCTGTGGATTTTCATCGCTCACAGCACTGAAGGCTGGCATAAAGGTGTTACCAGCGGAAGATGCCGTGGACTGCCCTGCCTGTGCAAGGCCGGTCGCCAGTGCTGCGGTGGCCGCCACGCTGGCCGCCTGAGCGGCATCAGGCACTGCTGAACTGAAATCAAACGGAGAACGGGAATGCTCCACGGCAGTTTGCCAGTTGCCCAGACTCGGACCATCTTCCTCTCTGCGCTCAACTGGCGCTGGTGAAGGCGATTGCTGAACGGGCTGCGGATGGCGCGGAACTGGTGTTTCTTCCGGGATCTCGAAATTGTATAACGGCGGAATGGCCGTTGCCGGTGCTGGCTGCGGTGAAATATTAGCAACCGGCGGCTCAGCAGCATAAGGATCCGCTGCCTGTACCGGTTCAGCAACAGCCGCGCTCGCAGCAGGTGCGGTAGCCTCAGAAGAGGCCTGCGCCACAGGTTCATTCACCGAAGGCGCAGAGAACAGCACGTCATCTTCATCAGCTTCGGAAGCGGCGGCAGTTGCAGGAGCCGCTGCAGCAGCGACGGCCGGCGCGACTTTAGCAGCCGGTTTTGCGTCATCGTCTTCCAGTAGCGGAGCGTCCTCCTCGTCGTAATCATAATCATCGTCACGACGGGACCGGTTGGTCACGATATTCGTTACACCCAGCACGGCACCACCGATCTTTTCGGCGATCGTCAACCAGGACCAGCCGGTAAATAAGGTCAGGCCCGCAGCCCAGACGCATAACAGCACCAGAGTCGCCCCCACATTATTAAAGTAAGGTGTCATTGCGGTACTGAGCAAACTGCCGATTACACCGCCGGAAGCGAAGTAATACAGGTCATCAACATTGACGGCAGCAAGACCACAAGACGTGACAATGAGCGCCAGCGTGCCAATAAGGCGCAGCGAAAGGGCAAAATAATCGACGAAATCCTGTTTATCCCGCTGACGGAAAGCCGCCCAGCAGAGACACAGAATAATAGGTGGAATAGCGTAACCAAATACGCCAAAGATGAAGAACAGCGTGTCGGCCATCCATGCACCTACACCACCGCCCCAGTTATGAATTGGCCCATGCCAGGCTGTCTGAGACCAGCTTGGATCAGAGGGGTTAAAACTCACCAATGCCGCCATTAAATAAGCAGCAAAAATCGCTACCACAACCAGCAAAGCCTCCAGAAGACGGCGGCCATTGCTCAGTTTTTTCAGGGTAACTTCTTTATCTTCTGTATATTCCTGGCTCAAGAAAGGCTCTCCAGGTTCCTGTGAACTGAGAAAAAGCAACAGCGCCGAGACTCCCCGGCGCCATAGCTGTATAGATACACAGGAGTGTAGCTAAAATGACAAGGTTTTGCACCAGAACAATTACCGGGTCTTAATGACCAGGCGATTTGTCTGTTTCACTTCTTCCATCACCACGTAGGTGCGGGTGTCGTTAACACCTGGCAGACGAAGTAAAGTCTCACCTAACAGCTTACGGTAAGCAGACATATCAGGTACGCGGGTTTTCAACAGGTAGTCGAAGTCCCCTGAAACCAGATGACACTCCTGAATATCTTCGAGTTTTTGTACTGCCGCATTGAACTGTTCAAACACATCCGGGGCGCCGCGATTGAGGGTAATCTCAACAAATACCAGCAACGATGCGTCCAGATAATGCGGGTTGAGCAATGCAGTATAACCATTGATGAAGCCCTGACGTTCAAGACGACGAACGCGCTCCAGACATGGAGTTGGAGATAATCCCACACGTTTGGAAAGCTCGACGTTTGAAATCCGGCCATCCTTTTGCAATTCGTTGAGGATGTTACGGTCAATACGGTCGAGATCTTTTCCCGGACGTTTTTTGTTGTCTACCATTATTATTGTCTCTCTGCTGTCCTTCCCTGCACCTGCCATACCCCAGCCAACTTCAATGTCTAAGGGTTGTCCCAAGCGAAGACCCGATGATTAAGGTTTACGCATCCAAAAGCCGCGTTGATCCCCTGTCAAAAGGAACACGGCCATAAAACGGATACTCAAAAGAAATAACCTTGTGAAATTAATAGATTGAAAACCACCAACCTGATTCACTAAACCCTGCTGCGACATAAAAACCAAAAAGCAATACCAGGACGGGTCCGTAGCAGCCAATTGCATAAATTCAAGTCACAGACAGGCAGTTAATTTCTTCTTCCCCTGATGTTTTCGCAAATGCACAGCGGATTGTCAAAGTAAAAGAAGCAAAATCAGAAGAACGTGCCAGATTGAAAAGCGGACGCCCCCTTTTTAGCTGTCTTTTATCTATGAACAATAACAACGCATCTCACCCATTATTTCGGCCAAATCCCTACAAACAATCCTGAATTGTGGCTAAATTAACGCGTTCTGATGAACAACGTTCACAACGATCGGTCGCCGGAATGCTGGTTTTTCATCCTATCCATCAAACAGTTATCTGCCTCATCAATATTGGCGAAATCCTTTTTACGCGGGTTACGCAGTAAAAACTATCAGACAAATCGTTAACAACATCTGAGTTTACTTTTTTTACTGCGCCGTTTTCCCTACAATCGGTTTATCGCTTGTCGCCATCGCGGAGATGAATTACGCATGAGTACGGTTAAACACAGTAAGTTATTGATCTTGGGTTCCGGTCCGGCGGGTTATACCGCAGCGGTTTATGCTGCGCGTGCAAACCTCAATCCGGTATTAATTACCGGTGTGGAAAAAGGCGGTCAGCTGACCACCACTACCGAAGTGGAAAACTGGCCAGGTGATCCGGAGGGCCTGACCGGTCCGGGCTTAATGGAACGTATGCATGAGCATGCCACCAAATTTAATACTGAGATCATTTTCGACCACATCAACAAAGTCGATTTGCAGAACCGTCCGTTCCGCCTGACTGGTGACAGCGGTGAATACACCTGTGACGCGCTGATCATCGCAACCGGCGCTTCAGCACGTTATATCGGTCTGCCTTCTGAAGAAGCTTTTAAAGGTCGCGGCGTGTCAGCCTGCGCAACCTGTGATGGCTTCTTCTATCGCAACCAGAAAGTCGCGGTTGTCGGCGGTGGCAACACCGCTGTTGAAGAAGCTCTTTATCTGGCCAATATTGCCTCTGAAGTGCATCTGATTCACCGTCGTGACAACTTCCGTGCAGAAAAAATTCTGGTGGATCGTCTGAATGACAAAGTGGCCAGCGGCAATATCGTTCTGCATACCCATAAGACCCTGAATGAAGTGGTCGGCGATCAGATGGGTGTGACAGGCGCGAGCCTGCTCGACGTGCGCACTGATGAGAAATCGCAAGTGGATGTGGCGGGCGTGTTCATTGCTATCGGCCACAGCCCGAATACCGGCATTTTTGAAGGCCAGCTGGAACTGAAAGATGGCTACATCAAAGTGCAGTCCGGCTCTCATGGCAACGCCACCCAGACCAGTATTCCGGGCGTCTTCGCAGCGGGCGATGTTATGGATCATATCTACCGTCAGGCGATCACTTCTGCCGGAACCGGTTGTATGGCCGCACTGGATGCAGAACGCTATCTGGACGGTTTATCTCAAGCCCCGGATTTATAATTACGCCTGCGGCTAGTTATCGGACCAAGAGTCCATACAAAGAGTAACGAATAAGGCGGCTTAATTGCCGCCTTATTGTTTTCAGTGTTGAGCCAAGCATGTAACATGAGCGCCCTCCCATCCGGATTGCTGCACAGACTGATGCCTGATGAATAAAACACGACAACAAGAACTTATCCGCTGGTTAAAACAACAAAGCTCACGCGCCAAAGGCTGGATCCGTCTGTCTATGATGCTGGGTTTACTTTCCGGTTTGCTGATCCTCGCGCAAGCCTGGCTGATGGCCGGATTACTGCACAGCCTGATCATTGACCACACACCGCGTGATGCCCTGCTGCAAAGTTTCCTGTTAATGGCGCTGACGTTTGTTCTGCGCGCTGTGGTCACCTGGCTGCGTGAACAGGTGGGCTTTATTTGCGGACGTGTTATCCGTCAGGAAATGCGCAAGCTGGTGCTGGATCGTCTCGAGAAGCTGGGACCTGCCTGGATCCAGGGAAAACCGGCTGGCAGTTGGGCCAGCATTATTCTTGAACAAATCGAAGATATGCAGGATTACTATTCCCGTTATCTGCCGCAGATCGCTCTCGCAGGTATTATTCCCCTCCTCATTCTGGTCAGTATTTTCCCGATTAACTGGGCCGCCGGGCTTATTTTGCTGGTGACAGCGCCGCTGATCCCGCTGTTTATGGCACTGGTCGGTATGGGGGCCGCTGATGCGAACCGTCGTAACTTTGTCGCGCTGGCGCGTCTGAGTGGGAATTTTCTCGACAGCCTGCGCGGTCTTGATACGCTTCGCCTTTTCCATCGCGGCACAGCGGAAATCGACCAGATTAAGCGTTCAACTGAAAACTTCCGCGCCCGCACGATGGACGTTCTGCGTCTGGCCTTTTTATCTTCCGCTGTACTCGAATTCTTCGCCTCTATTTCTATCGCCGTTGTCGCGGTTTACTTCGGCTTCTCCTATCTCGGTGAACTCAATTTTGGCAGTTACGGCACGCCTGTGACCCTGTTCGCTGGCTTTCTGGTACTGATACTTGCCCCTGAGTTTTTCCAGCCTCTGCGTGATCTGGGCGCGTTTTACCACGCCAAAGCGCAAGCCATCGGCGCAGCAGAAAGTTTAGTCACGTTTCTGAGCGCAGAAAGTGCCGATATGGGTGACGGCGAGCAACCCTGGCCAGCCGGGCAGACAGTGGCACTGGCAGCCCGCGACGTCATTATTCAGTCACCGCAAGGCAAAACGCTGGCCGGTCCGTTAACGTTTAGCATTCAGACCGGACAACGTATCGCGATTGTCGGCCTGAGCGGCGCGGGGAAAAGCTCCCTGCTCAACGCCCTGCTGGGCTTCCTGCCTTACCAGGGTTCCCTTACTGCCAGCGGTATTGAACTGAAATCATTGCGTAGTGACGAATGGCGTAAACAGCTGAGCTGGGTGGGCCAGAACCCGTATCTGCCCGAACTTACCCTGCGCGCCAACATTCTGCTTAATCAGCCGGAGGTCAGTGACGAACAGCTTCAGTCCGCCATTGAACGTGCGTATGTGAATGAATTTCTACCCTTGTTACCGCTGGGGCTGGAAACTGAACTGGGTGACAGTGCTGCGCGGTTATCTATCGGACAGGCGCAACGCGTCGCCGTTGCCCGCGCCCTGCTCTCACCATGCAGTTTGTTACTTCTCGATGAGCCGACCGCCAGCCTGGATGCGCACAGCGAAAAACGTGTAATGAGCGCGCTGAGCGAAGCCTCAAAAGCGCAGACTTCACTGCTTGTAACGCATCAACTGGAAGATACCCGTGACTACGACGAAATCTGGGTGATGGAGAAAGGCCTGATCGCTGAGCGTGGCACCTTCGCGCAACTGGTGACTCAGAACGGTTTATTCGCCAGTCTGCTTTCCCGGCGGAATAAGGAGCTTTAATGATGAAAACCCTTCTGCCTTATCTCGCCCTGTACCGCCGCCACGGGTTCCGTCTGTCACTGGGTGTCATTCTGGCCATCGTCACCTTACTGGCGAGCATCGGTCTGCTGACGCTCTCTGGCTGGTTCCTGGCAGCCTCGGCAGTGGCCGGTGTCGCCGGTTTATACAGCTTCAACTATATGCTGCCCGCAGCCGGTGTGCGCGGTGCTGCGATATTTCGTACCGCAGGCCGCTATGCTGAACGTCTGGTCAGCCACGACGCGACCTTCCGTGTGCTGGCGCATTTGCGGGTGTTTACATTCACAAAAATTCTGCCGCTGTCACCAGGGGGAATTGCACATTTCCGTCAGGCTGACCTGCTTAACCGCCTGGTCGCCGATGTCGATACGCTCGATCACTTATATCTGCGGGTCATTTCTCCGCTGGTGAGTGCGCTGGTGGTGATCATTCTGGTGACCTTCGGCCTGAGCTTCCTCGACGTGAAACTGGCGCTGACGCTGGGCGCGATTATGCTGGTGCTGATGCTGCTCCTGCCGGTGATTTTCTACCGCGCGGGAAAACCTGCCGGACGTGAACTGACGGCGCTGCGCAGTAACTACCGGATGCAACTGACATCGTGGTTACAGGGGCAGTCTGAACTGGTGGTTTTCGGCGCTCAGTCGCGGTTCCGCCAGCAACTCAATGATATCGAACAGCGTTGGATGTTGCGCCAGCAGCAGCAGGCAAAACTCACGGGCCTGTCTCAGGCAATGGTGATCGCGGCGGCCGGTCTGACCGTCACACTGATGCTATGGCTGGCTGCCGGTGGTATCAACCAGTTCCCGCAACCGGGCGCACTGATCGCACTGTTTGTCTTCACCCCGCTGGCGGCATTCGAAGCGCTGGGACCTGTAGCCGCCGCATTCCAGCATCTCGGGCAGGTTATCGCCTCAGCTCAGCGCGTCAGCCAGATCATCGACCAGCCCGCAGATGTGACCTTCCCGTCTCAGGGCCCGCTGGCCGGTGAACGGGTTAGTCTGTCGCTGAAAAATGTGACTTTCAGCTATCCGGGGCAACCCTTGCCGGTGCTGAAAAATATCAATCTGGATGTCCGTGCCGGTGAGCACATCGCCCTGCTTGGTCAGACCGGTTGTGGCAAATCCACCCTGCTGCAACTGCTGACTCGCGCCTGGGATATCAGCAACGGTACGTTGGAAATCAACGGTCATCCGGTTGCTGATTATGATGAAGCGACACTGCGCAAAATGATCACCGTCGTCAGCCAGCGTGCGCACGTCTTTAACACCACGCTGCGCGAAAACCTGCGCATGGCATCGCCGCAGAGCACCGACGAACAAATCGCCGATGCTCTGAAACAAGTTGATTTACATGTCCTGCTGGAAAACGAAGGCCTGAATGCCTGGCTCGGTGAAGGCGGACGTCAGCTTTCCGGCGGCGAACAGCGTCGTATCGGGCTGGCGCGAGCTTTGTTACATGACGCGCCACTGTGGTTGCTGGATGAACCCACGGAAGGGCTGGATGCAGAAACGGAACAACACATTTTGGCACTGCTGCACAAGCATTGTCAGAATAAGACGCTACTCTTAGTGACGCACCGTTTGCACGGTCTGGAAGCCCTCGACAGGATATGTGTTATGGAAGAGGGGCAGATTGTGGAACAAGGCGATCACCAGACGTTAACCGCGGCACAAAGTCGTTATGCAAGGTTCCTTGCCCGCGCCTGACGGGGTTGTTTGTGGTTTTACGGCGGACGTGTCCGCCGGATAAGGAGATCTATGCGGTTAGTTAAGCTTGAGGCCAATTCATTGAATTTCCCGGAACCTGAAACCGCATTGCAGGAGCCGAATGGCCTGCTGGCTATCGGGGGCGATCTTACCGCTCCCCGCCTGCTTTCCGCGTACCAGCATGGCATTTTCCCCTGGTTCGAGCCGGGGGAAATGATCCTCTGGTGGTCACCTGACCCCCGCGCAATTTTGGTCCCGGGAGAACGCCACGCCAGCCGCAGTCTGAAACGTTTTATGCGCAAGATGCCGTTTCGTTTCACCCTCAACCAGCAATTTGAGCAGGTGATCCATGCGTGCGCCATGCAGCGTGAAGATGGCACCTGGATCGGGCCGCTGGTGCAGCGTGGTTATCAGGAATTGCATGAAGCCGGACGCGCGCACTCGGTTGAAGTCTGGGAAGGTGATGAACTGGTTGGCGGTTTGTACGGCGTTTCTGTCGGCGGATTATTTTGCGGTGAGTCGATGTTCAGCCGGCGGGAGAATGCCTCTAAGTGCGCGCTTATGCTTTTTTGCCAACATTTTTCCCGCAATGGAGGAGAACTGATTGACTGTCAGGTGCTCAACCCTCACACTGCGTCGCTGGGTGCGAGAGAGATCCCCCGCCGCCAATTTTTGCAGCAGTTATCCGCACTTTCGCAACGCGCGTTAGCACCGGATTGCTGGTTGCCACAAGACTTATCCCCACATGATGAAGACCTGCCGGTGTTCCCGAAGGATAGGGAATAGGTGCGGTCATGGACCATACTTCTTTACATAATGTGGGTTTTTCGGCATTATCTTGCCGGTTAAAAACTATGGTAGTTAGACCTAGAGGATTCGATGGCCAAAGAAGACAACATTGAAATGCAAGGCACCGTACTTGATACGCTGCCAAACACTATGTTCCGTGTAGAATTAGAAAACGGACACGTAGTTACCGCTCACATCTCCGGTAAAATGCGTAAGAACTACATCCGCATCCTGACGGGCGACAAAGTCACTGTAGAGCTGACCCCGTACGACCTGAGCAAAGGCCGCATTGTCTTCCGTAGCCGTTAATAAGCGGCTCACTCATCGCTGATTTTCCGGCGATACCTGAGGATACCCTTTTCGCCCTTCCTGCTGTTGCAAGGGCGTTTTGTGGTATCCGCAATCCGGCGTTTTGTTCCATTATCCTTTCTGAAATCCCTCACTAATTACTGCAATTAAATAAAGAATTTCAGAAAGAAAAAAGGCGATGTTTTCACATCGCCTTTTGTTTTTTCATGCTTTATGAAAAATTAATGCACCGCACCTTCCGGTTTTTTCTTCTGCGCACTCATAAAGTGATAAGTGAGCTTGTCAGCCGCCTTATCCAGTGCCACAGAGACGGAACCGCCATCCACCAGTGAACCAAACAGCAGCTCGTTAGCGAGTGGTTTTTTCAGGTTTTCCTGAACGGTACGGGTCATCGGACGCGCACCCATCGCACGGTCATAGCCTTTCACTGTCAGCCAGTCGCGAGCCTCGTCGCTGACTTCCAGAGAAACGCCTTTCGCATCCAGTTGCGCCTGCAGTTCGACGATAAACTTGTCGACAACCTGCTGGATAACTTCCGTAGACAAATGGTTGAACCAGATAACGTTGTCCAGACGGTTACGGAATTCCGGCGTAAAGGTCCGTTTGATCTCTTCCATCGCATCCGGGCTGTTATCCTGATGCACCAGACCAATCGATTTACGTTCCGTTTCACGCACACCGGCGTTAGTGGTCATCACCAAAATCACGTTACGGAAATCTGCTTTGCGACCGTTGTTATCGGTCAGCGTACCGTTGTCCATTACCTGCAGCAGCAGGTTGAAGACATCCGGATGCGCCTTCTCTATTTCATCAAGCAGCACGACGGCGTGCGGATGTTTAATCACCGCATCCGTCAGCAAACCGCCCTGATCAAAACCGACATATCCCGGAGGCGCACCGATCAGACGGCTGACCGTATGACGTTCCATGTATTCCGACATATCAAAACGCAGCAGTTCGATATCCATCGCTTTCGCCAACTGAACCGTCACTTCGGTTTTCCCCACCCCGGTTGGACCGGCGAACAGGAACGAACCGACAGGCTTGTGATCCTGACCCAGACCGGCGCGGCTCATCTTGATCGCTTCGGTCAGTGCTTCAATAGCCGGATCTTGTCCGAAGACCAGCATTTTCAGGCGGTCGCCCAGACTTTTCAGGACATCACGGTCTGTCGCAGACACAGTTTTTTCCGGAATGCGGGCAATACGCGCTACGACACTTTCGATATCGCTGACATTCACGGTTTTCTTGCGTTTGCTGACCGGCATTAACCGGCTACGTGCGCCCGCTTCGTCAATCACGTCGATGGCTTTGTCCGGCAGATGACGGTCATTAATGTATTTGACCGACAGCTCGACCGCCGCACGCACCGCTTTTGCGGTGTAGCGCACATCGTGATGCGCTTCGTATTTGGTTTTCAGGCCGTTAATAATCTGGACGGTTTCTTCAACGCTTGGCTCAGTAATATCAATTTTCTGGAAACGCCGTGCCAGAGCGCGATCTTTCTCAAAGATATTGCTGAATTCCTGATAGGTAGTCGAACCGATCACGCGGATTTTGCCGCTCGACAGCAACGGTTTGATAAGGTTTGCCGCGTCCACCTGACCACCTGACGCCGCACCGGCACCGATAATCGTGTGGATTTCATCAATAAACAGAATGCTGTTTTTATCCTGCTCCAGCTGTTTCAGCAGAGATTTGAAACGTTTCTCGAAATCACCGCGGTATTTGGTACCCGCCAGCAACGAACCAATATCCAGAGAATACAGAGTGCAATCCGCCATTACTTCCGGCACATCGCCCTGCTCGATTCGCCATGCCAGCCCTTCGGCAATGGCCGTTTTACCTACGCCGGATTCGCCCACCAACAGCGGGTTGTTTTTACGGCGACGGCAGAGCACCTGAATGGCGCGCTCCAGTTCTTTGTCACGGCCAATCAGCGGATCGATACCACCTACGCGCGCTAACTGGTTAAGATTAGTGGTGAAGTTCTCCATACGATCTTCCCCCGCCGACTGTTCTTCGTTAACTGGGTTTTCCGCATTGTTTTGCGCCTGGCTACCCGATTCATCTTTACGGGTGCCGTGCGAGATAAAGTTCACCACATCAAGGCGGCTGACATCATGTTTACGCAGTAAGTAGGCAGCCTGAGATTCCTGTTCGCTGAAAATCGCGACCAGAACGTTGGCGCCGGACACTTCACTGCGGCCAGAAGATTGCACGTGGAATACCGCACGTTGCAGAACGCGCTGGAAACTCAGCGTAGGCTGGGTGTCACGTTCCTCTTCACTGGCAGGTAAGGTGGGTGTGGTTTGCTCGATGAAGGCTTCCAGTTCCTGGCGCAGGGCCACTAAATCAACTGTACAAGCTTCGAGCGCTTCACGGGCAGCAGGGTTGCTGAGCAACGCCAGCAACAGGTGCTCCACGGTCATAAACTCATGCCGGTGCTCACGGGCTCTTGCGAAAGCCATGTTGAGACTGAGTTCAAGTTCTTGATTGAGCATAGGCACCTCCCAAATAGATTGCCTTAATCAGGCTTTTTCCAGCGTACACAGCAACGGATGCTCATTCTCCTTGGCGTACTCATTTACGTGTGCGACCTTGGTTTCCGCGACTTCGGCAGTATAAACGCCGCATATCGCTTTACCTCTGTAGTGCACCTGGAGCATCAGTTGCGTTGCACGTTCAATATCATAAGAAAAGAACTTTTGCAGAACGTCAATCACAAATTCCATTGGAGTGTAATCGTCGTTGTTTAATATAACTTTATACATAGATGGCGGTTTTACCTCATCCTTTTGCTTATCCGCCGCCAAATGTTCAAAATTTAGCCAGTCTTGATTATTACCCATTGCCAGTTCATCACCTGTGAAGATCGTATTGGAAGCCAAATACACAAACGGGAAGACTTTCTGCAGAGCCTCGCGCTGTTATTACCGTATTTTACCATCTCTGGCCTCACCTTGCCGCTGCACAAAATGTCTACGTACGTCAGACAACGCCGGGCAAAACTTAACAAAATATGTCAATAGCGTTACCTGCTTCAAACTTTGGTTATCTGCTCCCCCGCGACAAATGCCGTTTCCTTGACGTCTAACTCTATTCCACTAGAGTGTAAATTCGTGAGCTGAACGGAGTTTAAACCGGCGTGAACAGACGCTTATCCGCCGTGTTCCGGCCTTCGGGCTCACTCAACTGGCTTTATCTATTTACTACCAGACTAGTCATGAGAGGGATGTAGAAGCATGCAGACGGGTACTGTTAAATGGTTCAATAATGCTAAAGGCTTTGGCTTCATTTGCCCGCAAAATGGCGGTGAAGACATCTTCGCTCACTACTCCACAATCCAGATGGAGGGTTACCGGACTCTGAAAGCCGGCCAGCAGGTCAATTTCGACGTTCATGAAGGCCCAAAGGGGAATCATGCCAGTCTCATTATTCCAGTGGAAAGTGAAGTGGTCGCCTGACCGGTTCAGCATCACGCATCAGATAACGCTTCAACTGCAAATGCCGGTCACTTACTGACTGGCATTTTTATTTATGGGGGAGAATGCTTCCGGCTTCAAGTCCTGAGCGTGAAAAAAAGTACATTTTTTAGACACAAATTGCTAAGACACGTCATATGAGGATGTAAATCTAAACATCATCTCAACAAATTACATGCAATTTCTCCATAATTCCCACCGTTGTATACCTGTTTATTCTTGGCCTGATGAAATAGCCACCACAAAACTCTGGCTCACGACAACAGGTATTTCCATGACTACTTTCAGCTACCCTTCTGTAGAAAAGGCGCCACTTACCGGCCTTCAGTTAATGAAGGCATTGCTCACCCGTCAGATAACGCCGGGGCCATCATGGGAATTACCACGCTATCGCCTCAAATTCCTCTTCCGCACGCTGGCGCACCCGCGCAGAACGTTTGGGATGCTTGATTATCTGGCACAGCATCCGCAGCGCGACGAAATCCTGACCGCCATGCCCAGCCTGCCTTGTAAGCTGCACAGGGCGTATCAGTCGGCAAATATCACGCCGCAACAGGCGATGAAACGCATCACTGATCACTACGATATGATTGGTCATTGCCTGCCCGACGCGATTAATCACGGTTATCTGAATAAAAAGCCGATGGCGATCGCCACGCTGACAGGCAAAGAGGGGCAACATTTTTTTGTCGCCTTTAATGCCATCAGCCGTCTCGATAAAGAAGGCGAAGCCACCCTGACATTTAATACTCCGCAGGGTGAACCGATTGCGATCGTGACGTTTTCGTTTATTGAATATCAGGGGCGTCCTACGCTGTTTATCGGCGCGTTACAGGGGCCACGCGCGCACGTGGATCATCTGGAGATACAAACAGCGACCAAAGCCTGCCACGGTTTATTCCCTAAACGTCTGGTGATTGAAGCGCTGACCACACTCGCAGACGTCACCGGCATGCAGCAAATCGTGGCGGTGGGAAATCACACCCATATTTATGAAAACCCGCGCTACAAAAAACGCAAAGGCATGGTGTTTGCCGATTACGACAGTTTTTGGGAAACGCTGGATGCTAAACCGGGCGATGACGGTTATTTCCATTTACCTTCACAGATTGCCCATCGCCCGCTGGAAGAAATCGCCAGTAAACGACGCTCGGAATACCGTCGCCGTTACCAGCTGTTAGACGATCTGGAAACGCAGATCCGTCACACTTTTTCCAGCGGACATGGCAACCCCGTGATAACCGAAAACAGCCACGCCGCTTAATCCGCCCTGCCGCGTGCCAGCCATGCCACGCGGGAAAACATTTGCCGCAGCAGCGGAGGAATAGACGAGGTTCCCCGCAACGAGGCCGCAAGTGCCACATCAATCGCCAGATCTGGCTTCGAACTGCGGTGAATGGCTTTATCGATAATTCTTCTCGGCGACATCGGCACATTGTCCGGTATCGCCGCATTCTTGCGGTAAACGTCTTCGAAACCCTCGCGATACAGGAAGTGTTCGATATCCTGCGACGGCAACGCCGTCAGGCGATATCGCAGCGTATCGTTGTGGTTTTCCACGTTCGCAATCACTGTCGCAGCATATTTGCGACCGGCTTCGTCACCGTCGACCAGCGCATGCCATTCGATGCCCATTTGCCGCGCAAAACGCAGCAGAGGCTTCAGGCCACATTGTGCAAACTCAATAACCTTTATCCCTTCCGATTCAAAATGATAACCACACTGACGCGCCAGCTGGTTCAGCAACCAGACTTCGGTCTCGCCTTCCACCAGCAGCCAGCAGCGGGCGAATAAAGACGAGGGACGGTTAAAACGGATATGGAAAGCGATGCGGCGGCTGTCTTCCATACTCAGCCCTTCAGGACCGATGGCGTAAGCCGCGACGCGGCCGGACTCACGCACCAGTCTGCATATTTGCTCAACGGGCACCAGCGACAACAAATCGCCGGAGTTGGTGGTGGTGATGCGCTGCAACGGCAACTGATCCAGTAATCCCCAGGCCACCGATAGCATGATCGGATGCAAACGGGTTTCGGGGTCTTCAATGAGTAACAGTGGCCGGGCATCCGGATGCAGCACCACCGAGCCTTTCGCCTGTAACAATGTCGAGAACATGCCAAGCAGCATCACCCGCATACTGCGGCTGTTGGGTTCGGCAATCATGCGATTGATGTTATCCAGCGAACGCCATGCGCGGCGGCTCTCCGCCCGGCCATGACGCTTTTGCTGCCAGGGTGCGCTGCTGGACGTCCCCTGCTCGGCAAAATAGTGTTCCAGCAACTGTCGCATCGCCGACAGGCCACTGCGCAGTTCACTGTTTTTCAGCGTCTGCGGGCTGTGAACCAATTCGCGCGTCAGTTCATCAAGCTGTTTTGCCAGCTCTTCATTATTGACTGCCAGCCGCGGCGCCAGTGTTTCGCTGCGCAGACGGCGAATAAAGCGCGCATCGCGTAAGCGTAATACCGGGTTCAGGCGGATCAACGCCTGCGCAAGCGGATCAATCGTCGTCAGATTTAAAGGCTGACCGTTGGACGACAGAAAACTGCGCAGCGTCATCACGCTGCCATCGTCGTCCAGCTCTCCTTCAAGACGATAATAGATACGGTTCAGTTTATCGGCACATTTCACCCAAAGCGGTGAGAGCGGATTAAAGCGCGGCGACATATGATGACCGGCCTGGTTCTCGCAAAATGTAAACACCACGTGCAGGTACTGTGATTTGGCCTCCTCTTCGCCTGCCGGGAAATAGAAATCCTCCTCTTTAAAGCAGTACAATTTAGATTCGGGGGAAAGCAGCAGAGTTAACGCATCGAGCAGGCTGGATTTCCCCCAGGCGTTCTCGCCGATTAACACGGTGTTGGTCAGAAAGGATTCGGCCTGCCCCTGATGGGCAGAACCGGTAATCGATGCGCCACGTTGCGCGGGCTGCGTCAGCGTCAAAGACAGGCGGTTAATCCCGCGAAAACCGACAATATCAACACGTTCCAGATACATCAGACGCCTCCTGTGTGCTCAAAACTTTCCTGAGCATGGCGTTAAAAATCGGTTCAGGTCAAGCTCGCAGAGATATCTCTGCGTGCCGAAGCTGCTTTACAGTCAGATAACTTTTCGTTAGCGTGGCGGGCGGCATTTTATGTGCTGCGCGCCACTCATGGGATCTTACTTTTCAGGGACTTTTGCATCATGTACTCCGGGCTGTTAATTATTCTTTTGCCGCTGATTGCCGGCTACCTTATTCCGCTCAAAAACCGTGCCCTGTTGCATCTTGTCAACCAGTTACTGAGCTGGATGGTGTACGTCATCCTGTTCATTATGGGCATCAGTCTGGCTTTCCTGGACAATCTCAGCACCAATTTGCTGCTGATTTTCAAATATGCCGCCGTCTGTTTCCTGTGCATCTTCGTGATGAACTACGCCGCGCTGTGGTTGCTGGAACGCCGCAAGCCCTGGAAAACGCAGTATAAACAGGAAAAATTGCCGTCCCGCATTCACATGGCACTGGAATCACTGAAACTGTGCGGCGTGGTGGTCGGGGGTTTTGCGCTGGGTCTGACACAATGGCACTGGCTTACCTTCGCGTCGCAGGCCAGCGAAATCGCGTTGTTATTCCTGCTGGCGCTGGTCGGTCTGCAACTGCGCAACAGCAGCATGACCCTGCGCCAGATTATCCTGAACCGTCGCGGCATGATGGTAGCAATCGTGGTGGCCCTCAGCGCCCTGATTGGCGGTGCACTTGCCGCACTGCTGCTGGGTTTACCGCTGAAAACCGGGCTGGCCATCGCCTCCGGTTATGGCTGGTATTCGCTTTCAGGCATCGTTCTGACAGATTCTTTCGGACCGGTGATTGGCAGCGCGGCCTTCTTTAACGATCTTGCCCGCGAACTCTGCGCCATCATGCTGATTCCGACACTGGTGCGCAGCAGCCGTTCGACGGCACTCGGCCTGTGCGGCGCGACATCCATGGACTTTACCCTGCCGGTGTTACAGCGCAGCGGCGGACTGGATATGGTGCCTCCGGCCGTGGTGCACGGCTTTATCCTCAGCCTGATTGCCCCGGTCTTAATGGCCTTTTTTTCTGCCTGATCCCTGCCCGTCCCGCTGCCATCCCGCAGCGGGAACCGCCCGGCAAAACTTGCGGTAAATCAACTCCGCGTCACTTTGTCTTAAAAATCCCTTCATTTCTGTCTCAGCCAGCTCTAGGCTTGCATCAAAACAAGCATTTCAAATGCAACTTTAAAAGGACCTCATTATGTTTTGTGTGCAATGTGAACAAACAGTCCGTACCCCGGCGGGCAATGGTTGCGCGTATGCGCAAGGTATGTGTGGCAAAACAGCCGAAACTTCTGATTTACAAGACTTACTGGTCGCGGTGTTAGAAGGTTTATCTGCCTGGGCACTGACCGCACGCGGCTATGGCATCATTGATGAAGAGATCGACAGCTTCGCGCCCCGCGCCTTTTTCTCCACGCTGACCAACGTAAACTTCGATTCCGAGCGTATTGTCGGCTATGCCCGTGAAGCCGTTCTTTATCGCGAATCGCTGGCTACCCGCTGCCGTCTGATGGATGCGGAAATCACCATTAACCATCCGCTGGCCGCACTGGAACTGGTGAGCGATAATCTCAGCGAGCTGCAACAGCAGGCACAGCAATTTGCGCTCAACGGTGACAAAGCGCAGATCGGTGATGACATTCACGGCCTGCGTATGCTGTGCCTGTATGGCCTGAAAGGTGCAGCGGCGTATATGGAGCACGCGCATGTTCTGGGCCAGTCTGATAGCGCCATTTACGCCGAATATCATCGCCTGATGGCGTGGCTGGGCACGCAACCGTCCGACATGGGCGAGCTGCTCGCGAACGCGATGGCAATCGGCAAAATGAACTTTGGCGTGATGGCCATTCTGGACAAAGGCGAAACCGATGCTTACGGACATCCGCAACCGACGGCGGTCAATGTCCGTCCGCTGGCAGGTAAAGCGATTCTGATTTCCGGTCACGACCTGAAAGATTTGCAGATGCTGCTCGAGCAAACCGTCGGCACCGGTATCAATATTTACACCCACGGCGAAATGCTGCCGGCGCACGGTTATCCCGAACTGAAAAAATTCCCGCATCTGGCCGGTAACTACGGCAGCGGCTGGCAAAATCAGCAGGTGGAGTTCGCCAAATTCCCCGGCCCTGTCGTCATGACCTCAAACTGTATTATTGACCCGAATGTCGGGAATTATGGTGACCGCATCTGGACCCGCAGCATTGTCGGCTGGCCGGGTGTGCAACATCTGGAAGGCGAAGATTTTGCGCCGGTGATTGCGCAGGCATTGCAGCTTCCGGGCTTCCGCTACAGCGAGATTGAACAGGAAATTACCGTCGGATTCGGCCGCCAGACCTTACTCAGCGCAGCAGACACCGTCATCGATCTGGTTGCCGCAAAAAAACTGCGCCACATCTTCCTGATCGGCGGGTGTGACGGCAGCCGTGGCGAACGCAGCTACTTCACCGATCTGGCGCTTAGCGTACCGCAGGACTGCCTGATCATGACGCTGGCCTGCGGCAAATACCGCTTCAACAAACTGGATTTCGGTACGCTTGAAGGCCTGCCTCGTCTGCTGGACGTCGGCCAGTGTAACGATGCCTATTCCGCCATTATTCTGGCCGTGAATCTGGCCGAGAAATTAGGCTGTGGTGTGAATGATTTACCGCTGAGTCTGGTGCTGTCGTGGTTTGAACAGAAAGCGATCGTGATCCTGCTGACCCTGCTGTCGCTCGGCGTAAAAAATATCGCCACCGGCCCGACGGCACCGGCCTTCCTCACCGATAACCTGCTGGCGATCCTGAATGAAAAATTTGGCCTGCGCGCAATCACCTCGGTTGAGCAGGATCTGAAAACCATGCTGCCGGAGTAAGCTGACATGAAATTTCCTTTATTTCCCGATCAGCCGACCGCGTTGTGCCAGAACCGCATGCAGGTGTATTCCGTCACACAGGAAACGCCGGATGTCCGCACACTGTCGCTGATTAATCACGATGTGTATTCGTACCGTCCCGGCCAGTTTGCTCTGGTGAATATTGGCCAGAGTGGTGACGTACAGCGTGCCTATACACTGTCTTCCACACCGGGCAATAGCCGCTTTATTCAGCTGACGGTGCGCCGCATCGGGGGCGGCGTAGGTTCGCCATGGCTGACGCAGCAGGTGAAAGCCGGTGATTATCTCTGGCTGAGCGATGCGCAGGGGGAATTCACCTGCGATACGCCACAGCCTTTGTTGCTGCTGTCGGCTGGCTGTGGCGTGACGCCGGTTATGTCGATCACGCGCGATATTCTGGCGCATCATCCGGCGCAAAGCGTGCAGGTGTTTTATAGCGTGCGCAGCCCGCAGGACATCATTTTTGCCGAAGAATGGCAGCAAATGGCCGCAGCGTATCCGCAGCTTAATCTGACTCTTCTTGTGGAACAGGATGCAAAACCCGGCCAAATCGCCGGTCGCCTGAGCCAGGATCTACTGCAAAGTCAGGTGCCGGATATCCGTGAACGTCGGGTAATGATTTGCGGCCCTGCGCCTTATATGCAACTGGCCGGAGAATGGGTGAAACAACTGGGCGCAGTGGCAGAGAATATCGTCAAAGAGCAGTTTCAGGCACAGCAAACTGAAGTGTCTGCCGACCAGCAACTGACGCTGACCCGCCTGACACCGTTACAGAATTACCGCGTACCGGTGGGAACGACATTGCTGGCAGCCATGGAACAGCACAGTTTGCCGGTCACCGCAGCCTGCCGTGCAGGCGTCTGCGGCAGTTGTAAAACCCGGATACTTTCCGGTGATTACCAGACCACCAGCCGCATGACGCTGACCGACGAAGAGGTCGCTCAGGGTTATGTACTGGCCTGTAGCTGTCAGCTCCAGGGCGATGTCACCCTCGCCTGATCCCCCGCAGTAACTCACTGCCCGCTCATGACTTTTTACAGTCTGCGCGGGCAGATTTACAATTCTTCACCTCCCTCCTCCGCATATTTTTGTATGGTTTAAGGCTGAACATTCAAGGATGTAATCAGTGGACTATGCTTAATCCACTTATTTGAAAATTAGCCCTAAATCATTCGAGTTGGATCAAGGCGGCAACTGAGTGAATCGCCGGGAGCATACATAAGTATGTGACCGGGTTCGCGAAAGCAGCCAACGCAGAGGCAGCTCGAAGGATGACGGGCGCACCGGAGGGACTATGAAACAAAGCGTAGCAGCATACCTGGCGAAAACTCTCGAGGCAGCAGGCGTAAAAAGGATCTGGGGCGTCACCGGCGACTCCCTGAACGGGTTAAGCGACAGCCTGAACCGCATGGGCACCATCGAATGGCTGGGTACGCGCCATGAGGAAGTGGCCGCATTCGCCGCCGGAGCCGAAGCACAAATCACCGGCGAACTGGCGGTGTGCGCAGGTTCTTGTGGCCCGGGCAACCTGCATCTGATCAACGGCCTGTTCGATTGCCATCGCAATCACGTGCCGGTTGTCGCGATTGCCGCGCATATCCCGTCGAGTGAAATCGGCAGCGGTTACTTTCAGGAAACCCACCCGACCGAATTATTCCGCGAATGCAGCCATTACTGCGAACTGATCAGCAATCCCGAGCAACTGCCGCAGGTGCTGGCGATCGCCATGCGCAAAGCCATTCTCAACCGTGGCGTGTCGGTGATTGTGCTGCCGGGCGATGTGGCGCTCAAGCCTGCGCCGGAAGATGCTAAAGTCAGCTGGTATCCGCCTGTGCTGCCAAAAGTCACGCCACAGCCTACAGAACTGGAAAAGCTGGCGGAACTGCTGAACGGCGCGACCAACATTACGATGATGTGTGGCAGCGGCTGCGCGGGTGCGCACGATGAAGTGATCAGACTGGCTGAAACCCTGAAAGCGCCGGTGGTGCATGCACTTCGCGGCAAAGAACATATCGAATGGGATAACCCGTACAGCGTCGGTATGACCGGGCTGATCGGCTTCTCTTCCGGTTATCATGCCATGCTCAATGCCGACACGCTGATCCTGCTCGGCACGCAATTCCCGTATCGCGCGTTTTATCCGACCGATGCCAAAATCATTCAGATTGATATCAATCCGGGCAGCATCGGTGCACATTGCCATGTGGATATGGCGCTGGTTGGCGACATCAAATCCACCCTGACCGCCCTTCTGCCGCAGTTGCAGGTAAAAAATGAACGCAAGTTCCTCGACAAGGCGCTGAAGCATTACGAGGAAGCGCGCAAAGATCTCGACGGGCTGGCGACGCCGAACGACAAGCAACCGATCCACCCGCAATATCTGGCGCAGCAGATTAGCCGCTTTGCCGCTGCCGATGCGATTTTCACCTGCGACGTCGGCACGCCGACCGTCTGGGCGTGTCGTTATCTGCAAATGAACGGCCAGCGCCGTTTGCTCGGCTCGTTCAACCACGGCTCGATGGCCAACGCCATGCCGCAGGCGATTGGTGCGCAGGCCATTGACCGCTCACGTCAGGTTGTGGCGCTGTGCGGCGACGGCGGATTTGCCATGCTGATGGGGGATTTCCTGACGCTGGCGCAGCAAAAGCTGCCGGTGAAAATCATCATTTTCAATAACAGCGTACTGGGCTTTGTGGCAATGGAAATGAAATCCGGCGGTTATCTGACGGATGGCACCGAGCTGAAAAATCCGGATTTCGCCGCTATCGCTGAAGCTGCAGGCATCAAAGGCATTCGGGTTGAAAAAGCCTCCGATATCAACACCGCCTTGCAGGATGCGTTCGCCTACGAGGGGCCGGTGCTGATCGATGTGATCACCGCCACTGAAGAACTGGCGATGCCACCGCAGATAAAATTCGAACAGGCAAAAGGCTTCAGCCTGTACATGCTGCGCGCGGTGATCAGCGGCCGGGGCGACGAAGTGGTCGAACTGGCAAAAACCAACTGGCTGCGATAACCCCGACAGGGCTATAGTGCATGATTAAATAATCATACCTGCCCCTTTAAGGGGCATTCACCCAGAAGGAAGCCACGTTGATCGATTTACGCAGTGATACCGTAACCCGCCCCAGTGAAGCTATGCGTCAGGCCATGGCCCGCGCTGAAGTCGGCGATGATGTCTACGGCGATGACCCAACGGTAAATGCTTTACAGGACATGGCGGCAAAGTTGTGTGGCAAAGACGCGGCGCTGTTTTTACCAACCGGTACGCAGGCCAATCTGGTGGCGTTGCTGACGCACTGCCAGCGTGGCGAAGAATATATTGTTGGCCAGAAAGCTCACAATTATATGTATGAAGCAGGTGGAGCCGCGGTGCTCGGCAGTATCCAGCCTCAGCCGCTGGACATGGATGCTGACGGTTCTATCCCGCTGGATAAGATCGCGGCAGCCATCAAGCCCGATGATATCCATTTTGCCCGGACCCGTCTGCTGAGCCTGGAAAACACCCACAGTGGCAAAGTGCTTCCGCTGGATTATCTGCAAAAGGCGTTCGCCTTCACCCGCGAAAAAGGGCTGGCACTGCACATTGATGGCGCGCGTATCATGAATGCTGCAGTGGCACTGAACGTGGAATTACGTGAGATCACTCAGTATTGCGACACGCTGACCATCTGCCTGTCGAAAGGTCTGGGCGCACCGATTGGTTCCCTTCTGGTCGGCAGCAAAGAGTACATCCAGCGTGCTAACCGCTGGCGCAAAATGACCGGTGGCGGTATGCGCCAGTCCGGTATTCTGGCCGCAGCAGCAATTTACGCGCTGGAAAATAACGTTTCACGTCTGCAAGATGACCACGACAATGCACAGTGGCTGGCACAGGAACTGCGCAAAATCGGCGTAGAAATCGCTGAACCCGGTGCCCAAACCAATGTGCTGTACATTAAACAAAGCGCGGAACTGGCAGCCAAAATGGGGCCGTGGATGCAGGAGCGCGGTGTGATCATCAGTGCGGGGCCGGTCACACGCGTGCTGACGCATATCAATATCAGTCGTGAAGATCTGCAAAAAGTCGTGGCGCTGTGGCAGGAATTCCTGCATCAGCACGCCTGACAATCCGGTTGACGGCGATAGCCTGCGCGGGTATCGCCGTACTTTCTGCTTTATCTCCCTTACACTGACCGAGCAAATGGAAATGCCAATCACGACACACACTGGCCGGATCGTCGTTCTCGGTGCCAGCGGGTATATCGGACAACATCTGACGGCGCATCTGAGCCAGCAAGGTTTCAAGGTCACGGCCGCCGCACGCCGTATCGAATGGCTGCAACAGCAAAAATGGCCAAACGTCCGTTGCTGCTTCGCGGATGTCTATCAGAGTAAAACGTTGGCTGCCGCCTTTGAAGGCGCTGACGTGCTGGTATATCTGGTTCACGCCATGGCAGAAGATGATGATTTACTGGAAAAAGAACGGCAGGCGGCGCAGCACACTCTGCTGGCACTGAAAGATTCCTCCATTAAGCACATTGTTTATCTCGGCTCAATGCAGCCGGAAGGCAATCATTCAGCGCATTTGCAGGCGAGAAAACTCACCGGCGATTTGCTGCGCATGAGTACCATTCCGGTGACGGAAATGCGCACCGGCATCGTGATTGGTGCCGGTTCTGCCGCGTTCGAAGTGATGCGTGACATGGTGTACAACCTGCCGGTGCTGACGCCGCCGCGCTGGGTTCGCTCAAAGTCATCGCCCATTGCACTGGAAAATCTGCTTAATTATTTACAGGGGCTGGTGACACTGCCTGCCACTGAAAATCAGATTCTGGAGGCGGCAGGGCCGGAATACATCAGCTATCAGACGCTGTTTAAACGCTTTATCGCGATGAGCGGTAAACGCCGCTGGCTGCTCCCCGTTCCCCTGCCAACATCTTTTGTTTCGGTATATTTTCTCAGCCTGATCACCTCCGTGCCGACGTCACTGGCAAAAGCGCTGATCCAGGGGCTGAACCACGATTTACCGGCCGACAGTGAGAAACTGCAAAAGCTGATCCCGCAAACACTGATCCCCATTGATGAGGCGATCCGCAGTACGCTGGAAAAAGAACAGCAACAGATCATGGATTCACCGGACTGGGGATACGATCCTGACGCCCGTGCGCGCTGGCGTCCAGGCTACGGTTATTATCCGAAACAGGCGGGTTTCACGTTGGAAACGTCGGCGTCAAAAGCCGCATTATGGAAAGTCATTCAGCAGCTTGGGGGCGCTGAAGGGTATTTCTATGCCAACGGTTTGTGGAAAACGCGGGCACGGATCGACGATTTACTCGGCGGCGGCGTGAAATACGGCCGTCCGGATCGTGATTTCCTGAAACCTGGCGATAAAATTGATGGCTGGAAAGTGATCGGCCTGAAACCTCAGCGCGAACTGGCGCTGTTATTCGGCATGAAAGCGCCGGGGCTCGGTCGTTTAACGTTCACGATTACCGACCACGGTGAAAGCCGCAGCCTGGATGTGCGCGCCTGGTGGCATCCGGCAGGGTTCAGCGGCCTGCTTTACTGGTTCAGTATGATGCCCGCTCATCAGTTTATTTTTCGTGGTATGGCAAAACGCATCGCCAGCCTTGCCCGGCAGAAAGACCGTTGCGGACGCTAAAGAGGGTCATTTAATCTGCTTTCAGACACAGCTTTCCCCCTTTCCCATTGCAACCCGCACAATTTCACGAAAGAATGGCACCCTTATTGCTGAGGGGTGCCAGAACCCCGACGCTGACAACAATTTTTCTCTATTTATGAAGGCATTGGCCTGTATATGAAGGTTTTGGTTACCGGTGCGAGCGGCGGTCTTGGAAGAAATGCCGTTGAGTTTCTGCGAAATAAAGGCATCAAAGTCAGGGCGACGGGACGGAATGCCGCCATGGGATCGCTTTTGCAGAAAATGGGCGCAGAATTTATTCACGCCGATCTCACCACGCTGGTGTCTGCTCAGGCCAAAGCCCTGCTGGCAGATATCGATACCGTCTGGCACTGCTCAGGGCTGATGTCGCCGTGGGGCAGTGAACAGGAATTCGAGCTGGCGAATGTGCGCGCCACACGGCGTCTGGGCGAATGGTCCGCGGCATATGGTGTGGAAAACTTCGTGCATATTTCGTCACCGGCGATCTACTTCGATTTTCACCATCACCGTGATATTCAGGAAGACTTTCGCCCGCACCGTTTCGCCAACTCCTTTGCACGCAGCAAAGCCGCCGGTGAACAGGTGATCCACACGCTGGCATTGTCGAATCCACAAACGCATTTCACCATTTTGCGACCGCAGGGCATTTTCGGCCCGCACGACAACGTCATGATGCCGCGTTTGCTGCAAATGCTGAAATATGGCGGAACACTGATGCTGCCACGCGGCGGAGAAGCGCTGGTGGACATGACCTACGTTGAGAATGCCGTGCATGCAATGTGGCTGGCGACGCAGTCGCAGGCAACAGAATCAGGTCGCGCGTTCAATATTACGAATCAGCAACCGCGTCCGCTGTGTACGCTGGTGAAACAACTGATGGAAAATCTGGATATCAAATATCGCATCCGTTCGGTGCCGTATCCGCTGCTGGATATGATGGCGCGGGGCATGGAGCGCATCAGCAAAAGCTCGCAGAAAGAACCGGTGCTGACGCATTACAGCGTGGCAAAACTCAATTTCGATCTCACGCTCGACACACAGCGTGCGCAGAAAGAACTCGGTTATGTGCCGGTAATTTCACTCGATCAGGGGATTATCCGCACCGCCGACTGGTTGCGCGATCACGGTAAACTTCAGGGGCTGCACGGCATCGGCCCGAAACGCGACTGACCGTAAAAGTCAGTCGCTGGTTTCAGTCGTTCTTATCCGGAAACTGCTGTAACAGCGCCCGGACGATCGCTTCGGTTTCAGCATCCGCATGGCCGCGATAATCACTCTGGCGGAAATGCATCTGGAATGCCGCAATCACCCGACGCTGCTGACGCGGCGTCATATTATCTTCCACTGAATATCCGTACGCTTTCAGCAACACCAGCAACTGCGCCTGATCGACAGGCTGTTGCGGATTACGTCCCGCCAGATACTGATTCACCCGCGCCGCATCCGGCCACGCGCCAATCCCACGTTCTGCCATTTCCTGCCAGGGGAACAGCGGACCGGGGTCATCTTTGCGCTGCGGCGCGATATCGCTGTGCGCCACCACATTGCGCGGTTCTATCTGATAACGCGCGACAATCTCCTGGCTCAGATTAGCCAGTAAATCTATTTGCGCAGGCGGGAACGGATAGAATTTTTTGCCGAGCAAATAGTTGCTGTAGCCTTTATTCTCCAGTTCGATGCCCACCGACGTATCGTTAAGATTGGTACGCCCGCGCCAGCTGCTGGCACCGGCATGCCAGGCGCGCATATTTTCAGGCACCAGTTGCCACGCCACCGGTTTACCCGCTTCAAGTGGCGGTTGCGCCGGGATCAGATAATGTGCGCTGACGTGCTCATCTGTAAGCGTATTTAATGCGTTGTTGAAATCTTCAGCGGTGTAATGGATCACCAGAAAACGGATCCGCTGATCTGCGCCCTGCGCCTGTCGCGCCGTTTCCAGCCGGAATGGCGCATCCGCGCCCTGCTGGCTGGCGTGCTGACAACCGGCCATCATGAGTAATGCGACGGTGAACAGACCCCGTTTCACACGCTGACAGATCATTTGCGATGCACAATCACTGCGGTGCCGGACACGCTGACCATCAGCATGCTGCTGTCTTTGCCCACGGTTTCATAATCGATATCAATACCGACAACCGCGTTCGCACCGCGCTCTTTCGCCTGTTCTTCCAGTTCACGGAAAGCAATTTCACGCGCCTTGCGCAGCTCTTTTTCATAAGCGCCGGAACGCCCACCGACGATATCGCGCACACCAGCAAAGAAATCACGAAAAATATTTGCCCCTAAAATCGCTTCGCCCGTCACTACGCCGCAATATTCAGCGATGGTGAAACCTTCGAGGGTCGGAGTGGTTGAAATTTGCATGCGTATTCCTTATCAGTTGTCGTCCAAATCCTGGCAATAATGTCATTAATAGCATAAACCCTGCGTGAGAGATCAAGGTATTACCTTTGACTGATTTCTCTTCGTCATGCATTAAGCCAAATCGGTTTTATACTGTATGGTAAAGAACGTCATGGTGAAAATGTTCAATCTTTCAGTAAGGAATACAATGAAAAAGAAAACCCTTGTCGCCGCCATCCCGCTGGTACTGATGTTAAGTGCCTGCACCACGGTAGAACCTGCATATAAGGACATTGGCAGCCGCACCGCACCCTGTGTCGATGGCGGCCCTGACAGCGTTGCTCAGCAATTCTATGATTTTCGCATTAAACAAGGCGGCAGCGGATTACCCAATTCCAGCCAACTGGCCGCATACCGACCTTATCTGAGCACCGCATTGTATGATGCGCTGCTGAAAGCGCAGTCACATCCGAAAGTCGATATCGCCGCCTCACCGAACGAAAAAACGGGTGCTGGTTCAGGCGATGGTGACATTTTCTCCAGCCTGTTTGATGGACCGACGTCTGCCTCCGTAGACAGCGCCTCCACCATACCGAACACCGACGCCCGTAACATTCCCCTGCGCGTCACCTTCACACATGAGAAAGACAAAGGCGCATCGACAAGCTGGAAAGATGAAGTGCTGATGGTGCGTGAAGGCCAATGCTGGACTGTTGATGATGTGCGTTATATGGCAAACCTCGATTTCGCTTCAAGTGGCACACTGCGCCAGGTTTTAGAACACCAGTAAGCCATTCCTTTCTCTAAAATAGCGGTTGCATAATGTGGGTCAGTGATGAATATCGTCATTGACCAACATCCCCGTCACAGCGGTTTAACAATATGATGTGCTACACTTTGGCATTCCTGCGGTAACACATAATTTTTAAGCCGCGATCGTTGCATAACTATGCTGCGGAAGTTACCATCTGCGGCATCAATGGCTATTCACTATTTGCGCATGAGTATTCAACTTAATAGCATCAACTGCTTCTACGGCGTGCATCAGGCGCTTTTTGACATTCAGCTCGACTGCCCTGCCGGTGAAACTCTGGTTTTACTCGGCCCAAGTGGTGCAGGCAAAAGCTCCCTGTTACGTGTTCTGAACCTGCTGGAAATGCCGCGTTCAGGCACTTTGCAGATCGCCGGTAATACCTTCGATTTCACCCGCAAACCGGATGAAAAAGCCGTTCGCGAATTGCGTCAGAACGTCGGCATGGTTTTCCAGCAATACAATCTGTGGCCGCACCGCACGGTGCTCGACAACTTACTGGAAGCGCCTATGCGAGTGCTGGGGCTGACCAAAGACGTTGCGCTCGCGCGTGCCCAGAAATTGCTGACCCGTCTGCGTCTGACCGATTACGCCGATCGTTTTCCGTTGCATCTTTCCGGTGGCCAGCAACAGCGTGTGGCGATTGCCCGTGCGCTGATGATGGAGCCTCAGGTTCTGCTGTTTGATGAACCTACCGCCGCGCTTGACCCGGAAATCACCGCCCAGATCGTCAGCATTATTCGCGAACTGGCCGGCACCGGCATTACTCAGGTTATCGTGACCCACGAAGTTGAAGTTGCGCGTAAGACCGCCAGCCGCGTGGTGTACATGGAAAATGGCCGCATTGTCGAGCAAGGCGATGCCTCCGTTTTCGCACAGCCGCAAACCAAAGAGTTTGCCAGCTACCTTTCCCACTAAACTGTATTTCTATCAATACATTGATTGATGTTTCTACGGAGTTTGCGATGAAAAAATTAGTAATTGCCGCGGTTCTGGCTACCGTCAGTTTGTCTGCCAGCGCTGCTGATACCATCCGTTTCGCGATGGAAGCGTCTTATCCTCCGTTTGAGTTTGTAGACTCCAGCAATCAGATCCAGGGCTTTGACGTCGATCTGGCGAACGCCATGTGTAAAGAGATGCAGGCAACCTGTACGTTCACCAATCAGGCGTTCGACAGCCTGATCCCGAGCCTGAAATTCCGCCGTTTTGACGCGGTGATTTCCGGTATGGACATCACGCCTGAACGTCAGAAACAAGTGGCATTCACCAACCCGTACTACGATAACTCTGCTATTTTCATCGCCCATTCTGGTCAGTTCACTGACGTTGCTGCGCTGAAAGGCAAACGAGTCGGTATGCAAAACGGCACGACTCATCAGAAATACCTGATGGATAAGCACCCTGAAATCACCGCCGTACCTTACGACAGCTATCAGAATGCCGTACTGGACCTGAAAAACGGTCGTCTGGATGCCGTATTCGGTGACACCGCCGTGGTGAATGAATGGCTGAAACAGAACAAAAATCTGGCCGCTGTGGGTGACAAAATCACTGACCCGACTTACTTCGGTACCGGCCTGGGTGTTGCGGTTCGTCAGAACAATACCGAATTGCTGACTAAACTGAATGATGCTCTGGCAAAAGTGAAAGCAGACGGCACTTACAAAACACTGTATTCAAAATGGTTCCAGCAATAAGTTTGCCTATCAATGACTGAATTCCAACCTTTAGCAAGCGCCGCCGGGATGACCGTCGGCCTTGCCGTTTGTGCGCTGATCCTCGGCCTGGTGCTGGCGATGATTTTCGCAGTCTGGGAATCCGCGCCGTGGAAGCCGCTTAGCTGGCTGGGCACCGCGTGGGTTACCGTGCTGCGCGGTCTGCCGGAAATCCTGGTGGTACTGTTCATCTATTTTGGTTCCTCACAACTGCTGATGGTGCTGGCCGATGGCTTCAGCATCAACCTCGGCCTGTTCGCCATCCCGATCAAGTTGCCGATTGAGAACTTCGAAGTCAGCCCGTTTGTGTGTGGTGTGATCGCCCTTTCCCTGCTGTATTCGGCTTATGCATCGCAGACATTGCGCGGCGCACTGAAAGCCGTGCCACAAGGACAATGGGAGTCCGGTCAGGTGTTGGGCATGAAAAAGTCGGCGATTTTCTTCCGCCTGATCATGCCGCAGATGTGGCGTCATGCGTTGCCGGGACTGAGTAATCAGTGGCTGGTGCTGCTGAAAGATACCGCACTGGTATCCCTTATCAGCGTGAACGACCTGATGCTGCAAACCAAAAGCATTGCGACCCGTACGCAGGAGCCATTTACCTGGTATGTGATTGCGGCGTGTATCTATCTGCTTGTTACCCTGTTCAGCCAGTTCGTGATTAAACGTATCGAACTGCGTACCACACGCTTTGAACGGAGTGCATCCTGATGTGGGAATATTTACCTGAAGTCCTGAAAGGATTGCACACCAGCCTGACACTGACCGTGGCGGCACTGATTGTTGCACTGTTACTGGCGATGATTTTCACCGTCGTTCTGACGCTGAAAGTGCCGGTTGCCAGCCAGATCGTTAAAGGTTACATCACGCTGTTTACCGGCACACCGTTGCTGGTGCAAATCTTCCTGATTTACTACGGACCGGGCCAGTTTCCGTCGATCCGCGAAATTCCGTGGTTATGGGAAGTCCTGTCGCAGCCGTGGCTTTGCGCGATGTTTGCATTGGCGCTGAACAGCGCGGCATATACCACACAGTTGTTTACCGGTGCGGTACGCGCTATTCCGTCCGGCCAGTGGCAGTCGTGCGAAGCACTTGGCATGTCGAAGCCGCAAACCTTGCGCATTCTGTTGCCGTACGCCTTTAAACGCGCGCTGTCATCGTATTCCAACGAAGTGGTGCTGGTGTTTAAAAGTACCTCGCTGGCCTACACCATTACGCTGATGGATGTGATGGGTCACAGCCAGCTGATGTACGGTCGTACGTATGACGTGATGGTATTTGGTGCGGCCGGTGTGGTTTATCTGTGCGTGAACGGGTTGCTGACCCTGATGATGCGCCTGATTGAGCGTCGTGCACTGGCATTTGAACGCCGTAACTGATAGCCAGAGAAGAATCTGAAGGGACGAGAAATCGTCCCTTTTTTTGTGCCGGAAAAAACATCCCCCTGTTTCAATTTATAATTTTTTAATCAAATTTATTGCATATAAATTCATTTAGTGGCACTTTGTTCTCAGGTTTCACTTCCTGCCAGTTACCCGATTAAATTAATAAAATCAGTAAACTGTACCATGAAGGGAATGTCATTTTTTGAACAGGAATGTATTGCATGAAAAAGCTGATCCTCGCCGCCCTCTTGTCTGCCACGGTTTTCACTGCCACCGCTGCGGACACCATTCGTTTCGGCACATCCGCCACGTATCCGCCGTTTGAATCTATCGGCGCTGACAACCAGATTATTGGTTTTGATATCGACCTGGCGAACGCGCTGTGTAAGCAAATGCAGGAAACCTGTACCTTCACCAATCAGCCGTTTGATGGTCTGATCCCGGCACTGAAATTCCGTCGTTTCGATGTGATTATTTCCGGTATGGATATCACGGAAGAGCGCAGTAAACAGGTGACGTTCACCCAGCCTTACTACGCTAACACGGCGATGATTATCGGGCCGAAAGGCAAGTTTGCTTCTATTGCGGACCTGAAAGGTAAGCGTGTTGGCCTGGAAAATGGCACCACGCACCAGAAATACCTGATGGAAAAGCATCCTGAAATCACTACCGTCGGTTACGACAGCTATCAGAATGCGATTCTGGATCTGAAAAGTGGCCGTCTGGACGGGCTGTTAGGCGACACCGCCGTGCTGAACGGCTGGCTGAAATCCAACCCGAATCTGGGTGAAGTCGGCGAGCTGATTAAAGATCCGCAATACTTTGGTACCGGCGTCGGCATGGCGGTGCGTCCTGATAATAAGGAACTGCTGGCGAAGCTGAACACAGCGCTGGAAGGGATCAAAGCTAACGGCGAATTTAAAAAGATCAATGACAAGTGGTTCCCGGCTCACTGATTCCCCGTCATCCTTTTTTAACAGCCGTCTGAAAAGGCGGCTGTTCTGCGTAACATCCCTCAAAAATGTAATCTGCCAGAACTTATTACATCGAAAAAGTGACATTCATCACACTACATTCATGGAATGACTTTTACACTGTTCAACCGTAATCACTGCGAGATCGAATGTTTATGCACGCACGTTTTCACACCGCCTTTGCGGCACTCCCTGAAAATTTATCCTCCGCGCTTGAGCCGTTTTTGCGTCATGATGACTTCCCGGCAATGCTCACTGCGGCTGATGTTGCGCAGATAAAACAGGCGACCGGACTGGACGATGACGCGCTGGCATTTGCCCTGCTGCCTCTGGCCGCAGCCTGTTCCGTTACGCCTATCTCTCATTTCAATGTCGGTGCGGTTGCACGCGGAATTTCAGGCAATTTGTATTTCGGTGCCAACATGGAATTCGCCGGTGCGCCGATGCAACAAACGGTTCACGCTGAGCAATCCGCAGTCACGCACGCCTGGCTGCGTGGTGAAACCCGTCTGGCCTCCATCACCGTGAATTACACCCCTTGCGGGCATTGTCGTCAGTTTATGAATG
Source organism: Rahnella sp. CG8 (assembly GCF_023701875.1). Lineage (NCBI taxonomy): Bacteria > Pseudomonadati > Pseudomonadota > Gammaproteobacteria > Enterobacterales > Yersiniaceae > Rahnella > Rahnella sp. CG8. The sequence continues at coordinate 200,402 of NZ_JABAED010000002.1, forward strand.
AGCTGACCAGCGGCACAGCGCTGGATATCCATCTGCCCGATCGTGATGTAGCAACACTTGGCGATTATCTGCCGCACTCCTTCGGCCCGAAGGATCTGGACATCACCACCCTGCTGATGGACCAAGTGAATCACGGTTACACACTGGAAAGCACCGACTCCCTGGCACTCATGGCACTGGATGCCTGCAATCAAAGTCATGCGCCTTACAGTAAGTCGCACAGTGGTGTGGCGCTGGAAACCCATAACGGCAAACAGTTCGGTGGCCGTTACGCCGAAAACGCCGCATTCAATCCGAGCCTGCCTCCTTTGCAGGCCGCGTTAATCCTGCTGAATATGTCAGGTGAAGATTGCCTGAAAGTTCGCCGTGCAGTACTGGTCGAGCAAAAAGATGCGTTGATCACGCAAAACGATGCCACGCGTGCCACGTTAAAAGCACTGGGCTGCAAAGATATCACCACGCTGACCTGCTGATAGTGTGAGCCGGTTAACACTAAAGACTCTGTTTCCGGAGTCTTTAGTTACATAACATTGTCATTACATTTGTCATTTGAAATCCTTATTTCCTCTCTGTTACCCTCACCGCTCCGAAATATAAAAAACAACATTCTGAAAACCGGAAGAGTAAAACGATGGAACTTGAATACGAAAGTAAACGCCCCCTGTACATTCCCCACGCTGGCCCGATCCTGTTAGAGTTTCCGTTACTGAATAAAGGCAGCGCTTTTACTGAAGAAGAGCGCAGCAACTTTAACCTTCACGGTTTACTGCCGGAAGCGGTGGAAACCATCGAAGAACAGGCTGACCGTGCCTACCGCCAGTTTCAGAATTTCAAAACCGACATCGATAAACACATCTATTTGAGAAACATTCAGGACACCAATGAGACGCTGTTCTACCGTCTGCTGGACAACCATCTCAGCGAAATGATGCCGGTGATTTATACCCCGACCGTCGGCGAGGCCTGCGAACACTTTTCAGATATCTACCGCCGCGCCCGTGGCCTGTTCATCTCTTATCCGAACCGCGCCCACATCGATGACATGCTGCAAAACGCCACCAAACAACACGTAAAAGTGGTGGTGGTGACTGACGGCGAACGCATTCTCGGTCTGGGCGACCAGGGCATCGGCGGCATGGGCATTCCGATCGGTAAGCTTTCCCTGTATACCGCCTGTGGCGGCATCAGCCCGGCGTATACCTTGCCGGTGGTTCTGGACGCCGGTACCAACAATCCGCAGTTACTCAACGACCCGCTGTACATGGGCTGGCGTCATCCGCGCATTACGGGTGAAGAATATGAAGCGTTTGTTGATCAGTTCATTCAGGCCGTAAAAATCCGCTGGCCAAACGTGCTGCTGCAGTTTGAAGATTTCGCACAGAAGAATGCCATGCCGATCCTCGAACGCTACCGTGATGAACTGTGCTGCTTTAACGACGATATTCAGGGCACAGCGTCCGTGGCGCTGGGTAGCCTGATTGCCGCCAGTAAAGCCGCCGGGGGCAAACTGAGCGATCAGACAGTCGCCTTCCTCGGTGCGGGTTCTGCCGGTTGTGGTATCGCAGAACAAATCGTTGCGCAGATGAAATCTGAAGGTCTGAGCGAAGAAGAAGCCCGCGCCAAAGTCTTTATGGTCGACCGCTTTGGTTTGCTCACCGATAAACTGCCTAACCTGCTGGATTTCCAGAGCAAACTGGTGCAGAAAAGCAGCGCACTGGCCAGCTGGGGCATGGAAAGCGACAGCGTTTCCCTGCTGGATGTGGTGCGTAACGCCAGGCCAACCGTGCTGATCGGCGTTTCCGGCCAGCCGGGGCTGTTCACCGAAGAAATCATCCGCGAAATGCACAAACACTGCGCACGTCCGGTGGTGATGCCCCTGAGCAATCCGACGTCCCGCGTGGAAGCCACACCTGCCGATATCCTGAACTGGACCGACGGCGCCGCGCTGGTCGCCACCGGCAGCCCGTTTGCACCGGTGAGCCACAAAGGCAAGCTCTACCCTATCGCACAGTGCAACAACTCCTTCATCTTCCCGGGGATCGGGCTGGGTGTGATTGCCTCGGGCGCCACCCGCGTTACCGACGGTATGCTGATGGCCGCCAGCAGAACACTGGCAGAGTGTTCGCCGCTGGCCACAGAAGGCACAGGCTCGCTGCTGCCGGACGTTGACGATATTCAGGGCGTGTCTAAATGCATCGCGATGGCCGTCGGTAAGGCCGCGCAGTTGCAGGGCGTGGCGATGGTAACGTCAGAAGATTCTCTGTCGAAAGCCATTGAGCATAACTTCTGGGCACCGCAGTACCGAAGTTATAAGCGCACGTCTTTCTGATCCGACGGTAGTAAAAGAAGTCCGGCTATGATCCAGACCAATGCCTTATGCATTGGTCTTTTTTTTCGTCCAAATTGCAGTACGTCGCGCAGATTAAGAAGTAATTCACTGAAAAGTGCTGAAAAAAGCTGCGAAGCCTGTGGATGCAGAGTCCAACGTATTGCGAACCCCGAACAGGTAAAGTAGCCTTGGATCCGATTTCCATCCGGTCATAACAGGGATACCTATGATTAAGCGACTTATAGCTGGCGTTTTCGGCATCATTATTCTGATGCTGGCTGTCGCTATTGGGCTTGATCAGTGGATAAGCTTACGTACCCAGCCCTACATTTATGACGAAGTACAAACCCTGCCGCACCGTCAGGTCGGCGTGGTGCTCGGAACAGCGAAGTATTACCGCACCGGCGTCATTAATCAGTATTACCTGTACCGGATTCAGGGCGCGATTAATGCCTACAACAGCGGCAAGGTAAAATATCTGCTGCTGAGCGGTGACAATGCACAGCAAAGTTATAACGAGCCGAGCACCATGCGCCGCGACCTGATTGCCGCCGGTATTCCCGCCAGCGATATCGTGCTCGACTACGCCGGATTCCGTACGCTCGACTCCATCGTGCGTACCCGCAAAGTCTTCGACACTAACGATTTCATCATTATCACCCAGCGTTTCCACTGCGAACGCGCGCTGTTTATCGCGCTGCACATGGGCATTCAGGCACAATGTTTCGCCGTACCATCGCCAAAAAATATGCTCAGCGTGCGCAGCCGCGAGATCTTCGCCCGCCTCGGCGCGCTGACGGATTTGTATCTGCTTAAACGCGAACCCCGCTTCCTTGGCCCGCTAATCCCTATTCCTGCGGTACACACCATTCCGGACGATGCCCAGGGCTACCCGGCGGTAACACCGGAACAACTGCTGGCATTACAACAGCAACTTGAAGCCGAGAAGAAAGCCGCTATCGCCAAAGCCGCGGCAGATAAGGCAGCAGCGGATAAAGCTGCTGCGGAAAAAGTGGCCGCAGACGAAGCAGCCAGAGTCAAAGCGGAGCAGGAAGCCAATGACGCCGCTCAGGATGAAACCGAGGATGCCGCACCGGCACCGCAACCTGAACCACCGAAACCGGTGGGCAGAAATCCTTTCCAGCAGTGATCGCCGGACCGCTCCCTCCCCTGCGAAGGGGAGGGTTGGGGTGGGGTATTAAGGTCAAAAGCAAGATTTAAAGTGAGCTTTGACAAAGAGTTAGCCTTTAAAACCCCCTCCCAACCTCCCCCTTCGCAGGGGGAGGAGCAAAGACCACTCCCTCCCCTTCGCAGGGGAGGGAGTTGATCGAGCCCCGAATTTAATACAGCAAAAAGGCCGCATAAGCGGCCTTTTATTTGTCTTTCCGATGGATTACTTCTTCTTGGCGTACTTCAGGGAATCCAGCGCCACCGCGAAGATGATGATGCTGCCCTTGATAATGTACTGCCAGTAAGGGTTCACGCCGATGTAGGTCAGGCCGTAGTTGATGACGGTGAAAATCAGCACCCCTGTCACCACCCCTGCCACAGAACCCACACCACCGGCGAATGACACGCCGCCGACCACACAGGCTGCGATGGCATCGAGTTCATACATAAAGCCGAGGTTGTTGGTCGCACTGCCGATACGCCCCGCTTCGAGCAAACCGCCGAACGCGTAGAACACACCAGACAATGCATAAATCATAATCAGGTTTAACGGGACGTTAACGCCGGAAACTTTCGCGGCTTCAGGGTTACCACCGATAGCAAAGATGTTTTTACCGAAGCGGGTTTTGTTCCACAACACCCAGACAAAGGCGATCGCAATCAGCGCGTAGAACGTAATGTAGGAAAGCTTCAGACCACCTAAATGGATAAAGCCTTGTGCAAACTGGGAGAAGCCCGGGTCAAAGCCTGCGACCGGTGAAGAACCAACATAATCGTAATACAGGGAGTTAATCCCGTAGACGATAATCATCGTGCCCAGCGTGGTAATAAACGGCGTTACGTTCAGGTAAGCGATAATAATACCGTTCAGCAAACCAATTAATGCACCAACAATACACACGGTCAGAATAACCAGCGGAATGGGCACCACTTCCAGATTCGGGAATACTTTGTTGACGTTGTCCATCGCCTGCAACATGGTGGCCGCAACAACCGCTGCTAACCCGACCTGACGCCCGGCTGACAGGTCAGTACCCTGGGTGACGATAAGCCCTGCCACGCCCAGTGCGATAATAACGCGCACGGATGACTGAGTCAGAATGTTACTTAAGTTGACGAGACTGAGGAAGCTCGGATCCTGGATGATAATAATGGCCAGTAAGACCAGCAGGACCACATAAATCCCGCCCTCTTTTAAATAAGTGAGCACACTTTTCTTATTTAATGCTTTCATAATAAGAACCCTTAAAAATTAGAGATGCAAGGAAGCCAGGCGTAATATTTCGTTCTGCGAGGTATTTTTAGTTTCAACAATACCCGCAACCTGTCCATTACTCATAACCAATATTCTGTCAGTAATACCCAGCAACTCCGGCATTTCAGAGGAGATAATAATGATCCCCTTCTCTTTTTTCGCCAACTCGGTGATTAACTGGTAAATTTCAAACTTAGCGCCAACATCAATGCCGCGCGTCGGTTCGTCCAGCATTAATATCTCAGGGTTGGTTAATAACCAGCGCCCGATAATAACTTTTTGCTGATTACCGCCCGACAATGAACCAATGCTGGTTTTATGTCCCGGCGTTTTCACCCGCATGGAATCGATAACCCATTGGGTATCGCTTTTCATCCGGGCAGTGTCGAGTAAACCGGCTTTATTTTTATATTGACGAATATTAGAAATCAGCGAGTTAAAGCCGATGTCCAGATATGCATAAATACCGGTGGAACGACGTTCTTCCGTCACCAGTGCAAAACCATGGTTAATGGCTTCATTGGCACTGTGATTATTAATTTTTTTGCCGTGTAATTTAATGGTTCCGGCGACTTTCTCGCGGATACCAAATAACGTCTCGACGATATCTGTACGTTTTGCACCGACTAAACCGGCAATTCCGAGGATTTCCCCTTTGTGTAAATCAAAGGAAATATCACGAATGGAAGGCTGGCGCAGCGAGGTCAGATTACGGACTTCGAGGATAACTTCACCCGGTACGTTCTGGCGGTCAGGGAAACGCTGGCTCAGTGAGCGGCCGACCATCATGGAAATGATTTTATCCATGTCCAGGCCTTCCAGCGGCTGAGTAATAATCCACTGACCGTCGCGCAGAATGGTTATCTCATCGCACAGCTGGAAGATTTCTTCCATCTTATGCGAGATATACACAATGCCGCAGCCACGATCTTTCAGCTTACGGATGATGGTGAACAGATGGTTCACTTCCTTTTCCGTCAGCGAGGACGTCGGTTCGTCCATAATGACGATTTTTGCATTGTAGGAAAACGCCTTAGCGATTTCGATCATCTGCATCTGCGAAACGGACAACTTACCGACCTTGTCGCGCGGGTCGATATCAATATCCAGTTCGTCGAAAATCGCCTTGGTGTCTTTGTACATTTTGTCCTGATCGACAAATAGTCCTTTGGTCGGATAACGTCCCAGCCACATGTTGTCCATGACCGTACGTTGCAACACCAGGTTTAATTCCTGATGGACCATCGACACGCCTTGTTCCAGCGCTTCTTTCGAACTTTTAAAATTAACTTCCTGTCCCTGAAAAAGAATGGTACCGGAATCTTTGCTGTATATCCCGAAAAGGCATTTTAATAATGTGGATTTACCTGCGCCATTTTCACCCATCAGGGCGTGAATAGAATGAGGACGCACTTTTAAATTCACATTATCTAACGCCCTGACGCCAGGAAATGATTTATTGATACCACTCATTTCCAGAAGGAATTCGTCCGGTTTTGATGTTGTGTCAGATAACGTATTATCGGCCATAGTTATACCTGGCTAAAGATAAAAATAAACGGGTGTATTAATACCTGATGTCAGCCCTGCGTATGGCCGGTATACGCACCACACGCAGAGCGACATGACGTCCTGTCAGATAAGCATTAACGTCTAATCATACTTAGTCTTTATTTACGGCTTAACCGCAATTATTTTTGCCACTGCTTAGCTTTGTTTTTTATTGCTGTCTGTCGTTACTGCTGCCGTTGCATTCTTATTTCACGAAGGAAGACAGATTGTCTTTATCCACGGCGACATAAGGAATACGCACGACTTTGTTTTCGATTTTCCAGTTAGTCCCTTCGGCCGCTGGTTTACCGTCAGCCAGATTTCTCGCCAGATCAAACGTGGCTTTCGCCTGGTTGTTTGCATCGTTCAACACGGTACCGGCCATTGCGCCAGATTTCACCAGTGCCAGCGCTTCTGACAGGGCATCCACACCAAATACCGGAATGCTGGTTTTGTTATGGGATTTCAGCGCTTCTACAGCACCCATTGCCATCGCATCGTTGTTGGCGATAACCACTTCGATTTTGTTAGCGTTAGGACCGGATAACCACGCATCCATCTTGTCTTTCGCCTGTGCGGTATCCCACATGGCGGTATCAAGCTGCAGTTGTTGAGTTTTCAGGCCTTCTTTGCCATTCAGGGTGCTGATGACGTACTTAGTACGCGCTTCAGCGTCCGGATGGCCCGGCTCGCCTTTGATCAGCACGTATTGGATCACGCCGTCTTTGTTCAGATCCCAGGCCGGGTTAGCTTTCCAGTGTTTAGCAATCAGCTCACCCTGGATCACGCCGGATTCTTTAGAATCAGTCCCGACATAATAGGCTTTGTCGTAGCTGTCTAAATCTTTACGGGAAGGTTCTTTGTTATAGAAAACGACAGGAATGCCAGCACCGCGGGCTTTTTCAATGATGACCGGGGCAGCAGCCGGGTCAACCAGGTTAATGGCCAACGCTTTAACACCCTTCGCCAGCATAACGTCAACCTGGTCGTTCTGGGTAGACTGGCTGTTTTGCGAGTCATTCATCAGCAGTTGCACATCTGGAGTGGCTTTCGCATCTTTCTCAATGGCTTTACGAACTTCGGACATGAAGTTGTCGTCATATTTGTAGATGGTGACACCGATTTTAGTATCAGCAGCATGTGCGGCAAAACCAAACATCATGCTTGCAGCCAGAGTCGCCAGGGTGAAGACCTTCTTATTCATTTGTATCTCCGGTTATGTAGGGTGTTACAGAATTTGGCACCGGAAATCCCTGCGGGAGCAGTACAGCTCCACGTCACGATTGTGGGTGCCTGCCATCCTTGACTTATAACGTCCTGACTCGCTGTGAAACAAGTCCGGCAAACCGGACCCAAATTGAATCATATTGAAAACGAATGAATCATAATGCGCCCGATGTTAATAAACTGTGAAAGTTCTCACAGATTGAAAACGGTTACATCGCGTTATTTGATCAATAAGTGACGGGTGCCACATTTTGCCAGGGAGCTACCGAGTGGCGTCTGACCAGCGTAGGCATGAAGCAATGCGAAACGCCCGTAGCTAACTGTTCTGCCGCACCTTTTAAAGCCAGTTCAGTGGCAAGCGTCGCCATGGAAACGATCGGATAACGCACGGTGGTCATTTTCGGGCTGGTATAGCGGGCAATCGGAATGTCATCAAAACCGATCAGCGAAAAGTCATCGGGAATGTTAATTCCGTTTTCTTTCAACACGGCCATCGCCCCCGCAGCCATCGAATCGTTGTAGGTGAACACCGCGCTGAGGTGCAGATTACGCCCGAGCAGTTCCACCATTGCCGCTTCTCCACCCTGCAAATCCGGCGAACTTTGCGCCCGCCATGCGGCAGGGGGCGCGTCACCGCTCTGATTTGCCTGCATCATTGCCTGTGAGTAACCCTGATAACGCTGTAAATCATCTTCGATGCCATGACTTGAACCGATATAACCAATGCGCTGGTGCCCCTGAGACAGCAACAGGCGGGTTGCCATTTCCGCGCCACTGACGTTGTTAAGCCAGACACAGCGGTGCTCGTAGCCCGGAATGACACGGTTAATCAGCACCATGCCCGACACCTGATCCATAAATCGCGAAAGCTCGTCATCCCCCAGCGCCTTGGAATGCACAATGAGTGCGTTACAGCGCTGACGAATCAGGACTTCAATGGCGTACCTTTCTTTTTCAGCAATATGATAGCTGTTGCCTATCAGGACGTATTTCTGATGCTGCTGCGCGACGGTATCAACGGCTTTCACCAGCGCGCCAAAGAACGGGTCTGAAACATCCATCACCACCACGCCGATGGTATCGCTGCTTTGCGTCGCCAGTGCCTGCGCATTGGCATTGGGCCGGTATCCCAGCGTGGCGACGGCCTGTAACACCTGCTCGCGCGCTTCTTTGCTGGCAATAGACGGATTGTTCAGAACACGTGACACGGTGGCGACAGAAACCCCCGCCAGCCGGGCGACATCACGAATTGTGACCATGCGTCGCTCCGTGATCAGTCAGGGAATGGTACGGAGGAATACGGAAATTTTTGACCCAGGAGGTAAAGAAACCAGACAAAGAGAAGCGAGGTGAAGTGCGCATGGCGTTTCCTTTTTTAGTGTAGTGGTCATCGGAGAGGCACGACCGCTATCCTAAACATTTTGCGAAAACGCCTGCGTGAATCTCGTCACAGGAAAGAAAACGTTTACATACAAATATGCAACCTTCATCCCAAATCCATCATTTAGGATGATATATCAACGTCAGGTTCAGGCAGCTTTTAGTTCTTCACCCGCTGCTTTCGCCGTCAGTTGACGCCAGAGCCACTCCACCGGCCCCTGGCGGAAATGACGCAGCCACAGCAATGTCACCAGCACATTGCACGCCCAGACCAGCGGCACCAGTGCGACCAGTTGCAGGCGGTCGAAGTGCTGATAGAAGCCGAAAACATTGAAGAAGGTGATGCAGATGAGCGTCTGTAACAGGTAATTGGTCAGTGCCATGCGGCCAGTCTGCGAAATCCAGTGCGTGACGCGCCAGCGGGAAATCAGCGGCCAGAAGCCGTAACACAGCGCCAGATAGCTCACCGCCTGCATCAGCGAGCCAATTTCACGCGGCACCTGCAACAGAAAACCGCTCCAGCGGTAGTCCCAGCCGGTGCGGTATTGCAGATAAATCGCCGGGATCTGAATCAGCAATGAAAGCGGTAACAGTACGGCGGCGACCTTGCGGTAATGCGAGACGCGAAACGCACCTTTGAGCCATCCGCTGCGCATCAGGCCGGAGCCAATCAGCATGGCGCCCGCCAGTTCCCAGCCGTATTGCGCGCCAATCGCCAGCAAACTGGATGACAGTAAATCGAGCCGGTTGCGGATAGCTTCCCAACCCCCTTTCAGCCGCCAGTATTGTTCATACTGAATTTCCGCCGGTCCCGGAAGCCAGAAACTACCGGGCTTTGGCGAGGTAATAAATCCCAGCATCGCCAGCACGGCCACACCGATCAGATACAAAATGATGCCCGTTGAAATCAGCGACTGACTGCTGCGCCCTTCCCGCACCATCCTCCAGCACACCAGACCAATCAGCCCGTATGACAGCAAAATATCACCGTCCCACATCAGGGTGGCATGAAGAAAACCGCACAGTAATAAAATCGACAGCCGGGCCTGGATCCAGTGTTTGCCGCGCGGCAGCAATAAAAACAGACCGCCGCCGAACAGCATGGCGAACATCATCAGGAATTTGCCTTGCGCCAGCGCGTCGAGCACCGCCCAGGTCCAGGTATCAGAAGCTGAAGGCGTTCCGGCAAATGCCGGATTCAGGTAAGCGGCTTTCGGTAAACCGAAGGCGCTGATATTGAGCAGAAGAATGCCAAAAATGGCGAGACCACGGGCAAAGTCGAGCGTGGCAATACGTGAGCGCACCCTGACATTCCTTTTGAAGATTATTGAGATATTTAAGAATAAGGGAAGAAAATCAGGGTGGCTACCATCCAAGTAAATGAAGTTGCAGCATGGCAGCCAGCGAGAAGAGCCCGATGAGCTGACTGATGTCAGTGATTCGGGTCTCCGAACGCAGCGAACACCGCTGCGGCTTTAGTTACGACGGATGGCGGACGGTTCTTAAAAATTCTTGTCGCGTATTCTGGCTGGATTTGAAAAGACCACCGAGCGAAGTCGTCGTCGTTGCGCTGGTCGCGTCACGCACACCACGCGCTTTCACGCAGTAATGCACCGCATCAATGGAAACCGCGACATTGGTGGTGCCGAGCAGAGTTTGCAGGGCAACCAGTATCTGCTGGGTCAGACGCTCCTGAACCTGCGGGCGCTGTGAGAAGAACTGCACGATGCGGTTGATTTTCGACAGGCCGATTACGGTGTCTTTCGGGATATACGCCACGGTCGCTTTGCCGTCGATGGTCACGAAATGGTGTTCGCAGGTGCTGGTCAGGGTGATATCGCGCACGGTGACCATTTCATCCACTTTCATCTTATTTTCGATGACGGTGATTTTCGGGAAGTTGGCGTAATCAAGTCCGGAGAAAATTTCATCCACATACATCTTGGCGATGCGGTGCGGCGTTTCCGCCAGACTGTCATCGGAAAGATCCAGATTGAGAAGCTGCATGATGCCGGTCATATGTTCCTGGATCCGCTGCTTGCGCGTTTCATTGTCGATCGGCAAAGCTTCACGCAGAGGGGTTTCCAGACCACGGGCTAACAGGGCCTCGTGAACCAAAATGGCTTCTTTACTCAGGATTGGCATTCTTTCTTCTCCGGCAGATGTAATCACTTTGACGCAGATCACGCTAAAATGAGGTGGCTTACTGTAGTGGAGAGCCGGTTCAGAATCCAGTGAATGTGCTTCATGATGGATGAAATAGCTGCAACTTATCGTTTATGCCGGAAGACCAGCGCCCCGGCAATAATAAAACCGGCCAGCGCGACATACAGCGCAGGCTCCAGACGATGGGTCAGCGCGGTAGAAATCGCCGACAGAACCGGTCCGAATAACTGGCCAACAGCGTAACCGGTCGTCAGCAATCCGGCCATATAACGGCTGTGATTGGGTGCAAGCTCGCGGCTGTATTGTAAGGCCAATTGCACCACGCTGAGGAAACCGCCGCCGGTCAGTAGCGCGCCAAGCACCAGACCACTGACGCCCGGCACCACTTCCGCGCACAAAATCCCCAGCCCCTGAATCCATAGTGTCAGCGCCAGGCGGGTATGCGTAGTCAGACAATGGCGGGTAAGAATACCGATGATGATGCCGATAACCGCAGCGCCGCCAAACACCGGCCAGACAAACTGCGCGAACAGACTGTCAGGAAAACGTGCACTCGCCATCTGAGATAAAAACGTCGCGGGCAGGATATAGCCAAAGCCCGCCAGACTGTAACTCCACACCAGACGTTTCAGCGCAGGCGTCATCACCAGCGGCTCAGTCGCCATGTGCGAACGGTGCAGGTCGCCTTTGCGCGGCAGATTCGGCGTGATAATTGCCACGAAAATCAGCGCCAGCACGCCGTAAACACACCAGGCCTGCGCTGAGGTGAGCTGCAAACTGTGAATACCCACCGCTAGCATGCCGCTGAGGAAAATCCCCGCGCCCGGCCCGGCAAACACCGCGGCACTCATTGCCGGACGGCCATAATGCGCCAGCCGTTCGTTACACCACGCTGATACCATGACCATCGCCCAGCCGCTGGTCCAGCCGATCAGGAAGCGCACAATACTGTGCAGCACTTCGCCGGAAATTACCGCCGACAGCAATGTCAGGATCACGCCGCCCCACACGCCCAGCCACAAACGGCGTTCAAGATGTTTGCTGGCACGCATGCCATCAAACGCACCACACAGATAACCGAGATAGTTGAACGCGGCGACCAGCCCCGCGCCGGTCAGGCTGAACTGATGTTCAGCTATCATTAAAGGAACCTGCGGCGTAAAGGCAAAACGCCCGATACCCATCGCGACGACAAAAGCCAGAAAACCACTTAGCGCAATACGAAAAGCCATAACTGCTCCGTCAAAAGAAACCGCAATGCAACATATTAGAAACAGTGAGTAAACATACTCAAACCTGTCGCCGAAAACAGCAGATTTCTTAAAAGAAAGTTAATTGGAAGTTGTCGCTATGATGCCTTATGAGTACAATCACGGAAACTGAATAATACAAACCAACTTGTTTACGATTAGAGAACACAGGAACCCATCATGGATCTCACTCAGTTACGGATGTTTTGCTGCGTAGCGGAAACCGGTTCGCTGGCGCGTGCGGCAGAGCAACTGCATCGTGTCCCGTCGAACCTGACCACCCGCCTGCGCCAGCTCGAACTCGAACTGGGCACCGATCTGTTTATCCGCGAGAAGCAACGCATCCGCCTGTCCGCCATGGGCCATAACTTCCTCAACTACGCCGAGCGCATTCTGGCGCTGAGCGACGAAGCGATGAGCATCATGCATGCCGGTGAACCGGCCGGGAATTTCGCGCTGGGGTCGATGGAAAGCACGGCGGCAACACGCCTGCCTTCTTTGCTCGCCGCTTATCATCAGAAGTTTCCGCAAGTGGCGCTGTCGCTGGTGACGGCGACTTCCGGAGAAATCATCGACAGCGTGCGTGCCGGACGTCTCGCCGCAGCCCTGGTTGATGGCCCGATCGATTTTGACGATATCAATGGCTGTATTTCTTTTCGCGAGCGCATGGTGGTGATTACTCCGCCGGGCGAGTCGCCGCTGGAAGTGCCTGCGGGTCGCAGCGGCCACACCGTTTTTGCATTCCGCCCCAGTTGTTCCTACCGCCAGCGTTTACAGGGCTGGATCAAACACATGAATGTGCCGGTCGCTAACACCCTGGAGATTCAGTCCTATCATTCCATGATGGCCTGTGTCGCCAGCGGTGCGGGTATCGCCATGATCCCGCGTTCTGTGCTGGAACAGTTGCCCGGCCACGAGCGGGTAGAAATTCACGAAATGCCGGATGAATTCGCCGATACCGCCACCTGGCTTATCTGGCGCCGGGATGCGTTCAGTCCGAATGTCCGGGCGCTGAAAGAACTGATCATCGAACAGAATGACGGGGTGATCCCGTTACTGAAACATCCGCTCGCCGCAGAACACGATCCGGCGTTGCATCCGACTTATTAACTTAAAATCCGAATAAGTAAAAACACCTGACTGGAGCTAAAAAATGCAAATGATCAAAACACGTGCGGCCGTCGCCTGGGGCCCGAATCAACCTCTGTCCATCGAAGAAGTGGATTTGATGCCGCCGCAAAAAGGCGAAGTGCTGGTGCGTATTGTCGCCACCGGTGTTTGTCATACTGATGCTTACACGCTGTCCGGCAAAGATCCGGAAGGCGTTTTCCCGGCGATCCTCGGCCATGAAGGCGGCGGTGTCGTCGAAGCCGTCGGCGAAGGTGTCACCAGCGTGGCCGTGGGCGACCACGTGATCCCGCTGTACACACCGGAATGTGGCGAGTGTAAGTTCTGTAAATCCGGCAAGACCAACCTGTGTCAGGCGATCCGCACCACACAAGGCAAAGGCCTGATGCCGGACGGCACCACCCGTTTCTTTAAAGACGGCAAGCCGATTTTCCATTACATGGGCACTTCGACCTTCTCCGAATACACTGTGGTGCCTGAAATCTCCCTGGCGAAAATCAATAAAGAAGCGCCGCTGGAAGAAGTGTGTCTGCTCGGTTGTGGCGTGACCACCGGGATGGGCGCGGTCATCAACACCGCTAAAGTGAAAAAAGGCGACACCGTGGCGATCTTCGGTCTCGGCGGGATTGGTCTTTCTGCGATTATCGGCGCGGTGATGGCTGGCGCAGGCCGCATCATCGGTATCGATCTGAACACCAGCAAATTCGATCTGGCGCGTAAACTCGGCGCAACTGATCTGATCAACCCGAAAGATTTCGACAAGCCGATTCAGGACGTTATCGTCGAAATGACCGACGGCGGCGTGGACTTCTCCTTCGAATGTATCGGTAACGTCAATGTGATGCGTTCCGCACTGGAATGCTGCCACAAAGGCTGGGGCGAATCTGTCATCATCGGCGTGGCCGGTGCAGGCGAAGAAATCTCCACCCGCCCCTTCCAGTTGGTGACAGGCCGCGTATGGCGTGGTTCTGCTTTCGGCGGTGTGAAAGGTCGCAGCCAGTTGCCGGGCCTTGTGCAACGTTATCTGGACGGCGAATTCGCCCTGAACGATTTCATTACCCACACCCTGCCGCTGGAAGAAATCAACCAAGCCTTTGACCTGATGCACGAAGGGAAATCTATCCGTACGGTTATTCATTTTAATAAGTAAGGAATGTGTCAATGAGCAGCTCGATTGAACTACTCGAAGAACACCGGATGTTTGGCGGCTGGCAGCAGCGCTACCGCCATACCTCTGAGAGCCTGAATTGCAGCATGACGTTCAGCATTTATCTGCCTCCGGCGCAACACGACGCGCCGCCGCCGGTGCTGTACTGGCTGTCGGGCCTGACCTGTAATGATGAAAACTTCACGATCAAAGCCGGGGCGCAGCGCGTCGCGGCAGAACTCGGTGTGATTCTGGTGATGCCGGATACCAGCCCGCGCGGTGAAGGTGTCGCCAACGACGACGGTTACGATCTCGGTCAGGGCGCCGGTTTTTACCTGAATGCCACGCAGGCGCCATGGGCAGCGCATTACCGGATGTACGATTACCTGCTTGATGAACTGCCTGCGCTGATCAGCGACCATTTCAAGGTCAGCGAACGTCAGTCGATTTTCGGCCACTCAATGGGCGGCCACGGTGCGCTGATGCTGGCGCTGCGTAATCCGCAGCGTTTCTGTTCGGTGTCAGCGTTTGCGCCCATCGTGAATCCGGCTCAGGTGCCGTGGGGACGTAAAGCGTTCAGCGCGTATCTGGGGGATGACGAAAGTCAGTGGATACAATACGACAGTTGCCACCTGCTGAGTTCATTGCCAGCGGATCAAAAACCGTTCCCGATTTTAGTCGATCAGGGCGATAGCGATCAGTTCCTGGCGGATCAGCTACAACCGGCAAAACTGGCGGAGATCGCCCGACAACGCGGCTGGCCGTTACAACTGCGGGTTCAGCCGGGGTACGATCACAGTTACTTTACGATTGCGTCATTTGTGGAAGATCACCTGAAATTCCATGCGGAGTTTTTGCACTCGAAGGCATGAGTGCAGGTTCCTAAAAATAGAAGCAATTTACTCCTCCCCTGCGAAGGGGGAGGAGCAAAAATCTCAATTCTTCAATTTCGGATCCAACGCATCCCGTAATCCATCCCCCAGCAAATTAAACGCCAGTACGGTCAGAAAGATTGCCAGGCTCGGGAATATGGCGACGTGCGGTGCCATCACCATGTCGGCGCGGGCTTCGTTGAGCATCGCTCCCCACTCCGGCGTTGGCGGCTGTGCGCCCATGCCCAGGAACGACAGACTGGCGGCGGTGATGATCGAGGTACCGATACGCATGGTGAAATACACCACTATCGATGACAACGTGCCCGGCAGGATGTGGCGGAATAAAATCGTGGCGTCAGATGCACCGATGCTGCGCGCCGATTCAATATAGGTTTGCTGTTTGAGTACCAGCGTGTTGCCGCGCACCAGTCGCGCAAAGGCAGGAATGCTGAAAATCGCCACGGCAATAATCACGTTCGACATGCCATTGCCCATCACCGCCACGACGGCAATCGCCAGCAAAATACCGGGGAAAGCAAACAGGACGTCACAGACGCGCATAGTAATGCGATCCCACCAGCCTTCGTAATATCCCGCCAGCAAGCCGAATACCGTGCCGATTGCCGCGCCGAGCACCACAGAAAGGACACCAGCCGTCAGTGAAATCCGCGCACCCATCAGAATACGGCTGAAAATATCACGCCCCAGCGAATCCACACCCAGCCAGTGGATCAGCGACGGGCCTTCGTTCAGACGGTCGTAATCAAAATAATTTTCCGGGTCAAAGGGCACCAGCCACGGCGCAAGAATGGCCGCAGCAATCAGCAGCAGGATAAAAACTCCCGCAATCATCGCAATGTGCTGCCGTCGAAAACGACGCCAGAACGCTTTCCACGGTGTCCTTCCCGCCTGTGGTTGCACAGTTCCCGGCGTGATTACCGGTAAACCCGCGAGTACGGCATTTCGCCGCCAGTTTTTCATGCGCTTACTCACTTGTATCGGATGGAAGGGTTGATGACGGCGTACAGCATGTCCACCAGCAGATTGATGAGGATAAATTCCAGCGAGAACAACAGCACTTCTGCCTGAATCACCGGATAATCGCGCATCTCAACCGAATCGACCAGCAACCGCCCTAACCCCGGCCAGTTGAACACTTTCTCCACGACAATCGAACCGCCGAGCAGGAAGCCAAATTGCAGTCCCATCATAGTCACGACGGGGATCATCGCGTTACGCAGGCCATGTTTGACCACGACCACCGCTTCGTGCACGCCTTTGGCACGCGCAGTACGCATATAATCTTCCTGCATCACTTCGACAAAAGAGGCGCGGGTAAAGCGGGCCATGATCGCCGCCACCGCTGCACCGAGTGTGACAGAAGGGAGAATATAGTGCTGCCAGCTGTCAGCGCCCACCGTCGGCAACCAGCCCAGTTCAACAGAAAAGATTTGCATCAGCAGCATGCCCAGCGCGAAGGCCGGGAAGGAAATACCGGAAACGGCGAGCGCCATGCCCAGTCTGTCCGGCCAGCGGTTACGCCACACGGCGGATACCACGCCAATCACCAGCCCGAAAATCACCGACCACACCATGCTGGTCAGCGTCAGCCAAAAGGTCGGCATAAAGCGCGAACTGATTTCATCAATGACCGGGCGTTTTGAGACCATTGAGTGGCCGAAATCACCGGTCAGCGCATTGCCAAAGAAAGTGAAGAATTGCTGATAAAGCGGTTTATCCAGCCCCAAATCCTGACGCACCAGCGCCACTACGCTGGCATCGGCATCCTGCCCGGCCATCAGCCGCGCCGGATCGCCCGGCAGCAGATGCACAAATAAAAACACCAGCACGGCCACAATCAGCAGTGTCGGGATCAGTCCGAGTAATCGTTTTAAAAAATAATTAAGCATGATTCGCTGTCTGTGATTTCACGGTAGACATCCATGTTCCGGACCCGGAACACACGAGTTCAGGGCACGCACGCTGTGCGCCACGCGCCCTGAAAGCCTCACCGCCTGTTATTTCACATCTGCATCATCAAAACTGAACGCCGTATCGGGCATCACATAGAAGCCGGTCAGACGTTTGTTTTTGGCTGAAACCAGACGTTCAGTGACCAGGAACGCCCACGGCGCATCGCTCCAGATTTGCTTCTGGGCATCAGCGTACAGTTTAGCTTTCTCAGCTTTGTCAGTCGTTTTCAGCGCATCGGTCAAATCTTTATCCACCTGCGCATTGCTGTAGAACGCGGTATTGAACTGCTTCGGTGGCGCGGCCTGTGTGGAGAACAGCGGAGACAACGCCCAGTCTGCTTCACCGGTAGACGCCGACCAGCCGGTGTAGAACATGCGGATGCCCGCCTCTTTCTGCCCCACATTCTCAACCTGCGCAGCACGCTGTGCGGCGTCCATGGCGGTAACCGTCACCTTGATACCGACCTGTGCCAGTTGTTGCTGGGTGAACTGCAACACTTTTTGCGCGGTACTGTTGTTGTGTGAGGACCACAGCGTAGTGGTGAAACCATCCGGGTAACCGGCTTCTTTCAGCAATGCTTTGGCTTTTGCCGGATCATACGGCCACGGTTTAAATTTCGCGGCGTATTCGATGCCCTGCGGCAATGGCCCTTCAGACGGCACAGCATAACCGGCAAACGCCACTTTGATCAGCGCCTGCTTGTTAATCGCGTAGTTAATCGCCTCACGCACTTTCACATTATCGAACGGTTTTTGCGTGACATTGAAACTGATGTAGCGATGCAGAATCGATGGCGCCGTCACCAGATCCAGTTTGGCATTTTTCTCCAATAAGGCTGCCTGTTCGTAAGGCACCGGGAACGCCAGATCCGCTTCGCCGGTTTGCAGCATGGCTGCCCGGGTGTTGTTATCAGCCACCGGACGCCAGGTAATGGTATCGAGTTTCGGCTCACCTTTTTTCCAGTAACCGTCGAACTTCTTCACTTTCACAAAGTCAGTCTGGTTCCATTGTTCAAGCGTATACGGGCCGGTACCGACCGGATGGAAACCGATGTCTTTGCCGTATTTGGTCAGCGCCGCCGGGGAAATAATCACCGCAGACGGGTGCGCCAGAATGTTGATAAAGGCGGAGAACGGCGCTTTCAGCGTGATTTTCACCGTGGTGTCATCAACGGCTTCAGTGCTGGCGATATTTTTAAACAGGTTATAACGCTTGAGGTGACTGTCCGGGTTACTGGCACGATCAAAGTTGACCTTCACCGCCGCCGCATTGAAGTCAGTACCGTCCTGGAATTTGATGCCCGGATGCAGTTTGATGGTGTAAACCAGACCGTCTTTACTGACGGTATAGCTGTCCGCCAGAACGTTTTCCAGTTTCATATCTTTATCAAAGCCAAACAGCCCCTGATAGAAAGATTTGGCGACCGCCTGCGATAAGGTGTCGTTAGCGTCATACGGATCAAGCGAGGTGAAGTTAGAACCTACGGCGATAACCACGTCTTTTGCCGCCCATGCAGAAGCCGACGCCAGCGAACCGAAAACAGCGGCAGCGAGCACGGCCTGACGGACAACGTTCTTACCTTTAGATTTCTGCTGATTCATGTCAGTTCCTTTTCCTGTCTTACCCGTTTGTCTTACTAAGAATTGACGACTCAAAATAAGCCGCCACAAAAATCAGTAAATACCCGCAATCGTATGTCTGGCGACGAAATGGCCTTCGCCCACCTTCACCAATGGCATCACCACCGGGTCATCGTGCAGCCCGCGGATCGGGCTGGGGATTTCATCCACCAGCAGCGCCTGGTCTTTTCGCTTGTGCGCCGGATCGGCGACCGGTACAGCCGCCATCAGTTTGCGGGTATACGCATGTTGGGGTGTTTCAAATACCGCACGGCGCGAGCCGATTTCCACTATCTGCCCGAGATACATCACCGCCACGCGGTGGCTGATGCGTTCAACAACGGCCATATCGTGAGAAATAAACAAAAATGCCAGACCAAACTCTTTCTGCAAATCCATCAGCAGATTGATGATTTGCGCGCGGATAGACACATCCAGCGCCGAAACCGATTCATCGGCAATCACCACTTTTGGATTAAGGGCCAGCGCACGCGCAATGCAAATTCGCTGCCGCTGGCCGCCGGAAAACTCATGAGGATAGCGCTGCGCGTGTTCCGGCAGCAGTCCGACTTTTTCCAGCAACCACGCCACACGGGCTTCGGCTTCTGCGCCTTTTGCCAGATTGTGAACCAGCAGCGGTTCCATAATGGAATATCCTACCGTCAGGCGCGGATCGAGCGAGGCGTAGGGATCCTGAAAAATAAACTGGATATCACGGCGCAGATGTTGCAGTTCACTGCCGCCGATATCAGTCAGCGTCTGGCCGTTAAAGGTGATGGTGCCCCCCTGACTCTTCACTAGTTTTAGCAGCGAACGGCCGGTGGTGGATTTACCACAGCCTGACTCCCCCACCAGCGCCAGCGTTTCACCGGGATGCAAATCAAAACTGACTTTTTCCACGGCATGAACCCGGCGGGTCACGCGATTGAAAATGCCGCTGCGCAGGTCGAACCGCGTAACCAGATCACGCACCTGTAATATCGGGGGCACGCCTGGCGTCAGGGTGTTTTGAATCAGTTCCGGATCGCTTTCCTGTTGTGTGGGTGCCGGGAAGCGTGCGGGCAGCGGTTTACCCGCCATCGAACCGAGTTTTGGCACCGCCGCCAGCAACGTCTGGGTATAAGGCGCCTGCGGAGAACGGAATATCGCGTTCACTTCCCCCGTTTCCACACTGTTGCCCTGATGCATCACCAGCACACGATCAGCAATTTCGGCCACCACCCCCATGTCATGCGTGATAAAAATCACCCCCATCTGCATCTCTTTTTGCAGCACCCGGATCAGTTGCAGAATTTGCGCCTGAATGGTGACATCCAGCGCCGTGGTCGGTTCGTCGGCAATCAGCAACGCAGGTTTACAGGAGAGTGCCATCGCAATCATCACCCGCTGGCGCATACCGCCGGAAAGCTGATGCAGGTAACTGTCGAGAATATTTCTGGCTTCGGGAATACGCACCAGATCCAGCATCCGTAATGCTTCCGCACGGGCTGCCCGGTGATCTTTATTTTGGTGCAAGCGGATCGATTCGGCGATTTGCTCCCCCACAGGGAAGACCGGATTGAGCGACGTCATCGGCTCCTGAAAAATCATCGCCATATCCGCGCCGCGCAGGTTACGCATGGCGGGCTGCGTGGCATTCATCAGATCGACTATCTCACCGTTACGGCGGCGCAACTGCATTTCACCTTGTGAAATCTTCCCGCCGCCCTGTTCCACCAGCCGCATCAGCGCCAGTGAGGTCACTGATTTTCCGGAACCCGATTCGCCAACAATCGCCAGCGTTTCACCGCGTTTTACCTGAAAACTGAGATGACTGACCGCCTGAATGACCTGCCTTTCATGGGCAAACTGCACGCTAAGCTGGCTGACGGCAAGCACGTGTTCGGGCGGCAGAATAAGAGGACCGTTCATCGGGCTGTTCATGAACGGTAAATGCTGACGACGGGCACATCGCCCACACGGGCGAATCCACGGTACATGCCTTCGCTGTTGAAAGGCAGCACCACATTGCCAAATTTATCCACCGCAATCATCCCGCCGCTTCCCCCCAGGGGCAGCAGTTTTTCCTGCACAACTTTATGTGTGGCCTCTTCCAGTGAAAGGCCGGCGTATTCGATAAGCGCGGCCACATCATAGGCCGCCACCGTACGCATAAACACTTCGCCGGTACCGGTGCTGGAAATCGCCACCGTATTATTGCTGGCGTAACAACCTGCGCCAATAATCGGCGAATCGCCGACGCGTCCGGCCTGTTTGTTGGTCATACCGCCAGTGGATGTGGCTGCCGCCAGATTGCCCAGCGCATCCATCGCCACCGCACCGACGGTACCGAATTTATGTTCAGGATCCAGCGGGTCAGCGTCGTTAAGCGAAGCGCCGTCGTGATCGAGCATGACACCCTGATCAGCGGCGATGGCCCGCTGCAACTGATCGTAACGTTCCTGGGTGAAAAAATAGTCCGCCCCGACCATTTCCTGGCCGTGCTCGCAGGCAAATGCTTCCGCCCCCGCCCCGGTGAACATCACATGCGGACTGACTTCCAAAATTTTGCGGGCGGTCAGGATCGGGTTACGGATATGATTCACGCCACTGATGGCTCCGGCATCGAGCGTCCGGCCATCCATAATGCAGGCGTCTAACTCATGCGTGCCCTGATGGGTAAAAACAGCCCCTTTTCCCGCATTAAATAACGGACACTCTTCGAGCAGACGCACCGCCTCGGTGACCGCATCCAGTGCACTGCCGCCGGAGGCCAGAATAGCCTGTCCGCAGGTGACTATTCTCTCCAGTTCGGCTAAATAAAGTCGTTCTTTTTCAGCGCTCATTGCCGCGCGGGTAATCGCCCCTGCACCACCGTGGATCGCAATAACCGGCCGCTTCTTGTCCGAAACGGAAGCCGCTGAATTATCAGTAGAAAAACTCATTAGCGCTGCACCTTTCGATGTTGTATTTATGTATAGGAAAATGTTGAGCTGTTTTTGACTATATTTAGCCCGCAACAGTATGTAAAGCGGAAATGTCGCACCATCAAAAAGTCGCTAATTGCTTAGATTGTTTAGGAAAAACAAATGCTGCAATTGAATATACCTGCGGGACAAATGACCAAAGAACAGCAATAATAAACGTCTTAACTACGGATAAAAGCATCTCTGGATAAGCTTTCCGCCGCTTTTTTATTTTCTCTTTTTAGGAAATCAGTTTATGGAAACTGTTTATAACCGCCGTCGGATTAATGTGATCTCATGGCTCAGCTATTTCTTTACCGGTGGACTGGTTTCCACTCTGGGCATTGTTATCGGGCCGGTGGCTACGGCATTTAACAAAGATCCGGGCTTTATCGGTCAAATGTTTTCCTTAATGAACATTGGCCTGTTCCTGCCCATTATGATCAGCGGCATTCTGATGCGTAAGTTTGATCTGGGCAAACAACTGATGACCGGCTCTTTCATTTCCGTGCTGGTGTGTATCGCGCTGTTTATCATGCCGTCTATTACACTGTTCGGCGTGGGTGTGTTCCTGATCGGCGCCACGGCGGGCCTGATGATGTCTATCGGCAGCTATCTGGTCGTACGTATTAATGACGATCCGAAAAAACGTTCCGCGAACCTGATCTTTACCGACTTCTTCTTCGCGCTTTCCGGTATGACGCTGTCGCTGGTGCTGGGTTTCCTGTTCAAACATGGCGCAAGCTGGCTGGCGATGTACGGCATCATGGGTGTCCTGAGCCTGCTGATGATTTTACTGTGCGCGGGTCAGAAATTCCCGAATGTTCCGCAACCGGTTAAAAACGAATCGACGCACAACGTGGTGAAAGAGCCATGGGGCATCGCGGTATTCTTCCTGTGTATTGCGCTGTTTGCTTTTGTCTTCACCGAGCTGGTCTTCACGCTGTGGATGCCAAGCTGGCTGCATGAGCACTTCAATATGGAAACGGACCGTGCCGCGATTTACATCACCACCTACTGGATGGTGAAAGCGATTGGCCTGTTCCTGAACCAGTTCACCGTGCGTTTCGTGAAACTGCGTACTTTCCTGCTGATTTCCGTGATTGTCGGCATGGCAAGCCTGGCGGTGCTGACCACCAGCAATTCGCCGACGCTGGTGCTCGTCGCCGTGGGTCTGTTCGGTTTCTGTAACTCAGGAATGTTCTCCGGTCTGATGAGCTACGGCAGCCTGCAGGTGAAAAACTCCCCGCCAACGCTGACCTCTGCGCTGCTGACCACCAGTTCCGTCGGCACGCTGATTTTCGCGTCCTTCTCGTCTTTCATCTACAACGAATACGGTTTGTTCTGGGCGCTGAATATCGCGACCATTTCCTATGCGTTGCTGGTGCTGATGGTGGTACTTGCCGGCCTGAAGAGCAAAGCAGAGAGAATTAACCACGAAGTCAGTGCACACTGAAAACGTTGTTTGAGTAATAAAAATCCGACCGCATTTTTGCGGTCGGATTTTTTGTGTCTATCCGTTCGATAATATATACACACCTCGAAACAATATTATAACCCCCTATTATTTAATCCCCATTATTCATTACGTTAACGCCCACATATTACACATTCATAAACATCTTAAATTAAGCATACCTTAATATACAATTAATAACTTAAAAAATAAATATGCGTAGAATGTCCGCCAGACTCTTTAAAAAATTCTGACGGGACGAAATATAAAATGGGAAATAATCCGGAAAAATGGAAAACTGTAGCACTTAGATTAATAAAGCTGACCCCTCTGGCGATATCTATCTCTCTGGCTAATTACGCGCTTGCAACAGATATTAGTGATAAAGATGAATTTGGCAATGTGACAAATTTACCCGTGTTAGATATCAGCGGAATGGTCCCCTTTGACCTTTCCACCGAAGGGTATCTGGATGGCGTAAATGCAACCACCTGGTCGGAAGGCATCACTTCCAGTATTCCTGCCTTTTATATTCATGATGGTGGCGCACTGACACAGTCAGTTGCGGCACCGGTGACGATCACCACTCAGGGCTCTTTAACTGATGCGATGCTCATTAACCGTGGCGGAAGCGTTGATTTACTCGGACCGCTTATTATCAACACTTACGGCCAAAGTAAAGGCATTATGATGGAAGGAATAGGAACCTCTTTCCTTTCTAAAAATGATGTTACCATAAATACCTATAATAACAGCCCCCCCGGATTCACGGTGAATAATAATGCCACCGCGACGATTGCCGGCACTCTGTATATTAATTCAATGCAGAACGGCTCTGATGGTCTGGTTATCCAGAATGGGGCAAAGGGCACAATCAATAAAGTCAATATCACTACTGCGGGTGATTATTCAGAAGGCATTATTTTAAACAACATCAATTCCAGTCTGCACAAGAGGAACGACGTTCTTATCACGGGAAGTGGTAGCACAGTGACCACCCACGGTAAGCATACCAATGCCTTATATGCAGAAGATAACGGATTTATTCTGTTTTCTAATGACGCGATAATTACCACGACGGGCGAGGACTCGCGGGCGATTTATTCCACCCGTAATGCCGGTGTATTAATGAATGGAGGTTCTGCTAATACAGAATATGCAGGCAGTACGGCGATCGAAAGTAATCAAAACAGCTATGTCACCTTAGTGAACACTGACATCCATTCCGCAGGCACGGCGATAAGCTCAAACGACAACTCTGTTATCTCGGTATTCAATGGCAATATCAGCAGCGGCAATACCACCAGCGGCATAGAAATCAGTCATCAGGGCAACGTTAACCTTAACCAGGTCGTGATGGAAAATGCACTGTCGGACCAACCGCTGGTTGACCTGATCACTTCCTACGCCACACCTGATTATGCCTACGGTGGCACACTGGACGTCAAAAACTCCCGGCTTGCGGGTAAAACCCAGGGCGTACACGCCACCGAAGGCGAATGGGCCGTCACACTGGATAACAGTTCCCTGAATGCCGCCGATGCCTTTGTCGTTGCCGGAAGCAACAGCAACCAGATTGCAGACCTTTCGGTCAACGCCAGCAACGGCAGCATCATTAACGGTAACCTTATTGCGCTAAGCGCAGATGAAGACCCGATCGCCAGCCAGCTGACGCTCAATTTGCTTAACTCAACCTGGCAAGGCAGCGCGATGAATGGCACGGAATTTTCTTCTGCTTCTGCCGGTACGATTAATATTGATGCTCAGGACAGTCAGTGGCTGATGACCGATTCCTCGCGCATCGACTCACTCAACATGAATAACGCCAGCGTTCAGTTTTCCGGACAAGGTGATTATAAAACGCTGGAAACGCACAATCTGTCAGGCAAGGGTACGTTCTTTATGAATACGTCGCTGGAGCAGGATGCGCAGGGAAACAGCACTGGCGATCTCATTCATGTTACGGGCAACGCGTCCGGGCAGTTCGGATTACATATCTCTGCGTCGGGTAAGGCAGCACAGACAATTAACGACGGAATACGTGTCGCTCAGATTGATGATGCCAGCCGTCATAATGGCCTGTTCAGTCTGGAAAACAGCGTCAGTATCGGCGCTTACGACTATTATCTTTTTGAAGGGAGCAAGGATGCCACCGGCGATATGAATGACTGGTATCTGCGCGCTGAAATCCCAACACCTGACGCGCCGGTTCCTGATGTCCCAACGCCAGATAATCCGACACCGGATGTTCCTGCGCCTGCCCCGGCTACACCAGACACTTACCGTGGCGAAATCCCCAGTTATATCGCAGCACCTTATCTGAACTTGTATTATGGCATGCGTATTGCTGGCACGCTGCACGAGCGTATGGGCGATACAGAAACCTATGGCAAAGGCTACAACAATCGCGCATGGGCGAGAACCGGCGGAGAACACACTTCCTTCGATGCGGGACGTTTTGGGTACGACAGTGATTACTGGTTCGCGCAATTCGGAACCGACTTATATCAGGATGAACTGAAAAACGGCACACGCGTCCACGCTGGCATCATGGCGACATTGGGCAACCAGAGTACCGACACGCAGGATCAGGTGCGCACGTTGGCGGGGAAAAGTGCGGATGCTGGCTCAGTGCGCAGTGATGCCTACAGCGTTGGCAGCTATTACACCCGATATGCACAAGATGGCGCTTACGTTGACCTTGTCGGCCAGTTCACCTGGTATCGTAACCAGTATGAGAGCCTGCATGATACGAAACAGGACAGCTACGGCGTATTGCTTTCTGCTGAAGCAGGTCAACCCTATGCCGTCAGCACCAACTGGAAAATCGAACCTCAGGGGCAGATCATTTATCAGTATCTGAATTCAGAAGATTTCAGCGATGAAATTTCTGATATCTCTGGCGTTTCTGTCAATCAGGGCACAGCGCGTGCCGGGTTGCGTTTGTTACGCGACCAGGCAGAAGATAAAGCCAGTGAAAAATTCAAACCTTACCTGACCGCCGACGTACTGAGTAATTTCTCGGATTCACCGGATATCAATGTCGGCGGAATCGATGTCAGTACAACGGATTTTTCCGATCAATACTGGCAGACCGGCGCGGGCATGACGGCGCAACTCGCACCGAATACCTCGGTGTATGCTGATGTGAAATACGTCAAAGGTTTTGACGGCGATATGGAAGGCTACGTCGGCCATATTGGGATCCAGGGGCGTTTTTAATTCAGGTCTCTGAATCACACGCATAAAAAAGGGAAGGCATCAAAGCCTTCCCTTTTCTTATTTCGTTGCTGCGTTTAAAGCTGCGGGCAACGCTGCAAACTGTTTAGCCAGGATGTTTCAGGCTGAGCGGCCAGACGACGCGCACGTCCGTGGCGGCGCAAAATCAATCCTTTGTCCTGCATTTCACTCAGATCGCGTCTGATCGTTTCGAGACTTACATCCAGCGATTGTGCCAGTTCGCTTACCTGTAGCACTTCATGTTGTTCAACCAACTGAAGGATGGCCTGATGGCGATTTTTTTTAAGCACCGGTTATTCCTGTTTATATGACAGTTATGTGACGAAGGTCACAAATAACGGTAACTATAATACCTGCGTTACATTGTTAATTTTGGGATCGATCTCAATTTTTCAGGAATCCGCGCAGAATTTTTACGCCTTCGGCGCTTTTTGGTTCGCTGCGTTTCTCTGTCATACTATGCGCATGCTCCATTTCCCTGCCCGGCACCGCTGAAAATACCTGCTACGCCGGGACGAATGACTAAGGATTTTTTATGGAATTCAATACTGCCGGTCTGATCTCACTTGACGAAGCGCTGGATAAAATGCGCGACTGTGTACCGCCTAAAACAAGTCAGGAGGCCGAATCCCTGCCACTTGCTGGCGCCGCGGGCCGCATAACCGCCGCACCGGTGCTTTCACCGGTTTTTGTGCCACCTTTTGATAACTCCGCAATGGATGGCTATGCCGTACGTTGCACAGACTTGCACGACGGCGCGGTGTTCCCGGTCGCGGGCAAAGCCTTTGCCGGTGCGCCTTTTCATGGCGAATGGCCTGCCGGAACCTGTATCCGCATCATGACCGGTGCGCCAGTTCCCGCCGGTGCCGATGCAGTAATCATGCAGGAACAGGCTGAAGTTTCAGATGCAGGAGTACGTTTCACTGCAACAGCGCAAAAAGGCCAGAATATCCGCCTGACCGGAGACGACATTAAACAGGGCGACAGCGTGCTGCCTGCCGGTGTACGGCTCGGTGCGGCAGAATTACCGCTGCTGGCCTCACTGGGCGTCACCCACGTCAAGGTCTGGAAACCGCTGAAAGTCGCCGTATTCTCCACCGGCGATGAACTGCAACCGGTGGGAACGCCTTTGCAGGAGGGGCAGATTTACGATACCAACCGTTTCGCTGTGCGCCTGATGCTGGAACAACTGGGCTGTACCGTCCTGGATTTAGGCATTATTCGCGATAATCCCCTGGCGCTGCGTAAAGCCTTCGAAGAAGCCAATGCGTTTGCCGATCTGGTGATTTCCAGCGGCGGCGTATCGGTCGGTGAAGCCGATTACACTAAACAGATTCTGGATGAACTGGGTGAAATTGGTTTCTGGAAGCTTGCCATGAAACCGGGCAAACCTTTTGCTTTCGGTAAACTGGAAAGCAGCTGGTTCTGCGGTTTGCCGGGGAATCCGGTGTCGGCAGCACTGACGTTTTATCAGCTGGTTCAGCCATTTATTGCACAGTTGTCCGGCCATACGGCCTGGCAGTTCCCGCCACGCCTGAAGGCAAAAGCGGTGACACCCTTGAAAAAATCCCCCGGACGTCTCGATTTCCAGCGCGGTATTTTCAGCACCAGCGCCGAAGGACAACTGGAAGTGCGCACCACCGGCCATCAGGGTTCGCACGTATTCAGCTCATTCAGCCAGGCCAACTGTTTTATCGTGCTTGAACGCGGGCGCGGTAACGTGGCCGCAGGCGAAATCGTTGAAATCGAACCGTTTAACGCCCTGCTGCGGAGCTGAACATGCCTCAACTGCCGGAACTGACGGACGCTGAAACCCTGCGTTATAACCGCCAGATCGTTCTGAAAGGGTTTGATTTTGACGGCCAGGAACAACTGAAAGCCAGTCATGCGCTGATTGTCGGACTGGGCGGTTTAGGCTGTGCCGCTGCGCAATATCTGGCGGCGGCTGGCACCGGTACGTTAACGCTACTGGATTTCGACACGGTCTCGCTGTCAAACCTGCAACGCCAGACGCTGCATACTGACGCCCGGATCGGCATGTCGAAAGTGGAATCCGCCGCAATGGCGCTGGCGGCAATCAATCCGCACATCGTCATTCATCAGATTAATACACAGGCCAGCGACGACATGCTGCGTGACCTGATCGCCGCCTGCGACGTGGTGGTCGATTGCACCGACAACGTCACCACGCGCAATCAGCTGAACGGTGAATGTTACGCGCAGAAAAAACCGCTGGTTTCCGGGGCCGCCATCCGCATGGAAGGCCAGCTCAGCGTGTTCACTTATCAGCCGCAGGAACCCTGCTACCGCTGCCTGAGCCGGTTATTCGGTGAAAACGCCCTGACCTGTGTGGAAGCCGGTGTGATGGCACCTTTAGTCGGCACCATCGGCAGTTTGCAGGCGATGGAAACCATCAAACTGCTGACAAAATTTGGTGAAACCCCGCGCGGAAAACTGCTGATGTTCGACGCCATGACGTTGCAGTTCCGCGAAATGAAACTGATGAAAGACCCGCATTGTGAAGTGTGTGGGGATTGTTGAATCAGTAAATTCAGACACAAAAAAACCGCCTTTATCGGCGGTTTTCTATTTTTTATGACACCCAAAACAATTCGCAAAATCATTCGCGTTGTATCAAGGCGGCAACTGCACGAATCCCCGGGAGCTTACATCGGTAAGTGACCGGGGTGAGTAAAGGCAGCCAACGCCGAGACAACGTGAAGGATGCAGCGAATTAACTATTGATGCCCTGGCTACGCAGATAATCTTCGTAATTACCCGAGAAATCAATCACGCGGGTCGGCGTCATTTCCAGAATACGGGTTGCCAGCGAGCTGACAAACTCACGGTCGTGGGAAACGAAGATCAGCGTACCTTCATACATTTCCAGCGCCATGTTCAGTGACTCGATGGATTCCATATCAAGGTGGTTGGTTGGTTCATCCATAATCAGGATGTTCGGACGTTGCATCATCAGTTTCCCGAATAACATACGACCTTTTTCACCACCGGAAAGTACTTTCACTTTCTTCTTGATATCGTCCTGACCGAACAGCAGACGGCCTAACACACCGCGTACGGCCTGCTCGTCGTCTTTCTCGGATTTCCACTGGCTCATCCAGTCAAACACGTTCAGGGTGTCATCGAATTCATATTCGTGATCCTGCGCGTAATAACCGATCTTGGCGTTTTCAGACCATTTTACTGAACCGCTTTCCGGTTCATGCTCACCGACCAGCGTTTTCAGCAGCGTTGATTTACCGATACCGTTGGCACCCAGAATCGCGACTTTCTCGCCCACTTCAAGCATCAGGCCGAGATTTTTAAACAGCGGACCGTTGTCGAAACCTTTGGTGATTTTTTCCACTTCCAGCGCATTACGGAACAATTTCTTGTCCTGCTCGAAGCGCATGTAAGGGTTCTGACGGCTGGATGCTTTGATTTCATCAAGCTGAATTTTATCAATCTGACGGGCACGGGAAGTCGCCTGTTTAGATTTGGAGGCGTTCGCGCTGAAGCGGCTGACGAACGATTGCAGTTCAGCAATCTGTGCTTTCTTCTTGGCGTTATTGGCGCTGAGAAGTTCACGAGCCTGCGTCGCCGCCGTCATGTATTCATCGTAGTTGCCCGGATAAACACGCAGTTCGCCATAGTCGAGATCCGCCATGTGCGTACACACCATGTTCAGGAAGTGACGGTCATGGGAAATGATGATCATGGTGCTGTTACGTTCGTTCAGCACCTGCTCCAGCCAGCGAATAGTATCGATGTCCAGGTTGTTCGTCGGTTCGTCGAGCAGCAGGATTTCCGGATCGGAGAACAGCGCCTGCGCCAGCAAAACACGCAGTTTAAAGCCCGGGGCGATTTCGCTCATCGGGCCATAATGTTGCTCGACAGGGATCCCCACGCCCAGCAGCAATTCACCCGCACGGGATTCTGCGCTGTAGCCGTCCATTTCGCCGTAAGCGACTTCCAGATCAGCCACTTTGTAGCCGTCTTCTTCGCTCATTTCCGCCATCGCGTAAATACGGTCGCGCTCTTCCTTCACTTCCCACAATTCGGTGTGGCCCATGATAACGGTGTCCAGCACGCTGAACTGTTCGAAGGCGAACTGATCCTGGCGTAATTTACCCAGACGCTCATTCGGGTCCAGCACAACGTTACCGCCAGAAGGCACTAAGTCGCCACCGAGGATCTTCATGAAAGTGGACTTGCCACAACCGTTCGCGCCAATCAGGCCGTAACGGTTACCGCCGCCAAATTTCACGTTAATATTTTCAAATAACGGCTTGCTGCCGAATTGCATGGTGATGTTGTAAGTACTTAGCACAACGCTCGCTCTTAATTGGGAAATGTGATTTGGCGCGCATTATGCCACAACAGCGCGTCAGGATCGCCTGTAGTTGTGGTCATTTTTCACTCAACAGCTAAAAAAAATGCTTAATGTGCGACTTTTCAGAAAGCAATAAAAACAAAAAACCCGGCCGGAGCCGGGTTTGTCGTACAACCGCTGAAATCAGAAGTTGTAGCCAATCACGCCGTAGTAACCCCAGCCGGTGGACTTCACATCGAAGTTACCGTTACCGAAGTTCAGTTCAGCGCCGTCAGCCCACTGGCCGCCGTTGTGGAAGTAACGCGCCACGAACGAGTAATGCCAGTGTGTGTAGTTCAGCGACAGGATATGGCTGGAGGCGATAGAGTTGTTAGAACGCGCTTTGTTGCCGTTCAGATCACGGAAATCGTCATCACCCAGTGAGGAGCCCCAGTCGAAGTTGGTGAACCCGATATAGCTCAGGTTGCCACCCCACAGTTGCGTCAGAGGAACGAAATATTTCACTTTGAAACGGTAACCGTCCCAGCTGTTTTCATTCGCTGCGCCGTAGTTTTCCCACTGGTATTTCGCATACACGTTCAGAGACAGGCTCATCGGCAAACCGGTGTCGATGTCGGTGCCCAGCCCCATGTACCAGGTATTTTGACGGTTATCGCTGTCCGGGCCCATGTCGTAGATATAGTTGTTCGCGAAGTACCATTCTTTGAACGGACCGAAGCTCAGATCAGTACCGGTCAGCTTATCAATAGAGAAACGCGGTTCGATTTCCATAAACAGCGGAGAACCGTTTTTATCCCAGATACCGGTGTCATTACCGTTACCGGCGCCGAAGGTTTTAGGAATATCGATATAACCGTAGAAATCAAACCAGTCTTTGTGCGCAAACGCTTCATATTCAAGGTAAACATCGTTACGCAGCGTAGGCCCGAAACGGGTATCGGCGCTACCTACAACGTTGACACTTTGGTGCCACCAGTCAGAAACAAATTCGCCCTTGCTATCATCAGCGAGCACGGTCGCGCTGTAGGACAAAGCCATCAAAGCGCCTGCTGCAATAATTTTATTTTTCATATTTTTACCAGAAGCGGGGGGTGGAACAACGTCTTGCCACTTTCAGACGTTGCATAAAACAAACCCTAAAACTGTGATCCGCAACCGATTGCTGCACATAGTGCAAAAAACCTGCAATTACCAGTTACTTCCTACAAGAGTCGACTTTTCTTAGCTAATAAATAGATTTGGTCAAGGTTTGTCAATTTCTGTTTCATTCCGATACATCCCCAATGTGACATTCATCACATTTATCTTTCCGTGCGCTTTTATTCAGTACGGACTGATGCAAAAAGTTATCGTTGATAAAATGACCATTCGTTATTTGTCATGCTATAATCATGACAAATAACGGTGCGGAGGCACACATCATGAATTCAAAAATTACCGGGCTGTCTTCCAGCTCTGTGCAAGATTCTGCAACGCCGCTTTGGCAATCTGCGGGCCTTCCCGCAAGCAGCGGAATCAGTTTGATAAATGCCATACAAAAGGGATTTCCGGTTGATAGTATCAGCCGTCTTAATACTGAGCTGGGATGGCCAAAAATGGTGTTACTGGAAATCATGGGCATTAACGAACGCAACTATGCCCGGCGTAAAGCCGGGAACGGATTGCTAAAAAGTGAAGAGAGTGAACGTGTGGCGCGACTGGTTCGCATCGTGGATGCCGCAACTGATTTGTTCGAAGGGGATCGTGTCTCGGCGCTCGAATGGTTCACCCGCCCTGCTCCGGCACTGGATGGTTCACGTCCGCTGGAACTGCTGTCTTCTGAAGCGGGTGCTGTGGAAGTCAGCCGCCTGATTGGTCGTCTCCAGCACGGTGTTTTCAGTTGAAGCTGTTTCGTATCGTGCAGACCCGTCATCTGGCGACAGCCTGGTCGGGAGCCGGCGCGCAACTTTATGGCGGTCGCTGGAATCCGCCAGGCAGGCCGGTCGTCTATGTCACCACCAGCATCTCACTGGCTATCCTGGAAATTCTGGTGCATTTGCAAAACAGCATGTTGATGCGTTCCTATACCTTGCTGAGTATTGAGGTGCCAGAGGAACTGCTGGATACGCTGGAAGTTTCAGAGCTTGCCGCCGACTGGCGAAGCGCATCAGTGCCTGACAGCACTCAACGTCAGGGTGACGTCTGGCTTGCAGAAGGTGAATATGTCGGGCTGAAAGTGCCGTCAGTGATTGTGCCGTCGGAATACAACGTATTACTTAATCCGCTACACCCGTCTTTTGCCGATTTACTGAGTTCAGTAGAACGCGAGCCCATGATGTTTGACCCGCGCCTGCAATAAAGCGCGGGTCTGCTCTCTGTCAGGAAATCACTCTGCTTTCCGGTTGCTGCGATAAATGAGTGCCAGTGCGATGATCAGGCAGGGAATAGCCGCAATCCGGTGCCATGACAGCGCGATCTGCGGATTATCCAGCCAGCCGAAATTATCAATCAGCATACCCATTGCCAGTTGTCCGAGGATTACCGCGACCGTTGCCACCGCCGTCCCGACACGGGGTACCGCTGTCACCATCACAATGATGTAAGGCACGCCAAATAATGCGCCCGCGAGTTGCCACTTCGGTACGGTGAGCAAGGTTTGCGGCTGTGGTGTTTGCAAAAACAGCACCAGCACTGCGGTAATGGCAGCCCCGACGCTGAACGTCAGGAATGCGCTTTTCAGTACGCCCACTTTCCCGCCTAACTGCCCGTTCACCGCCGCCTGCATACTCAGCGCGGCACCGGCCACAATGGCCAGTATTATCATCATCAGTTCAGTCATGGTTCAGTCCCAGGCAATCAAAACAAGTGCAGCAACGATAAACAGCAGCGCCAGCAGGCGTTCGCCGCCGACTTTCTTGTGCGGTGTACCAAACCAGCCGTAATGGTCGATCAGCACGCTTTTCGCCACCTGCCCTGACAAAATCGCAATCATGGTCATGCCGATACCAATGACCGGCGTCGCGAGCGTCAGCACCACGACATAGACCGGGCCGAGCACGCCACCCAGCAATGTCCAGCCCGGTTGTTCATTGAATGACGGCGCATTACGCGGGCTGAAAAACAGCACCAGCAGGCCGGTGAGCACCGCACCCACACCAAAAATACTCAGCGTGGCCCACAGATGGCCAACCTCCGTTCCCAGCGGACCAATCAGCCCGGCCTCCAGTGAAAGCCCCATCCCCGCCAGGACGACCAGCGGAATTAACATCAGATTCATCATTGCCCTGCTTTCTGTTTTTTTCGAAGCGGCGACTATAACGTGACAGAACTATGCGAAAAACAGCACAATCAGGAAAATACCTTTGCGGGATACGCTCAGATGAAAGGTTTTAATCAGATCAATATTCAGGCATTACGGCTGTATGTCGCGGTACTGGATCAGGGCAGTTTCTCTGAGGTGGCGCGGCGTGAGGCGATGTCGCCGTCAACCGTATCGCGGGTGATTTCCCAGCTTGAACAGGCATTACAGACGCAACTGCTGTATCGCAACACACGCGCCGTCAGCCCGACAGAATCCGGCAAACTGCTCGCCGGTCATGCGCGACAGGTGCTGACACAGCTGGATCTCGCCACGCTGGATTTGCAGGAGCAGGACAGCGAACCCGGCGGACTGGTGCGCATCAATGCGCCGGTAGTTTTTGGTCAGCGCCATCTTGCGCCGTGGTTGCATGAGCTGAGTACACGTTATCCGCGCCTGAATATCGAGCTGATGCAGACCGACGATTTTATCGACCCGTTGCAGGACAGCGTTGACTTGCTCATCCGTATTGGTGTGATGGCGGACTCCACCCTGCAGGCGCGCACGCTCGGCCATCAGAATTTTCGCCTTGCCGCCAGCCCTGCTTATCTGGCCCGCGCAGGAAAGCCGGAAACACCGGAGGATTTAGCCAGTCACAGTTGCCTGGTGTTCAAAGGATTTGCCGGTCCGCAACGCTGGTACTTTCGTCAGCCGGAACAGGAATGGCATTCGATGACCCTGCGGGGATTACTGACCAGCAATAATGCGGAAACCCTGACGCAGGCCGGGATCGACGGCATGGGGCTGGTGGTGTTCCCCACCTGGCTGATTGGCGATGCCCTGCGCGACGGTCGGCTGGTCAGCGTACTGGAAGATTATCAGGTATCGACGTCACCGGAGCCGCAAACCATCAGCGCACTGTATCCGAACAGCCGCCGCCCGTCGATCAAAGTCAGGGCTGTGATTGATTTTCTGCTGGAGAAATTTGGCAGTCCGGCGTACTGGGAAAGGTAAACATATCCGTCTTCTGAGTTGCCATTAATACCCCCTCCCCGCCTCCCCCTTCGCAGGGGGAGGAGTAAAACCCGATCGGCGATATCCCATGCAAAGGGCTCGATCGGCTCCCTCCCCTGCGAAGGGGAGGGTTGGGGGTGGGGTATTAATGACAAAAACAATGCTGAAGCTTGCGCTTCGCCCAATATCAGGAATTCAACTCCATCCCCACATGCGGGATCCCATCTTCGTCATAAATTTCGGTATAGGCCACAAACCCCAGCCTGCCGTAGAATCCCTGCAAATGCGCCTGTGCGGAAATCGCGACGCGCGCACCCGGCCAGTGTTTCTGGCAGGCAGCCAGTGCCTGTTCCATCAGCTGATAACCCAGTTTCAGGCCGCGTGCAGAGGGCGCGACAATCACCCGTCCGATTGCCACGTCATCTTCAAAACGCAGAATACGCGCGTAGGCAGCAATCTTGCCATCCAGCCAGGCGACGATATGACGGTTTTCGCCGGTCAGATCCTGTCCGTCGATATCCTGATAAACACAGGTTTGTTCCACCACAAATACTTCACTTCGCAGTGCAAGAATGGCGTAAAGCTGCGCCGCGTTCAGTTCACTGTGATGATAATCCTGCCAGTGAAGCGATGATGATTCCGTCATGAGTGAATGCCCTGCCTGTTTTCTGAAAGCCAAAAAAAAGAGATATTCCTGAGAATATCTCTTTTTAACACAGATTTTACAGCCAATTTATCAGGCAGATTTCTTCAGCGGCTGCGTGCGAACCGGTGCGTCGCCCGCGGTGTAATACGCCGCCGTACTGCGCGGTAATGGCTGGCGGCCACGGATTTTATCGGCAATTTTTTCGGCGATCATAATAGTTGTCGCATTCAGGTTACCGGTAATGATCTGCGGCATGATGGAGGCATCAACCACGCGCAGCCCTTCCATACCGTGAACCCGCCCTTCTCCGTCTACCACCGCCATCTCATCCGTGCCCATTTTACAGGTGCATGACGGATGGAAAGCCGTTTCCGCATGTTCACGGATAAACGCATCCAGCTCTTCGTCAGTCTGTACGTTTTCACCCGGGCTGATTTCACGACCACGGTAAGGATCCAGCGCTGGCTGATTCATGATTTCACGCGTGATGCGGATGGCGTCACGGAACTCCTGCCAGTCCTGCTCCGTCGCCATGTAATTAAACAGAATGCTCGGATGCTGGCGCGGATCTTTCGATTTCACCTGAACGCGGCCACGGCTGGGTGAACGCATTGAACCGACATGCGCCTGGAAACCGTGCTCTTTTACCGCATTACTGCCGTTGTAATTAATCGCCACCGGCAGGAAGTGATACTGAATATTCGGCCAGGCAAATTCTTCACGGCTGCGGATAAAACCGCCCGCTTCAAACTGATTGCTGGCACCCACGCCGGTGCCTTTAAACAGCCACTCGGCACCAATCGCTGGCTGGTTGTGCATCTGCAATGCCGGATACAACGAGACCGGCTGCGTACAACTGTATTGCAGGTACATTTCCAGATGATCCTGCAGGTTCTCCCCGACGCCCGGCAAGTCGTGCACCAGCGGGATATCCAGACGGTTCAGCAGTTCAGCCGCACCGACACCGGAACGTTGCAGAATTTGCGGAGAGGCAATCGCGCCGCTGCACAGCAACACTTCGCGTTTCGCCTTCGCCGTTTTGGCGTTGTATTCATCACCGTGGAAATAGCTGACACCCACCGCGCGCTTGCCATCGAACAGGATCCTGTCGGTCAGGGCATGCGTCACAATGGTCAGATTGGCGCGCGGTTTGGCCTGATCCAGATACCCGCGGGCAGTGCTCGCACGACGCCCCTTCGGCGTCACGGTTCTGTCCATCGGGCCAAAACCTTCCTGTTTAAACCCATTCAGGTCATCCGTGCGCGAATACCCCGCCTGCACACCGGCTTCAATCATCGCGCCGAACAGCGGATTATTGCCGTTTTTAGGCGTCGCCACGCTCACCGGCCCTTCGCCGCCGTGGAAGTCATTCGGGCCGATGTCGCGGGTTTCTGCTTTACGGAAATAAGGCAGGCAGTCCAGATAACTCCAGTCTTCCAGACCCGGTGCTTTCGCCCAGTTATCGAAATCCATCGCGTTACCGCGGATGTAACACATGCCGTTAATCAGCGACGAGCCTCCCAGCCCTTTACCGCGCCCGCACTCCATGCGGCGGTTATTCATATGCGGCTCCGGGTCGGTTTCGTACGCCCAGTTGTAACGACGTCCCTGTAACGGAAATGCCAGCGCCGCAGGCATCTGCGTGCGAAAATCCAGACGATAATCCGGGCCACCGGCTTCGAGCAGTAACACACTGACACTGCTGTCTTCAGTCAGACGGGTGGCGAGTACGTTGCCGGCAGAACCGGCCCCGATAATGATGTAATCGTAATCCATTGAATCTCCTCTGTTGCAGCGGATCAAAATACTGAGCTGAATTCGCCCAGTTCGACCTGCACGGATTTGATTTGGGTGTAATGCTCAAGTGTGGTGATGCCGTTTTCGCGCCCGACACCGGAATGTTTGTAACCGCCGACCGGCATTTCTGCGGCAGATTCGCCCCAGGTGTT
Organism: Rahnella sp. CG8; assembly: GCF_023701875.1. NCBI lineage: Bacteria > Pseudomonadati > Pseudomonadota > Gammaproteobacteria > Enterobacterales > Yersiniaceae > Rahnella > Rahnella sp. CG8. The sequence goes on from NZ_JABAED010000002.1 coordinate 238,333, forward strand.
AATCCAGCAAATCCCGGCTTCGAGTTTGTGGATCACGCGGTGGGCGCGGTTGAGATCCTGCGTCACCAGTCCGGCGGCCAGACCATATTCAGTATCATTGGCGCGGCGGATCACTTCTTCTTCGCTTTCATAAGTCAGAATGCTCATCACCGGTCCGAAGATTTCTTCACGGACGATCAGCATGTCATCACGGCAGTCGGTAAATACCGTCGGGGCAACGTAAGCACCTTTAGCGAATTCACCGGAAATCACACGTTCGCCACCGGTCAGCAAGGTCGCGCCTTCACGTTTGCCGCTTTCGATGTAACGCAGCACGGATTCCATGTGCGTGAAGCTGACCAGCGGGCCGAAGTTGACATTTTCATCTGTCGGATCGCCTGAGCGAATGCGTTTCACCCGTTCCAGCACTTTGGCTTCGAACGCTTTATGCAATGCTTTGGGGATAAACACCCGGGTGCCGTTGGTGCACACCTGTCCGGCGCTGTAGAAATTCGCCATCATCGCGATGTCGGCGGCTTTATCAAGATCGGCATCGTCAAAGATAATCAATGGCGATTTACCGCCCAGTTCCATAGTGACTTCTTTCAGCGTCGAGGCCGAGGCGCTGGCCATGACTTTCTTGCCGGTTTTGATACCGCCAGTGAAGGAGACTTTGGCGATATCCGGATGATCGGTTAACGCCTGACCGACGCTGGCCGCGCCCGTCACCACGCTGAAAACGCCGTCCGGCACACCGGCTTGGGTGTAGATTTCTGCCAGTTTCAGGGCAGTCAGCGACGTGTTTTCACTCGGTTTGAACACCATCGCATTACCGGCCGCCAGCGCAGGAGCAGATTTCCACAAGGCAATCTGAATCGGATAGTTCCACGCGCCGATACCGGCGACCACACCCAGCGGCTCGCGGCGGGTATAAACGAAAGAAGAATCACGCAGCGGAATTTGCTGGCCTTCAATCGCCGGGATTAACCCGGCGTAGTACTCCAGCACATCCGCGCCGGTGACGATATCCACTGCCAGCGTTTCAGACAGCGGTTTACCGGTGTCTGCCGTTTCAATAGCGGCCAGTTCGTCGTTGCGCTCACGCAGAATATCCACCGCGCGGCGCAGAATACGGGCGCGGCTCATGGCGGTCATCGCGGCCCAGACTTTCTGGCCTTTCTGCGCGGATTTCACCGCCAGATCGACATCTGCATGTGTGGCGGATTGCACCGTGGCAATCACTTCGCCGTTGGCCGGATTAACGGCGTCGAAGGTCTCATCACCGGTGCTGTCCTGAAAACGCCCGTTGATATAAAGTTTTTGCTTGCCGTAGCGGGACATACATCTCTCCTCGGTCTGTGCGGTCTGAAAATTTTCTGCGCCGTTTACTGCCCGACAACGCGCGGTGCGAACTGCGATTCAATATGGCGATGTGTTATCTGCATCGCCTCGTCGCGGTTAAACGATTTACCGCTGAGTGCGCCGCGCAGCCACAGGCCATCAATCAATGCCGCCGTGCTTTGCGCTGCGAGACGCGCCTCGTTTTTAGGCAGAAAACGTCTGAATTCAGAACATAAATTGGAATAGAGCCGGCGGCTGTTAACCTGTTGCAGCCGGTACAACTGCGGGTGATGCATGCTGCTCGCCCAGAAGGCCAGCCAGGTTTTCATCGCCGCGCTGTTAGTCTGACTGTCGTCAAAATTGGCTTCTGCAATCGCATGCAGCCGCGCCGTCGGTGCGGTATCCGTCATCTGTGATAAGCGCAACTGCACACCTTCTCCCAGATGACTGAGCAAATAACGCATAGTGGCTTCCAGCAGCCCGTTCTTGTCACGAAAGTAGTGACTGATGATGCCGTTGGAGACGCCAGCGCGTCGGGCAATTTGCGAAATCGAAGCATCGTGCATACCGACTTCGTTCACCGCAGCCAGCGTTGCCTCAATTAATTGCTGCCGTCTGATGGGCTGCATTCCTACTTTGGGCATGGTTCCGGCTCCTGAAAATGAGCGGGTTGCAATGCGCTTAAAAAACTCTTTTTACGCTCCCGCTCAGCCTTGTTAAAACGCTCGCACTCCTCCTATTTAACTTTTTTTTGATTGAACGTTCAATTAAAAATGCATATATTTTATTACCAATACGTTAGTAATTTGTATGAATTTTGAGATTTAAATGAATCCAATTTATTGAAAAATAGCGATTAATTGACATAACAGGGGAAAAGATGGCGATTGCCGATACGACAGAGAGAAAAAGCGAAAAACCTCGCGACCAGCTGAACAAGGTTGTGTTCTTCACCTCCGCCGGGCTGATTTTAGCCTTCACATTAATGACCATTTTCTTCACCGATTTATCAGGAAAATGGATCAGCCTGACCCTTAACTGGGTGTCCGCCACCTTCGGCTGGTATTACATGCTGGCGGCTACGCTGTACATCGTGTTTGTAGTGTTCATAGCCTGTTCACGTTTTGGTTCGATCAAACTGGGCCCTGAACAATCCAAACCCGAATTCAGCATGATGAGCTGGGCTGCAATGCTGTTTGCTGCCGGGATCGGCATCGACCTGATGTTCTTCTCGGTCGCCGAACCGGTGACACAATACATGTTGCCACCGGAAGGCAACGGGCAAACGCTGGAAGCCGCGCGGCAGGCCATGACCTGGACGCTGTTCCACTACGGCCTGACCGGCTGGGCGATGTACGCGCTGATGGGCATTGCACTGGGCTATTTCAGCTACCGCTATAACCTGCCGCTGACCATCCGTTCGGCGCTGTACCCGATTTTTGGTAAGCGCATTAACGGCCCGATCGGTCATAGCGTGGATATCGCTGCCGTGGTCGGGACTATTTTTGGTATCGCCACCACGCTCGGCATTGGTGTGGTGCAGCTTAACTACGGCCTGAAAGTGCTGTTCCATATTCCGGAAAACCTGACCGTTCAGGCCGCGCTGATCCTGCTTTCTGTGATTATGGCGACGGTGTCGGTGACCTCCGGCGTTAACAAAGGTATCCGTATTCTGTCGGAACTCAACGTGCTGCTGGCGCTGGGGCTGATTCTGTTCCTGCTGTTCTTCGGCAATACCGAATTCCTGCTCAATGCGCTGGTGCTCAATATTGGCGATTACATCAATCGCTTTATGGGCATGACGCTTAATACCTTTGCTTTTGACCGCCCGACCGAATGGATGAACAGCTGGACCCTGTTCTTCTGGGCGTGGTGGGTAGCGTGGTCGCCGTTTGTCGGCCTGTTCCTGGCGCGTATTTCACGCGGTCGTACCATCCGTCAGTTCGTGTTCGGCACCCTGATTATTCCGTTCGTCTTCACCCTGCTGTGGCTGTCAATTTTCGGTAACAGTGCGCTGTACCAGATCCTGCATGGCAATCTGGATTTCGCTAACGAGGTGATCTCACACCCTGAACGCGGCGTTTACAGCCTGCTGGCACAGTATCCCGGCTTTACGCTGAGCGCGTCCGTCGCGACGATTACCGGCCTGCTGTTTTATGTCACCTCGGCGGATTCCGGCTCGCTGGTGTTGGGTAACTTCACCTCAAAACTGGCAGACATTAACAACGATGCGCCAAACTGGCTGCGGATTTTCTGGTCGGTCACCATCGGCGTACTGACACTGGGTATGCTGATGACCGACGGCGTTTCTGCACTGCAAAACACCACGGTAATTATGGGTCTGCCGTTCAGTTTTGTGATTTTCTTCATCATGGCCGGATTGTATAAATCACTGCGTCTGGAAGATTACCGCCGCGCCAGCACCCAGCAGACTCTGGCTCCGCTGCCTGCCACCAGCGACGCGGCGCTGAACTGGAAACAGCGTCTGTCGCGGGTCATGAATTATCCGGGCACACGCCACACCCAGAAAATGATGGACACTGTTTGCCGCCCTGCGATGCAGGAAGTGGCCCAGGAACTGGAACTACGCGGGGCAAAAGTGACCTTTAACGAGCACGCGCCACAGGAAGACGAGAAAATCGGGCCGCTGGAATTGCAGGTCGCGTTGGGCGAAGAGCAAAACTTTGTCTATCAGATCTGGCCGGTACGTTATGCGGTTCCTGCCTTTACCTATCGCGCACGCGCCGGTAAATCGCATTATTACCGTCTGGAAACCTTCCTTCTTGAAGGGACTCAGGGTAATGACCTGATGGACTTCACCAAACATCAGGTGATCAATGACATTCTGGATCAATACGAACGTCATCTGAACTTCCTGCATATCAACCGTGAAGCGCCGGGCAACACCCTCACCTTCCCCGAACAGCCAGTCTGATACGTGCCCACAAAAAACCCGCGCCATGCGGGTTTTTTTATAGGCTTCCCCCTCTCAGCGAAGAAACGGCAGCACTTTCTCCAGCAATAATTCCGGTTGTTCTTCAGCAAGATAATGCCCGCACGGCAACGCCTCGCCCTGAACGTCTTCTGCCACCTTTGCCCATTCCTCCAGCGGCGTAAAACAGGTGCCGACAATGCCCTTTTCGCCCCACAGGATCAACAGCGGACACCGCACTTTGCGAGATGCATTCACGTCAGTCTGATCGTGTTGCAGGTCAACAGCAGCGGAAGCCCGGTAATCCTCGCAAATCCCGCGCGCCGTTCCATCAAGTTGCAGACAACGCAAATAATCTGCGTAAGCTTCGTCGGTGAAAGGTTGCATACCGGCGCTGCGGCTGCCCATTACGCTGCGCAGGTAAAGATCAGGATCAGCCTTGATCAGTGTTTCCGGTAGCGGTGCCGGGCGGATGAGGAAAAACCAGTGCCAGTAAGCGCGCGCAAAAGCTTCACTGGTTTGCTGATACATGGAAAGCGTCGGCGCAATGTCCATCAGCACCATCCGTTTCACTGCCTGCGGGTGATCAAGCGCCAGCCGGTGCGCCACGCGGGCACCCCGGTCATGCGCGATCACACTGAACTGGCTGAAACCGAGCGCAGCCATCAGTTCGAGCTGATCCTGCGCCATTTCGCGCTTGCTGTACCGCAGGTGATCCGCGTCCGGCTCGGGTTTACCGCTGTCACCGTAACCGCGTAAATCGGCAAGCACCACGGTGAACTGAGAAGTGAGGTAGGGTGCGACTTTATGCCAGATCGCCTGCGTCTGCGGGTGTCCGTGCAGCAATAACAGCGGTTCGCCCTGTCCGGCAATCCGGTAAGCAATGTCCGTTCCGCTGACCACCATCCGGCCTTGGGTAAAATGTTCAAACATGGGTTTTCTCCTTTTTTACCCATCTTAGTCGCTCGCCGGTTGGCAACAAGGCCACAAGTGAAGATCGCTGATTCACGATCTGTGTTTTGACTCATCACACTCAGGCCGTTGCCCGATAAGCGTGAAGTTGCGACGCTGGCATTATCCGTTACGTTTATCAGGGCAATGAAATGAAGCCAAAAACGCTGTATGAAAAACATATCGACAGCCACAGCGTTCGTACGCTGGATGACAAGGGCCACGTGTTGCTTTACATCGACCGGCAGGTGATTAACGAGTACACCAGCCCGCAGGCGTTTAGCGGTTTGCGTGAAGCCAGCCGTCGCGTATGGCGGCCGGAAACCTCACTGGCGGTAGTCGATCACGTCAACCCGACGGCACCGCTACGCACCCGTCAGATGCCGGATGCCGGTGGCGCGCGTCAGGTGTCATATCTGGCTGAGAACTGCGCCGAATTTGGCATTGAGTTGTTCGATATTCTCGATAAACGTCAGGGGATCGAACATGTTGTTGCACCGGAACAGGGCTTTATCCTGCCCGGTATGGTCATTGCCGCCGGAGACAGCCACACCACCACATACGGCGCATTAGGGGCGTTTGGTTTTGGTATCGGCACCTCGGAAATTGAACATCTTCTGGCGACGCAAACACTGGTGTATAAGCGCCTGAAAACCATGCGGGTTACCGTCACTGGCACACTGGCGACGGGTATCACGGCCAAAGACCTGGTGATGGCGCTGGTGGCAAAAATCGGGGCGGCGGGCGCGACCGGTTATGCCATCGAATTCTGCGGACCGGGTATCGACATGCTGAGCGTTGAAGGTCGTATGACCATTTGTAATATGGCCGTGGAAGCCGGTGCGCGTGGCGCGTTCATGGCACCCGACGATAAAGTGTTTGCCTATCTGCAAGACAAACCACGCGCGCCAAAAGGCCAGCAGTGGCGGGATGCCGTGGAGGTCTGGCGCGAATTACGCAGTGATCCGGATGCCGTTTTTGATCGTGAAGTGACACTGTGTGCGGAAGAGATCGCGCCGATGGTCAGCTGGGGGACCAGCCCCGATCAGGCACTGGCGATAAACGGTCAGGTGCCTGATCCGCAAGCCGAACCGGATGCCTCACGCCGCCAGGATCTGCAACGTGCACTCCGCTATATGGGATTGCGTGCCGGTCAGTCGCTTAACAGCATTCCTGTCAGCCACGCGTTTATCGGCTCGTGCACCAACGCGCGTATTGAAGATTTACGGGCAGCGGCAGACGTCGTGCGCGGTAAAAGCGTCGCCGCCACAGTGCGGGCGATAATTGTTCCAGGCTCCAGTCAGGTTCGGGCACAGGCTGAGCAGGAAGGTCTGGCGGAGATATTTATCCAGGCCGGTTTCGAATGGCGACAATCGGGTTGCTCAATGTGTCTGGCAATGAACGACGACGTGCTGTCGCCCGGCGACCGCTGTGCATCCAGCACCAACCGTAATTTTGAAGGCCGTCAGGGTGCGGGCGCACGCACTCATCTGATGAGCCCGGCGATGGTTGCGGCAGCGGCTATTTGTGGCCATCTGACCGATGTCCGTGACCTGTAAGGAGTCATCATGGAAGCATTTACTACACTGACCGGTATTGCCGCGCCGTTGCCTGCGGCGAATGTGGACACCGATGTGATCATGCCAAAACAGTTTCTCAAAGGCATCGACCGCAACGGTTTAGATCGCGGGGTGTTTTTCGATCTGCGTTTTCTGGCGGACGGCTCGCCCGATCCGGCGTTTATCCTCAATCAGCCCCAATGGCAGGGGACGAAATTCCTGCTGGTCGGTCCGAATTTTGGCTGCGGTTCCAGCCGTGAACATGCGGTATGGGGGCTGAAACAGCTCGGTATCCGGGCGCTGATCGGCACCACGTTCGCGGGAATTTTCTTCGATAACTGTCAGCGCAACGGCGTGCTTACAGTGCAACTGGATCCCGCGCAGTGGTTGCAAATGGCGCAGGCGGTGATCCATGGCGATAAAAATGAAATGACTGTCGATTTATCCGCGCAAAAAATCATCCTGCAAAATGGTGAACGGATTGATTTTGCTATCGATGAACTGAGTAAGATTGCGCTACTTAACGGGCTGGATGCCATCGGTACAACACTGCAATTTCGCGATGAAATCAGTCAGTTTCAGCAGGCGCATTTGCAGCGCAATCCGTGGCTGGCGTAATAAGCGTCAGCCCGGTAACTGGCTGAATCGCTGTTGCAGAAACTCAACACAGACCCGCAATTTTGCCGAATCCGCCAGCCGCGTGGGATAAACTGCCCAGACGCTGGCGGGTTGGGAATATTGCGGCAGCACCCGCACCAGTTCACCACGGGAAAGATAAGGCTGAACATCCCACTGTGAACGCAAAATGATGCCATGGTGTTTCAGCGCCCACTGTAATACCACTTCGCCACTGTTCGACGAGAGCGCCCCTTTCACCCTGACGCGGTGTTCCTTGCCTTCTCCCGTAAGCGACCAGATGCCAAAAGGATTGTCGCGCTCTTTGATCACCAGACACTGATGCTGCGCCAGCGCTTGCGGTGAGTCAGGCGTGCCGTGAGCAGCCAGATATTCCTTTGATGCGCAGAGGATCCGCTGGTGCTGCGCCAGTTTTTTGCCGATGTACTGCTCAGGTACGTCATCGCCGACCAGAATTTCCAGATCAATACCTTCCGCGACCAGATCCACCACGCGGTCGAAAAGATCAAGGCGCAGATTGAGTTGCGGATAACGTGCCGCCAGTTCCGCTATCGCCGGAGCCACATGGCAACGCCCGAAACCAAACGAGCTGCAAATATGCACGTTGCCACGCGCTTCACTGCGCGAATCTGACAGGTCACCGATGAACTGATCAAAGGTATCGAGAATTTGTAACGCCCATCGCTGCGTGCGCTCGCCGTCTTCTGTCAGCCGCACACCCTTTGTTGACCTGTGCAGCAAACGACAGTTGAGCGACTCTTCGAGGATCTGAATACGCTTGCTGACATACGCCGGTGACTGCCCCAGTTCGATAGCGGCAGCGGCAAAACTTTGCTTATTCACTACCGCCAGGAAGACCTGTAAGTCTTCAGCCAGCGGCAAACGCTCACGTTCACTGCTCATGATTAACGTCCGTAAACCGGCTGGTTAAGCTTGTCAGCCTTGTGCACATCACTGCTTTTCACCCCGGCACCGGACAGTTTTTCTTCCGCTTCCTCAATGTCTTCATTGTCGATTTCCAATGATTCCTGATCGATACCCTGAGAAGGCGTCAGCGCCAGTTCCACCAGGATCGGGAAGTGATCTGAACCCATAAAATCAAGACGTTTCAGATCAATCAGGGTGAAATCTTTGCTGTGGAAAACGTGATCCAGCGGCCAGCGCAGGAACGGATAACTGGCATGGAAGGTGTTGTACATGCCACGACCGCGGCGAGGATCCAGCAGGCCGCTGATTTTCATGAACAGCCGCGTGGTGCGCGACCAGGCCACATCATTCAGGTCGCCGGTGACAATGGTCGGGTAACGCGCTTTCGCTGCCGTGTGTCCGACAGCAACCAGTTCCCCGTCACGACTGGTGGATTCATCCGCTTCTGTCGGGCTGGGCGGCATCGGGTGCAGACAGTGCAAAATCACCTGCTCGCCGGACGGCAGTTCAGCGCGAAAATGCATAGAAGGAATATCATCAGCCACCAGATACTGAATCTTCGCCGCCTGCATCGGCAGGCGCGAATACACATGCATACCGTACAGATTTTCCAGCGGACAGCGCAGGCTGTGCGGATAATCGGCATCCAGTTCTGCCATCTGATCTTCCCACCACTGATCGGTTTCCAGCAGCACCAGAATATCCGGTTGATAATGCCTGACCTGCGCGAGTAATTTTTCCGGCTCACGGTTAGTGGTCAGCACATTGCTGTTCATGATCTTGATGCGCGAATGACCGTTGGGCACCGTTTTCTTCACCTGTACCGGATACAGGCGGGTATAAGGCAAAATCCACCAACTCTGATACGCCATGCAGGCAACGGTCAGGATGATCACCGTGGTGGTGATCGCATCACCGAACGGCATGATCGCCAGTTCAGTCAGCAGAAAAAACAGGCACAGCGAGGCCATCTGTAAACGCGGAAAATCCCAGATACGCACCCACCAGCGCTGATTGCGCGACACAGGAAGAAGCGTCAGCAGGGTCATAATGACCGTCAGTACGCAAATGGTTATTCGTAATGCTTGCATCGGTTATCGGCCCTGATAAAAAAGCAAAAATAATACCCTCAATATGACGGGTATTTTGTTGTTAACCGATTGTGACTGAAAAAGAGGGATATGTCGCCGCCTTCTCCCATCATCAGAAAAAAGGCGGCAGATTCAGCAAAGATTATTTTGTGGCGGCGGCCTGATCAGGCACATGGCACCAGTTGTGCTGCTCGACAATCCCGCCATTTGGCGAGGTATAACCGATACAGCCCAGAATGGTGTCATACAGTTTTTCATGGAACGCCGGTTTCTTCTCGGCAGCCATTTTTTGCAGTTGTTGGAAACTGGCCTTGTTCTGATCGTTCGACAGGAATTTGTCCGACGCCCAGACCATGATCGGCACCGTACGTTGCTCGGCTGGCGCATGATCACGCGGTGTACCGTGGAAATGCATGCTTTTCGAAATCGACTCGCCGTGATCGGAGGCGTAGAACACGATCGCATTCTTATCGCGTAACTGGTCAAAGACCTGCGACAGGAAGTAATCGGTATACAGCAGTGAATTATCGTAAGCGTTAATCATTTCCCCGGTGGAACAGGAATCATCGATGCCCATACATTCCGGCTTATATTTAGCGAAAGAACGCGGATAACGGTCGGAATACAGATAATGAGAACCCTTGGTATGCAGGATAATCAGATGCTTACCTTTAGGATGGTTATTCATCGAGTCTTTCATTTCATCGATGAGCAGCATGTCATCCACCGGCTTACCGGCGTTGCGCTTTTCGGACGCGATGTTTTCACGCAGCGAATAATCATCCGCACGGGTTTTGTTATAGAACCAGGCTTCACTCTGCATGGAATATAACTCTGAACTCCAGCCATTACTTTTCAGCACGGAAAAGACGTTCATTTCTTTCAGCGTACGCTGTGGCTCTTCAGATGCCCCGCCTTCGCGGACAAACATACAGCGCAAGGAAAGCTTGGTGGCGGTATCACAGGAATAGCCCTGCAGGGCGACCAAATTTTTCTCTTTGTCGAGATTTGGCGTGTTGTCACGGTCGTAGCCGTACAGCCCCATATGGTCGCGGCGGGCGCTCTCGCCGATCACAAACACCACGTACATATCTTTGGCATCTGCCGGTGCGGTATACGTGAAATGTTTGGCCGGATCGTACAGATTTTTGGTGTCTTCCGCCTGGCTGTAACTGCTGTAAGTATACAAACCCAGCGCCGAAAGCCAGTTTGACGGCGAATACGTGCCGGCAACCACACCGCCATAACTCGCCATCATGCGGTTGTTTACGATGTCATGGCGATCCTGCACTTTGCCCATCAGTTGCAGCGGCATGTAACAAAGCAGGCCGGAGACCGCAAGCAGCAGGGTTCTGACCGCCAGTCTTTTAAAAGTCGTTTGTTTGAGAGCCGCACCCGGCATTTTGCTCAGCCACAGCAACAGTACCGGCAACAAACTCACCAGCACGGTCCAGGCGATGAAATGTGTTCCGATAGATTCTTTGGATAAATCAATGGAATCAGACGCCAGCGCTGCCGCTAAAATTCCGTAGCCGATATCAACGTTAAACAGGATCATGTAGTAACTGGCGGCGGCAGAGGAAATCACGATAGCGGTCATCAGGACACGGAAAACGGTTTTTCCGGTATACGACAGCAACATACAAAGGAAATAGACCAGGGCAAAACAGGCAACCATTTCGACAGCAATCGACAAGGCATTGTCATAATGCAGTTGCTGATAACGACGGATGAAAATCGGAAGGTTTAGCAGAAGCCCCAGGTAAAGTGCAACGAACAAAGAAATGCTCTGTTGCGAAAGTGTACGAATTTTATGCATTGGCAATAACTGGCTCTTTTGTGAGTCTGGCTGCGTTGTACTAACCGCTCATACCGGAGGTTGGAACCCACTCCTTAGGACATATAGACTCCGGGCTGAGCATTTTCGTTCAAACTGAATGGTGACTTCCAATGTGATAATGTAACAAAATTAACGAATCCTTTTTATTTCAATTACATGAAAAAGAAATATTCCGGCTTTTTTTACGCAATTTTTCCCTTTCATTGAGAAACTATTGAGAAAGCTTGCGGTCGGATGCGGGAAAATAAAGGGTAAAACACGTTTCTCCCTGTGCGGAACTGGTTACGCTGACACTTCCCTGATGCAGGGCCATAATGGCCTGAACAATCGACAATCCAAGGCCGCTGGAACTGCCACCTTCGCTACGTGAAGCATCCGCGCGATAGAAGCGGTCGAAAAGTTTTCCGAGTTTTTCCGGCGGAACAGGCTCACCCTGACTGATCACCCGGATATTCATGCCTTTTGCATGGGGTTCGGCGCGCAGCACGATGGCACTTCCCTCGCGGCCATAACGCACCGCATTAGCGACCAGATTACTCAGCGCGCGCTGGAAAAGGATCGCATCCGCATGCAAGGTTCCCTCACCTTGCCCGTGAAGCGTCATTTCACGCTCTTCGGCCAGCCCTTCGAAATATTCCTGGATACGGGTAATTTCAGATGAAACATCAATACTGGTGATGGTCAGAACCGAGCGCGCATCGGAAGCACGCGCCAGGAACAGAATGTTTTCCACCATACGTGAAATGCGTTCCAGCTCTTCTATATTGTTCGCCAGCAGCGTTTCGTATTCTTCCACCGTCCGGGGCTGATATAACGCCACCTGACAATGCCCCATCAGTGCCCCCACCGGGGTGCGGATTTCATGCGCCAGATCGGCGGAAAATTGCGTCAGCCGCTGATACCCCTCGGCGAGCCGGTCCAGCATGTCATTGAAAGAATAAATTAATTGCTGCAATTCCTGCGGCGCATTTTCCGAAGACAAACGCGTAGACAGACTGGCCGGATGGATCTGCGCCGCTTCATGCGCCATATTGCGCAGCGGCCGCAATCCGCGGCGGATCACCAGATAACCCAGTGCGGCAATCAGCAAATAAGCGAATAACACCGCGCCAATAATTTCCCAGCGGAAAGTCTGCAACAGACGCGACTCCTCGGTCATGAAATGCGCGCCGGTGATTTCAACTGTCCGCCCGTCCTGAATCTGTACCGCCGCACGGGCAAAGCGTACCGGCGTACCATCGGCGGCGGTGAGATGATGCACCGTATTCAGCGTCAGCGGCTGGCCGTCAGGCACCGCCGCTACCGGGGGCAATGCCAGCCGCGACGGATTGACGTTGATCAATAGCTTCTCACCGGACAGACGAAACGTCAGGATATCGCGCTCATTGCCAAGCATATTTTCAAACAGGCCGGGATTACGGCTGAGTTGCGACAGCGGGAATTCGTTGGCAAGCAGATGACGGAAATACTGCACACGCCCGCTGACCTGGTAATCCGCGCGGCGTACCAGTTCTTTATCCATCGAGTAATAGAGATAGAAACCGACGGCACTGACCACCATCGAGGCGATCAGCGCGAAAAGTAAGGTGGCGCGAAGCGTCAGCGACATGGCGCGTGTCGGGAGGTGAGTCAATTGACGATCACTCATGTCGCACTTCGCACACGTAACCAATGCCACGCACGGTATGGATCAGTTTCACCTCAAAGCTGCGGTCAACCTTGGCACGCAGACGCTTAATGGCGACATCCACTACATTGGTATCGCTGTCGAAATTCATATCCCAGACCTGCGAGGCGATCATGGTTCGCGACAGAACCTCACCCTCACGGCGCATCAGCAACTGCAGCAACATGAATTCCTTATTGGTCAGTGCGATGGTCTGATCCTGACGGGTCACGCGGCGGCGCAGCACATCAAGATTCAGATCCGCCACCGAATACGCATCCGGCTCACGGGCGGCCGGGCGGCGCAGCAAGGTGCGGATACGCAACACCAGTTCGGTGAAGGAGAACGGTTTGATGAGATAGTCGTCAGCCCCCAGCTCCAGCCCGTGAATGCGATCCTGTACTTCATCGCGGGCGGTGAGAAACAGCACCGGCACGTCGCTCTTTTTGCGCAGGACTTCCATCACCTGCCAGCCGTTCAGCCCCGGCAGCATGACGTCGAGGATCACCGCGTCGTACCCCTCTTCCAGCGCCAGAAACAGGCCGTCGGCACCGTTGCGCGCCAGATCTACGCTGTAACCTGCTTCTGTCAGCCCTTTTTTCAGGTAATCGCCTGTACTGACATCGTCTTCAATCACCAGTATTCGCATTCAGGCCCTCAGCGCCGCATGACCATTCACCTAAAGAATGATTCATCCGAAAGTTTATCAGTTTCGTCAGACACCTTTGATGACAATTTTGTCATCAATTTGTCATCAGCCAATACCGGTTTATCGTCCACTCTTAAGAAAGTTATTCATCACTGGCAGGTTCAGTGATTCATCTAACAGAATGAAAAAACACTGGAAAATGGAGAATTAATCATGAATGCACCAACACGTCTCGCTGGTCTGTTACTGGGTTCCCTGCTGATGTGCAGCGGGATGACATCGGTATTTGCCGCCGATAATGTGATTAAACCTACACGCGGAACCATTGATTCAGTTAATGACTCATCGGTACAAATCACCACACGTCAGGGCGAAAAACTCGACGTTAAGCTGACCGACCAGACCAAGATCAATGCCGTCACCAAAGGGCAGATCAGCGATATCAAAGCGGACAGCTTCATCGGGACGGCCGCCGTTCCGCAGGCTAATGGCACGCTGAAAGCACTAGAAGTGCACGTATTCGCACCCAGCCTGCGCGGCAGCGGTGAAGGCTTCAACCCGTTTGAATCCGCCGATGGCAAAATCAATACCATGACCAACGGCACTGTCGGCAAGCTGGTGAACAGCAATGGCCGCACCCTGACCGTGAAATATCATGATGCAGAGAAAACTGTCATTGTGCCTGACGATGTACCGGTTGTTCTGCTGGCGCCGGGCGACCGCAGCCTGCTGAAACCGGGCACTAAAATCGTATTATTTGCCATGAAAGATGACAAAGGTGCGCTGGTTGCCCGTGGTATTGCTGCCGGTAAAGACGGCATCGCGCCACCGATGTAATCCGGCCGAACAACAGGAGATTAAGCGTGAAACCTCAGCTCTCATCACCCCGGAAGCGCCGGATTCATTCCTGGCCGGTTCGCATTTGTCATTGGATCAATCTGCTGGCAATGATCGGCATGGTGATGAGCGGCTGGGGGATTTATAACGCCGACCCGCTTTTCGCTTTCACTTTCCCGCAGAACACCACCCTCGGCGGCTGGCTGGGTGGCAATATTGCCTGGCATCTGGCGGTAATGTGGCTGCTGGCGGGCAATGCCCTGTTCTATCTGCTGTGGGGCATTTTTAGCGGTCATTTCAGACGCGACTTTTTCCCCTTTTCGCCCCGTACGGTCTGGCGCGATACCGTTCGCGCACTGACATTCAAACTCCCGCACAAACTGGGTCAGTACAACGCGGTGCAAAAACTGATGTACAGCGGTGTTCTGTTGCTGGGCGCGCTGCTGGTGCTGTCGGGTTTGTCGATCTGGAAACCCGCGCAGTTCAGCGGTCTGGTCTGGTTGTTTGGCGGTTTTGATATCGCCCGTTATGTGCATTTCTTTGCGATGAGCGGCGTACTGCTGTTCGTCATTATTCACGTACTGATGGTTCTGCTGGTGCCGAAAACCTTCGTGGCGATGCTGACCGGCGGCAAAAAAATTAGCACGGAGGACCGAGCCGATGAGTGATAAAACACAGCGGCCAAAAATTATTCTTGAACCCGATCAGCGCAAGCAACTGGTTAATATTCAACGCCGTATGTTATTGCGCTCTGGCCTTACGCTGGGCGCGGTTTCGATGCTTACCGGCTGTAATCTGCAGGACGGCGATCAGGTCGATAAAGTGCTGTGGGCGATGTCCCGCTGGAACGACCGGGTACAAAGCTGGCTGTTCAGCGGCCAGAAACTGGCGCAAACCTATCGCGCCGATCAAATCACCACGCCGTTTCGTTTCAACGCGTATTACCCCGAATACAACGTGCCGGAAATCGACATCCCCAATTACCGGCTGGAAGTCTCCGGTTTGGTGCAAAAGAAAGCGCCGTGGACACTGGAACAATTGCAGCACCTGCCGCAGGAAAGCCAGATCACCCGGCTGATTTGCATTGAGGGCTGGAGCGCCATCGGCCAGTGGAAAGGCGTACCGCTGAAAACGTTTCTGCAACATGTCGGCGCGGATCTGACAGCCAAATATGTCGGATTCAAATGTGACGACCGCTATTATTCCAGTATTGATATGGCGACGGCACTGCATCCGCAAACCATTCTGGCTCTGGATTTTGGCGGCAAACCCTTACCCCCCGATTTTGGTTACCCGTTACGCCTGCGGATGCCAACCAAACTCGGCTTTAAAAACGCCAAACATATTGGCGCGATTTTCGTCACCAATGAATATCCCGGCGGCTACTGGGAAGATCAGGGTTATAACTGGTTCAGCGGGATCTGACAGGCATAAAAAAACCGCTCAGCTGAGCGGTTTTTGTTTTCGCGGGAGGGTAACGGCAAAGCGTTACGCTGCGGCGAAGAATTAGAAGCTGTAACCCACGCCTGCGATCCAGGTACCAACATCAACACTGCGGATGCGGGACTGTTCGTAAGACACGTCCAGAGCAACGTTCTGGATTGGGTTGAACTGCAGACCAGCACCGTAAGAGAAACCGTAATCGCTGGTGTCATTTTTTTCACGGTTAGCAGTAGATGCTGCCGCTTCGTTGTACTGGAATTTGCCGTAGCCAACACCCACAACACCGTAGATGGAAACCCAGTCAGCCAGACGGTAAGCAGGACCCGCAGTCAGACCGTAGTATTGTGCTTTACGGTAGTCGCCAGATGCAGGAGAGCTGTCATCTTCGATGTAAGTGAAAGAACCGATAGCGCCCAGTGGGTTGCTATCTTGTTCCCAGCGGTATTTTAAGTTGAAGCCGTTTGCTTTGTTAGCAACGCCTTGTGCGTCACCCTGAGCGTAGCCAGCAGTTACGGTGCTGGTGTCAGCGAAAGCGCTTGAAGAAACGCCCAGTGCAACTACGCAAGCTAATGCGGAAAGACATGCAATTTTTTTCATAAACCACCTCAAAAAGAGAAACCAAAGTAACCTTCACGTTTGAAAATATAACAAAAACTAGTGTGAAACTCTGCCTCAATTAAGATGTCCAAAGCATCATATGGTGTAACAGGAAGTTTCCAGCACACGCTATCCATTTAATTTTATTGGGATTTTAGTCACACAAACTATAAGGTAAACTTATTGAACTTTTTGAGATTAGCAGATAATTCCTAAAAATTTGCTCAAAAAACAAACTATTTTAGGAAGTTTTTTAACAAACACGTTCCGAAAAAAACTTTTTCGTGAGGATTTTTTCTCGCCACTTTTCCCTCTACACTGACAGCGCTTTACCTTTCTTTTCAAAACTATAAATCTGAAGTTTCCGGATTCATGGGATCACCTCAAAAGGCGCAATGGATGACACAGTCAGGACAAAATCAGCCGCAGGATCCGCAGATCGCTCTGCAGGCAGCGACGCATAACAACAGCCCGCCCGTCCCTGCGTTACCGAAAAAAACCTCACCGCTGGTGGCGATTCTGTTGTTACTGATCGCCATGTTGTCATTACAAGGCGGCGCGTCGCTGGCAAAAACGCTTTTCCCGGTGGTCGGCCCGCAGGGTGTCACGGCTCTGCGTCTTGGTATCGGCTCTATTCTGTTGCTGCTCTATTTTCGTCCGTGGCGCCTGAAAATGCGCGGCGGTAATTTGCGTGCACTGATGATGTATGGCCTGGCGCTGGGCTGCATGAACTATTCGTTTTATCTGGCCCTGCGTACCGTGCCGCTGGGCATTGCCGTTGCACTGGAATTTACCGGCCCGCTGGCGGTCGCGATGTTCTCCTCACGCCGTCCGGTGGATTTCATCTGGGTCGTGCTGGCCGTAATCGGGTTACTGTTCCTGTTACCCCTGGGACAAAGTGCCGGCGGTGTTGACCTCAAAGGTGCGTGCTTTGCGCTGATCGCCGGTGGCTGCTGGGCGGTTTATATCCTCGCCGGACAACGTGCTGGCAGCAGTTACGGACCGGGCACCGCCGCGATGGGGTCACTGATTGCAGCGTTAATCTTCTTCCCGATTGGCGCAATCCAGGCACACACCTCTATTTTCAGTTGGGATATTTTACCGCTCGGCTTGCTGATCGCCCTGCTCACTTCCGCCATTCCTTATTCACTGGAAATGATGGCGCTGACCAAACTGCCAGCCAAAACCTTCGGTACGCTGATGAGCATGGAACCGGCGATGGCCGCGCTTTCCGGCATTATCTTCCTCGGTGAATTCCTGACCGCGACGCAGTGGATCGGGCTGGCGGCGATTATCGCGGCTTCCGCCGGTTCAACACTTACCCTGCAGCGCAAAACCAAAATCGAGACGGTCGATATTGCCGGAAATACCCCTTCCGGGAAGTAATTGCACCGCATCGTATAAAAAAGCCACGTCATCCCGATGTGGCTTTTTCTTTTCTATCAGCAGGTTGAAAATTATTTTCATTTATTTCATTTT
This sequence comes from Rahnella sp. CG8, assembly GCF_023701875.1. Taxonomy (NCBI): domain Bacteria; kingdom Pseudomonadati; phylum Pseudomonadota; class Gammaproteobacteria; order Enterobacterales; family Yersiniaceae; genus Rahnella; species Rahnella sp. CG8. Next base: position 256,260 of record NZ_JABAED010000002.1, read on the forward strand.
TCCTGCATCCAAAAGCAGGGGGTCATTCGTATGTATAGAGGTGAGGCAAGACCTCACCTCCTAACTGACGAAGGACACCATCATGAAAACATTACTCCGTACCGCAATCTGTGCTTCTCTGCTGCTCAGCACCGCGTCAATGGCTGCAATGATGTCCCAAAGCATCACCATGGTCGGTGGCGCTGAAATGTATCCGTCCAAAAATATCGTAGAAAATGCCCTGAATTCGAAAGACCACACCACGCTGGTGGCGGCGGTAAAAGCAGCAGGACTGGTGGATACGCTGCAGGGCAAAGGCCCGTTCACCGTGTTTGCGCCAACCAACGCCGCGTTTGCCAAATTACCGGCGGGTACCGTGGATAATCTGGTGAAACCAGAAAACAAAGCCACCCTGACCAGCATCCTCACGTATCACGTGGTGGCCGGTAAATATGAAATGAAAGATTTGGAAAAACTGCTGAAAAAAGGCAACGGCACGGCGGAACTGAAAACCGTTAACGGCCAGCCACTGTGGATCCTGAACAACGGACCTCACAATATTCAGCTCAAAGATGGCAAGGGGAATATCGCCAACATCAGTACTTATGACGTCCAGCAGAAGAACGGTGTGATCGACGTCATTGATACCGTCCTGATGCCAAAATAATACCGGCTATACTGAGGGCATGATTTCTCTTATGAAACAGCACCTCAGTAAGTCAGGACGCGCGAATGCATGACAATTTTTTCGTTAAGCCAACACCAGAGAATGCGCCGGAAGTACAGCGCGAACTGATGAGCGCCATGGCCGTTGGCGATCGTCAGGCATTTGAGCAGTTATATCGTCTGACGTCCCCCCGGCTATTCGCCGTCGCATTACGCATGTTGCGGCGACATGCCTGGGCAGAAGAAGTGTTGCACGACAGCTATATCACCGCGTGGAACCGGGCTGCCTCGTATAATCCGGCGCTCAGTTCCCCGATGACCTGGCTTACCCATATTGTCCGCAACCGCGCTATCGACTGGATGCGCGGGAGCGATAACCAGTTAGATGAACTGGACGAGACAATGCATGACGGAGATGCCAGCGACTATGATGACCCCTTGCAACGGCTGCAACAGGACAGTGACGCCAAAATTCTGGCCACCTGCCTCGCACATCTGCCCGCCGAACAAAGACAAAGCCTGATCCTTGCCTATTATCAGGGCCTGTCGCACGGTGAGGTCTCATCGCATCTTCAACAACCTCTGGGGACGATCAAAAGCTGGATACGTCGCGCCCTGGATCACTTAAAGAGCTGCGTAGGACTATGAAAAGCAGAAGCCATTATCATGCCGCCCTGGCGGCTGAATATGCGCTCGGCACCTTGCGCGGCGCGGCCCGGATTCAGTTTGAGCAAAAAATGCAGGAAGACCCTGAACTGGCGGCCGAAGTGGCACGCTGGCAGGAAGCTTTCACGCAACTGGATAATCAGATAACCCCGGTCATCCCACCTGCATCGGTGTGGAAACGCATTCAGCATAACCTTGCGCTGCAACCGGCCAGACTTCCGGCTCCGGCGACACGACCGGTGCGGGCTTATATGGGCTGGGCGCTGGCCGCCGGGCTTGCCGCATTGTTGCTGATCCCCCGCCTGCTGGTTCAGCCAGAAGCGCCAATGCCGGTGGCGATACTGGCCAGCAGCGCCGGTACGCAAAGCGGACAGTGGGTGGTCAGCGCGGACAGAAGCACCCGCAGCCTGTTGCTGACGCCGATCAATGCGCAGAATATCGCCGCAGATCACAGCCTTGAACTGTGGGCCATTCCGCCGGGAGGCAAGCCGCATTCCCTCGGCTTGCTGAATACGCAACAACCGACGCAACTGGCGCTGGCAGCGAAAATGCCGGATGCAGGTTTTACGCTGGCAATAAGCCTCGAGCCTCACGGCGGTTCGCCGACCGGGCAACCGACGGGTGCCGTTTTGTATAGCGGTGCGATGGCGCTTTAAAGGACAGCAGACAGTGATTAACGGCGGGTATTATCCCGCCGTTATATTTCAATATTAAATACGGCAAACTGTTATGCCGACTGGTCATATTCCATACCAGAACAAAGTCCCGGTAAAAATATATCCGCACACTGTCACTTACATTTAAAAATATCTTTCCCCACGTAATGAAAATAATTATCAGTCTTAGTTTATTTTAGCAGATTAATAGAAGTGGAAGTTCAGGAGGAATCCTATCCACCTTATAAATCAGCATGATAAGCTGGAAGTGAAATCACAGCAGAGCTTATAAGACACACGCTATCAGAACGATAGGAATGTACGCCCTGCAAATTTTCAATTTATTGCTATACTGAATGCAGTTACGAAATACATTAGTAGCAATTAATTTTAATGAAACAAGGAGATATGTATATGAGTACCGCTAAACTGGTCAAAACGAAATCTTCTGAGCTTATCTACACACGCAATGATTTAGATGAAAGCGTCAAACTCAATACTATCAAGGTGCTGAACCGTCTGGTGACTGAATACATCGATCTGTCGCTGATCACCAAACAAGCTCACTGGAACATGCGTGGCGCAAACTTTATTGCCGTACACGAAATGCTTGATGGTTTCCGTACCGCGATTATTGACCATCAGGACACCATCGCAGAACGTGTGGTGCAGTTAGGTGGTGTGGCGCTGGGTACCGTGCAGGTTGTTAACGATAAAACCCCGCTGAAAAGTTACCCGACCAACATCCATACCGTGCAGGAACATCTGAAAGCCCTGGCGGAACGTTATGGTGTTGTCGCGAACGATACCCGTAAGGCTATCGGCGAAGTGGAAGATGAAGACACCGCAGATATTTTCACCGCTGCATCGCGCGACCTGGATAAATTCCTGTGGTTCATCGAATCAAATATTGAGTAACAATGTGCTCTGACCGCGGGATCATGCGACGGTAAAATGAGCGATTAACAAGAAAAGGCCGGTGACGAAAGTCACTGGCCTTTTCATTTTCGATAACAAATACCTGTATCCTCTTCTGGCGAATTGCACTTAAAACCCCTCTTACCCTGTAACTTTACATCTACATTTAATAATCCCGCTGATAAATAGTTACATTTTCAACTACATTCTCAACTTCACCCCCTGGAACCGGTTTCATTATCCCACTGATAAACTTAATGTTTATTTTCATCCTAAGAGAATTCTTAAACCAATAGGCGGTGTGAATGATTTAATACAAATTAATAGCTCAAAGCAATTTTACATAACCTCGATCACACCTGAAACTTGCTGAAATATTTTTTCGCAACCTTTGCATTTTTGTGAAAAACGCCTGCCAACCTAACCTAATAAAATTAAAGATAATTTACAGGGATGTGACACCGCATTAACCCCCTAAATGCAACTTACGGAAAAGTGACTCCCCTGCTGCGGCAGCATCAAAGATGTGCCGCCTCCCACAATCCGACCCGATTCCGAGCGCATTGGCTGCTGTAAGCCAGGGGCGGTAGCGTGGAAAATGTAAAAAACTGGAATAATCTGATGGCACGTAGTGGCTTAGAAGTACAAAAAGCGGCGGTGAAAGCGCTGTTTTTAAGGGAAATCAAAACCCGTTTTGGTAAGTACCGGTTAGGGTATCTGTGGGCGGCGCTGGAGCCGATGGCGCATATGCTGATTATGCTGGCCATTTTTGGCTACGTGATGCACCGCACTATGCCGGATATTTCGTTTCCGGTTTTCCTGATCAACGGCATTATCCCTTTCTTTGTATTTAGCAATATTACCAACCGTTCTATTGGCGCGATTGAAGCCAACCAGGGTTTGTTTAATTACCGCCCGGTTCGCCCTGTGGATACCATCATCGCCAGAGCAATGCTGGAAGCGCTGATATACGCGGTCGTGTACGTGTTACTTATGGCCATTGTCGGCCTGCTGGGCGAAGAGTTTGAAGTCACAAAGCTTATTACTCTGATTCTGGTCTGGGTACTTTTAGTGCTGTTCTCCTGCGGTATGGGCTTAATATTTATGGTGGTCGGAAAGTCATTCCCGGAGACCGAAAAGTTCCTGCCTATTTTGATTAAGCCTCTCTATTTCATTTCCTGCATTATGTTTTCTTTGCATAACATACCGAAGGAATACTGGCCTTACCTGCTGTGGAACCCTATCGTCCACGTGGTTGAGCTTTGCCGCGAATCAGTCGTACCGGGTTATATCAGTGAAGGCGTCAGCCTGAATTATCTGGCTGCCTGTACTCTGGTTGTATTGTTTATCGGCCTGGCCCTCTACCGGAATCGTGAAGAGGCGATGCTGACATCATGATAAAAATCGAAAACCTGACAAAATCCTACCGCACACCGAAAGGCCGCCATTACGTTTTTAAAGATCTCAATGTTGAGCTGCCTTCAGGTAAAAGCGTGGCGTTGATTGGCCGCAACGGCGCGGGTAAATCAACATTATTACGCGTCATCGGCGGCATTGACCGCCCGGATTCCGGCAAAATTCACACGGAGAAAACCATTTCCTGGCCGGTTGGCCTGGCCGGCGGATTTCAGGGAAGCCTGACCGGACGTGAAAATGTAAAATTCGTCGCCCGCCTCTATTCCACACCAGATCAGTTACGTGAAAAAGTCGCCTTTGTTGAAGAGTTTGCCGAACTGGGAAAATACTTTGATATGCCGATTAAAACCTATTCTTCCGGTATGAAATCCCGTCTGGGTTTTGGCCTGAGCATGGCATTTAAATTTGATTATTATCTTGTCGATGAAGTCACCGCAGTCGGCGATGCCAGATTTAAACAAAAATGCGCAGACTTATTCAAAGCACGACATGAGGAAGCCAGCTTTCTGATGGTTTCACATAGCCTCGGATCACTGAAAGAGTTTTGCGATGTGGCTTTGTTTATTGGAAGGGATAATAAAGTTAAGTTTTTTGATTCAGTGGATGCAGCAATTGAAATGTATAAAGTAGATGAAGGGATTTAATTAACTAATAATTGCATGTTGCGGAAATTAAAAACACAGCACACTAACAGAAATTATCAGTAAAAAGGCATTGGTAAAACATTATGAAAAGCATTCTTTACTATTTAGAACCTCGTACCGAATTAAATGATCCATTATTTCGCTATGCAACGCTTCGTTCCCATATTTTACCCGAAATCAAGGGATTAAAAGAGTTCAAACCTGATCTAGAAGTAAAAATTGTTGTTTCTGAGAAGATATTTAACGAAGCAATTAGAAACAACTTAGATTTCAGCCAAGTTACTACTATTATTATATCAGATGATGAACTCAATAAAATTGTAACTACTAATAATGAACTTAGTATTGAGTTCTACCATAACAAAGGAAATGAAAAAGATACTTGTTATATTTTAGACCTATTGAAAGATAAGATTGGCATTGAGTTCATTCCTGAAGTTACGATAAGCTATGAATCACCAACTCCATTTTTAAAAGACTTATACCCTCATTCTTTGCATCTTAATTCAATGTTTGGTCTTTTTTCTAGAGCACCATTCCCTGCCTTGGGCATCTTGGATCCATTTGGTTTATATGAGTATTCATATCAAAATACTTATTCAAGTGAAATCAAAGCTAGTGTAATTACACAAACCCAAAAAGATCTCATTACTTTATTAAGAAAAAATTCTATAAGAGCTTTAGCAAAATATCATCCTTTAAAAAACTACACTTCAATTCTATATGAAAGATTTTCAAGTTTAGTTGTTTTAGCATGTCAAGTAGATAACTATTTTTCCTATAATGGTTGTACTGAGTATAAAACCCAATTTGAAATGGTTTCTGATGTTTTAACTAATACACCATCACAGATTGGTGTAATTGTTACTGAACATGGCTACAAAAATCAGCTTAGTAGCAAGCAAATTTCTGAACTCGAAGAAAAATTTGACAATTTCATCTATTTTAAAAACGATAAAAAAATCCCAACAGTCACGCAATTTCTCCTCCCATATGTTGATGGCGCATTATCCGTATCATCTTCTATAGGCTATCAGGCAGCCTTATGGAATATTCCCTATTATTCATTAGGGAAATCTCAGCTATCATTATTCTCAGTACATGATAATTTTAAAGACTTCAACGATTCCGTTTTAAAATCAGAAAAAATTGACTCTGATAACATCTTATATTTCCTCTTATCTCGCGTACATCTCTCTCATAAGTTCGATATTTTCAATGGGGAGGCTTATTTTAGAAAAATCGAATCGCTATATAATCACTTCATTGAAAATGGGCTTGGTTTTGAATTCTTTTCTGAACAAAAAACCACTGACCAAGTTTTTGAAATGATTAGCCAAGGCAATCGTGAATGGCTCCTTGCGAAAAACTTTAAAGATGAAAATATAACACCTGAAGTTGACCATCTGCGTGTTGCAATGGCATCAAGCCAAGCAACATCATTCGATCTTTTTGATACATTAGTAGAACGTGATTTTGTTGAACCACATGAATTGTTTTTATTTATTGAACCCAAAGTCAGAAAACTAATAAATAATAAGAACTTCCAGTTCCATACTATCAGACGACAAGCCGAACTTGATCTTAGGAGAGAATCTCGAGGGGAATTTGAGATTACACTAGATCAGATATATGAGCGCTTTGAGAAATATTATCCTCTTGACAAAACCACTCTAGAAAACATTAAAAACATCGAAATTGATGCCGAAGTCGATCTTGTGCATCCAAAAAAATCGATGGTCAGAGAATTTCATTTTTCTAGATTACTTTGTAATCCAACATCCATTATTACAGATATCTATTTAGATCGTACCTCTATTAAAAGAATTCTAAATAATGTTGGCCTTCAGCAGTATGATAAACTTCTCGTTTCCGCTGAAACTAAAACCAGAAAACACAATGGTACAATTTATCCTGAATATTTAGAATTCCTACAAAAAACATATAATATTCCTGCAGACCAAGCTCTACATATTGGTGACAACTCGCAAGCCGATGGCCTCATGGCAAAAAAACATGGCTTAAAAAGTTATGTTTTCCAGAAAGCTATGGATAATTACAAGCAGTCTAAAATCGCAGAGGTTATGGCCGCTAGTTTGAAGTCTTCAGGTATATCAAGCTCAGTTTTAAACGGCTTATTTGCTAACAAATACAATGCCGGCCATTGGTATAAAATAAATAAATCCTCAATATTTAGAGGTGAAGAATACAATTATGGATATATTGCTATTGGTCCACTCGTAGTCGGGTTTGTTCAATGGTTGCATCGCCGAGCAAAAAGACTCGGCATTGATGAATTGTTTTTCTTATCCAGAGATGGATGGGTGTTAAAACAAGTATATGATGAACTATATGCTGATAATCCTACTTCACCAAAAAGCTCCTATCTTTATAGCTCAAGACGCGCAGCTATGGTGTCATCAATAAGAAACCTTGATGATATAATGGAAGTCGCTTCTCAAAACTTTAATGCCAGGTCCATAACTGAATTCCTGGAATCCCGTTTTGGCATCAATGCTGATGATATTAACGACGAAAAATTCTCAAAGTATGATTTCAAAAAAGACAGCATTGTCTCACCTTATTTTGATCATGGAAAATTACTCCAATTTCTAGAGTCAATTTCAGATTTGATTATCGCTAATGCAGAATTAGAGCGTACCAGCTATCTGGATTATTTAAACGACATTGATTTTATCACTCATTCTAAAAACAATAAAACTGCAGTCGTCGACATTGGTTATAGCGGATCAATGCAATATTACCTTAAAAAAATCCTGCAGATTGACTCTCTTCATGGATTCTATTTCTTAACCCATCATCACAGTCGCGACCATTTCCTGAATGAGCACTTTGAAGGATATTTACAAAACCTAGATGATCATCGTATTCCTTATCATCACGGGCTTAATGACCACGTATTTATATTTGAAGCAGCACTTAGCGCCCCCGAGGGAAGTCTAACAAAATTCATAAATACTGGAACTGAACGAAAAGCAGTCTTTTTAGAAGCTGAAGAAGAAATAATTCGAAAATCTGCTTTGATAAAAACACATAATGGTGTAGTAGATTTCACTAAGGATTTGAAAACAAGATTTTCATCTTATTTAGATAATATTGAGTTCTCACCAATTTTATCTAGCCGAATCATACTCTCGTTTGCCAATAACCCTAATGGTATTGATGCAAAGATGTTTTCCGGTCATGAGGTTGAAAATGTATTCGGCGGAGGTTCAGTATGTTTAGTTGCTTCCCCAGAAAAATATCATTTTAATGCAGATAACAGTATTAAACCTGAAGCATTGCAACAACTTCTGGCTGCATCAAAATGGAAAAAAGGAGCTCAGGCTTATTATTCATCATTTGAGAAAGACTTAAAGTCGGTTGATAGTATTATTTCGGATACTAAAACAAACAATGGTAATGTTGTTAACATCAAGAACAAAAATCCTGCATACATCGGAAAAACCCCAAAACAGCGTAAACGCGAAAAATTAAGAAAGGATCCTTATATTTTCTTCGATGACTCCAAAAAACCAAGCATCAAAAGATTTAAATATTTGTTCAAGAAAAACACCTTGCTAGGACGTTTTTCTACTGGTTTGTTGAGAGTTGTGGTGAGATAACTTCCTACTAATAACGAGTGCCAAACTATTGGCACTCGTTATTACACTCTATCTTCTATATTATTTTAATATTTCTTTTTCGGAGTTTCTAATATATACATTATACTTTGCTTTTGACTTTTTCTTTTGTTTGAATATCTCAATAAAACCTTCAACATTAGAAGTATCTATACCAACAAAGTTTTCTAATTCATAATCCCACCAATTCAGTTCCATTAACTCACTGATGATATCCTTACTAAATCTCAATTTAATGAATTTGGCTGGAACACCACCAACAATAGAATATGACTCGACGTTTTCTCTCACAATAGAACCTGCAGCAATTACTGCCCCATTACCGATCTCTACCCCTCTACATATAACTACATTGGCACCAATCCAAACATCATGCCCTATTTTAGGAATTTGATGTTTTTTCAATGTAAGATCTCTTTGAGTGCCAATTCTGTCTGGTATATTAAAACTGTGTTTCGAACCGAAAAAAATAGGGTGCATTGAAATATGATTAGGCTCATGCTCTCCCAAGCCTATCTTGACACCAGGAGCTATCGAACAATAGCGACCGATAATAGCCCCACCGACTAGGCAATTTTCGCCCAAATAACTGTAGGCGCCGATATTAAATTGCCCCATGATTTTGCATGATGAGTGTATTCTGCATGGGTCTTCGTAAGTGATATTTGTAAAACTTGTCATTTCGCAAGAGAAATTTGAACTCATCATTGGCTCCAACACCGAAAAAATCTGATACTTATAATTTATTGAGTTTATTGCCTTGGCCATCATTCCTTACCATAACCTTTCCCCCAAAGAAATGATTACCTTCTACAACATTATTATCGGCATAATCAGGATAAAACTTAAGGCTTCCTTCCCTCGGTTTATCCCCGCAATCAAATCCTGATAAGTCCCGGTTCTGCCGGGATGCCAGCCAGATGCCTACGGGTTCATTCACAAAGGTATTGTTGCGAATAACGTTGTAGTCGCTGTGCTGCCAGCGGATCACAGATTTTCCTGTGCTGAAATGCTCGCCGCAGTTCTTATACAGAAACACCCCCCCTGCCCCGTTGGATTCAAAACGGTTGCCTTCAATCAGGTTGTAAGCTGACGAATCGACGGCTAATCCTTCACGCTTCCCCTTGCCGAAACGCTCATGGCCGTTGTCGATGATCTGGTTATCCACGACTTTATTATTACGCGAGGAATGTTCCAGATAGATACCGGACATATACGAGTCGCGGACAATCGAGTGGCTTAGCGTTGAGTGGGTGACGTAATCGTCAAAGTAAATTCCTACGCGTCCGCTGCCGGTCACTTCAACATTCTCAAGGGTGATCCGCGTGGGTGTCCGGCGGTAGTTCTCTTCGTGATTCGGGCTGAGTTTATTGGCTGCGATGTCAGAAGTGATACGGATCCCGCTGCGGGTGAAGTGTCGCACTTTGCAGTTACGGACGGTGACATCGGATAATGGCTTACCCTTGCTGTTGATCATTATGCCAAAAGGGCGTTCATTGTCCCCCTCCAGCACCGCTCCCCGGCAATCTAACGTGGTGTTGCTGCTGGTGATGATGACCGCTTCTTTATAAACGCAGTGAGGGGACAGCGTGGTGTTGCCGCGCACCTCAGGCAATTCGCACTCATGAGAATGCATCGAAGGAACTGCACCAGCACAGGCAGAAAGAAATAAAGGCAGAAGAACAGCTAATGAGAAATATGCACAGGGTGGAACTGATAAACGTTTTTGCATCTGTGCATATTCCTCTGCCTGTTTTTGAAGGTTAATCGTTATGAAGGCTGATGTTTGGTGTAATTCATAATCAGTTTCTGACTGATAAATACCGGGTGATATGGGTTATCAGTCGCTGTGGCGATATCCACTTTATTGCCACCATAAAATACGGCATTAATCTGCGTATTCTTCAGCAAGTATAGCCGGAACTGCTTAAACAGCTTCGCATCGGGTTTAAACCCTGACTGCCAGAACTGGTTCAGATGTCCCTGATACGTAATGCCTTTAATGTCATAGAGCGCGTTGCCCATCACTTTCAGCGGCTTGTTATGAATAAGCGCGGAGAGACCCGCGGTGCTGTTAATCGTGACTACGGCTTTCGAGTGGGTCAGCAGTTCCGGCATCGGCAGATCATGCACGTAGATCACACGGTCAGCGATGTCGTATTTTTTGCCAAGCTGGCGGATCAGCGGCCCGTATAAGCGGTGCCCTCTGTCCATCGGGTGATGTTTGATCACCAGATACTCAGCGGAAGGGGCTTTTTTGGCAAACGAGTGCATCACTTCATTGATGTAATCACGCACATCCTGATACGGGCTGTGATTGCGGATCTGACTGTCGTTATATACCTGCAAAATGGCCAGATAATACCGCTGATCCAGATCCGTCTGCAGTTGCTGCAAAATGTTGCGCTGGCGGAAGGCGTACAGCTTTTTACGCCAGGCAGCACGGGTCCAGCAGCGCGCCTCATACCACGGCGAGAAGGATTTGTGATGGCGATATTTTGGGAAGTCGTGCCGGTAGCGCCAGCCCGCCAGGTAATACACGGCCGCATGACGCACGCGCTGCCAGCCCGAAGGTTTCAGTTGTTCAACTTCCGGCATGGTCATTTCAGGCAGGCTGCGGTAGAACTCCGCATCGCGTGGCAGGCTGGAATAGGCATTCACGCCATTCTGTTCCAGCGTGATGTAATGCGGGCGCAGATATCCCTCCTCAAACGCGAGGAAGCGTATGCCTTTAGCCTGTGCCCAGCGTTTTGCTGCCTGATGCAACGGACGACAATCCCCGAAACACACGATGGTATCGAAGTCGTAATCCTGCCAGGTCTCTTTCAGCCAGGTCGGAAACTCTTTTGGCGTTTGCTGGTACAAGCGGTATTCACGCTTTCGCGAATACACCCTGTCGCCGCCGTTAAAGACGACATTCACCGCCTCACGCCCCAGAGACTCCAGCCACTGAGCTAAATCGCTGAAGAAAGGCCCCATCGGCCCCTGCAACAGCAAATATTTTTTCCCAGAAAGTAATGTCGTAAGCGCCTTACTGTCCATTTCTGTCCGTTTCCATTAATGCAATAAGCTTGTAGTAAGAAGCCGGTTCAGGTCGTCAACGTCACCCGGACCAGCATGAGCAGTTTTCTGTAATACCGGACTATCCTGCCCGCTTTAACTCTGGTGAATTGCATTTGTGCCCGGGGCGTCGCAGCAAGAAGTTCAACCGCCTGCTCTGCCAAAATGGGCTCCCGACTTTGCGGGTCGATATACGACGGGTAGGCAATCAGCGCCTGGTAAACCACATCGTCTAAAGTGAGGCTGCGCAGCCGGCGTGAACAGGCATGCTCATCCTGCGTCAGTCCCCATCCGGCATAAAATGGCATGCCGTAACACACCACTTTTTTACCGTGTAACAACGCTTCAAAACCTGACAGCGACGTCAGCGTGTGCAGTTCGTCGGCAGCCTGAATACATTGAATAATGTCTGCATCCAGCGCCTGACTGTCCGCCCAGCGGCTGACATCTTCGGCGGGAATGTGTCCCTGCCGGTTCCCCACCAGAACATCCGGATGAGGCTTATAAATAATGTAAGCGCCGGGGTTACGTTCCCGGACAGTGCGTAAAAGCGCGCTGTTGGTACGCAGGGATAGCGTGCCGGTCAGGATAGAGGCATCGTCCTCAACCTGCCCCGGCACCAGAATCACCGTTTTATTCGTCGCTTCAGCGGGCAAGGTAAACGCCGCGCCAAGGTTGTATTTACTGACTTTGCTGGCAACCAGTCTCTGGCGTAACGTGGCAGCCCGCTGCTGCTGGCATGGCGCCAGATTGCTGTGGCTCAGCAACAGTTCCAGGTCGCTCGGGCGCGTCGCATCGTAATAGATACCGGTTTTATCCAGCACCAGCGACAGCGGCGGATGCAGATCAGACCCCAGCCCGGCCGAACGCAGGAAACCATCTTCCATTCGCCATTGCGGGATCTGACGCTGCTGCGCCTGAGCACCCCAGCGAGCCTCGCCTTTGATACCCCACACGACACAGGCCACTTCACCGGCATAGCGTTTACTGAAATTCACTTTGTTGCTTTTAGTTCGCAGGAAAGGCCCGAGAATGCTGCGCTTCCAGAGGGTCAGTCCCGGCGACCAGAGGCGCCCCGCCCGCTGTTGCTGATGCTTTCGCTGCATCAGCAGCCAGCTGAGCACATCAAACAATGTGCCGCTTTTGCCATTAGCCGGATTGATGTACCGGCTGTAACGCAAACAGGCCGCGCTGAACAACTCTTCCACGCTGGCGGTACCCCGGCGTGCCCGGAGCGATGCGGACTGAGGATGACGGTCATCCGTCAGTCCCCAGCCTGCGTACCACGGCTGACCAAACACGCTGACCGGTTTTCCGGCGATCAGCGCTTCAAATCCGTAGTTAGACGTCACCACGTAAACCCGGCTGACAACGCGCAACAGCGATTGCGGGCTGACGTTTTCAGCCAGCAGTTTGATGCGTGGATCCTGCTGCGCCAGTTCGGTAATCTGCGTGAAATAGCCGGCCTTTTTGCCCTGCAAAACATCCGGGTGGATCTTTACCCAAATCTCAGACGTCGGATTTTCTGCCATGGCGGCCTGCAACATCTGTCCGAACTGCTCCGCGCCTGCATTGCCATAAACCACCGCCATATCACCGAAAGTCTGATCGACCACCAGCACCGCGCCACACTCGGGTTTTGCCTTTGTGCAGGCCGGTGCCTGGTTATATTTCGACAGATCACCTTCCACGATGATCTGCATGGCCTGCCGCGCCGTATCCTGCAGCGGCTGATTCTCTTCACGCTGGCGGATCAGCATTTCAAGCGTGCTGGGTTTCGAGGCGTCGTAATACATTCCCTGCGTCTCTAAAACCATTGAGAGCGGCGGACAGCCCGACACACCCAGTCCCAGGGAGCGGATAAACCCGTCTTCCAGCCGCAGCACCGGCAAGCCTGACTGCTCTGCCCGCGCGACGGCTTTCCCGCCGGTTGGCCGGTAACCCCACACCGCGATGCGAGTGATGCCATCCGGCACCGGTCGCAGCAGCGAAAGCTTGCGACAGGGTTCGCCGAGAAACGCTTCCAGATGCGGGATACGTTGTATGCCCGCTGAAAAGATCCCAATCATTAAATCGTCAGCACCACTTTCGCGGCGACGGCCAGCTGATACAGGATCGTCGAGATGCCACGGGTGATTTCGATATTTTTCGATTCGTATTTCGGCAGAACCATCAGTTCATCCCCCGGCTGCAACGTCTTCACGTCTTCCGCGTTAATCGCTTCGCCGTTTTGTTTAATCAGGATGACTTTCGAGTTCCCGGCTTTTTGCGTGTAGCCACCGACTTTCTCAATGTAATCATCCGGGCTCAGACCTTTCTGCCAGCTCACCGCATTCGGGAACAGCACTTCGCCGTGGATCATCACGAGTGAGGTTTTCTCCGGAATGTTGATGACATCGCCGTCTTCCAGGATCACTTCATTCAGATTATTTTCGCTCAGAACCACTTCGCCTTTCGGCACCACCTGACGCGCCTTCGCCACGAAACGGCTGACTAACTGGGCTTCCTGCGCACGCAAACGCCCTTCTTCCTGCGTCGAGGACTGTGCGGAAAGTGATGCTTCTTCGAGTTTCTGCAAGGTCAGATCCAGCATCTCTTTCTGGCGAAGCGCGACAGAACGACGGTAAAGCTGGATGGCGTTAATCTGCGACATGCTGTTGGTGCGGATTTTTGGCAACAGCTGGCTCATGGTGGCGCCATACGGCAGCACCACGGCGTGTTCACCGGAATGCGCGCCTTCGATGCGAACCTGAATGGTGCCTGCATAACGGTCGGAACTGACAATCAGTTTGTCGCCATCCTGCAATGAGCGCCCCGGTGCGGACCCCAGCGGGTAATACTCGCTGCGTTTCATGCTGCCCTGCTGGCGGATAATGGTCATGTGCGTCGCGCCCGGTTTCGGGCGTGCCCAGCTCAGGGCCTCGCTGACCGGAATGGTGCTGTCGCGGAATTCAAAGTCGTAGCTGTTAAAGACATCGCCTTCCACGCTGAATGTGTGCTGACGCGGCCCGACCACGATGGTATCGCCGTCAGAGAATTGCGACAGACGCAAATCGCCGTTGAGCAGGAAGTCATACAGGTTAATGCGCGAACGCACGCGGTCATTGTGTTTCACCACAATGTCGACATAGCTGCCGCGTTCAGTATCGACGCCGCCGGCTTTACTCAGATAAGAAAGCAGGGAGTCAGACGCCACACCGCCGTATAAACCGGGATTGGTCACATAGCCGGTGACAAACACTTTGACCGGCTGTGCCTGAAGCAGGGAGGCATACACGTTGACGTTGGCCTGATAAACCTGTTTTACCTTGGTGGTGATCACGCTGTTCAGCTGGCTGTTCGAGACGCCTGCGACTTTCAGCGGGCCGACGTTTGGCAGGAAGATATTACCTTTCGGGTCAACGGTCAGCGCGCCGTCAAAATTGAACGCGCCCCACAAACGGATTTGTACCTGATCGCCGAGGCCAACAATGTAATTCGGGTTGA
Organism: Rahnella sp. CG8; assembly: GCF_023701875.1. Lineage (NCBI taxonomy): Bacteria > Pseudomonadati > Pseudomonadota > Gammaproteobacteria > Enterobacterales > Yersiniaceae > Rahnella > Rahnella sp. CG8. The sequence goes on from NZ_JABAED010000002.1 coordinate 271,395, forward strand.
AACCGATACTGGCCGCGTTATCGGCAGCCGCACCGCCGGTAAATAACTGCGCACCGAACATGCGGCTCATCACTGCCGGAACCGGAGGCGGTGGGGAATCATCAAAGCCGGTATCCGGACTCGTCTGTTGCGTCTGGCCGGTTAAAAATGTCGGCAACGGTGCCGCGCCGGTCATATTCGGATCGGCATTGATCCCCACGGCATTGGCCTGGGTTAGCTGGAAGGCCAGCAAGATAACAACGGACTTCAATAATTTCATAACAAACTCTGTAGGCGATTCTTCAGGCAAAAAGGGAAAGCGATACAGACCACATCAGTCTTTATGGTCATCGATAACGGCCAGCAATAATTTAATCGTTCCGAACAGCAGACAGCACACCAGCAACCAGCTGGCGATCATATAAGGGACATTCGGGAAGGTGGTTTCTTGCGGTAACTGAGGCGAACTGATCACCGACAGCACTTTCAGTTTGCGGGCAGCTTCAACACGCGTCTTTTCAATGGATGTCAGGGTGAGTTTGTAGAGTTCAGTATCAAACTGCACTTTCGACTTAATCTCTTCGAAATCCACGGCCATGGTATTGAGCTGACGGCCATCAGGCGCAGTAATTTTACTTTTTTCCTGATCAATCTGTTTGCCCAGAGACGTAATCGCATTTTGCGCACTGATCACCTGTGGCGCATCGTCACGCAGGTAAGTCAGCAGATTGCGTAACTCCGCTTCCATCTGAATTTTTTGCCCGACGAGCGTGTTCACCAGCGTGGTGGCGGCAATCGCCTGCGCTTCAGGGTCGAGAATATTGTTGTGGTTCTGATACGCCAGCAACTGCGCTTTACTCGCATTGAGACGTGCACGGGCCTCAAGCATTTCGTTTTCAGCAAATGCCTGCTGATCGCGGGCGATCTTATGAGAAATTTCATTGATGAAGCGTTCAGATTCTTTGAGAACGGCTTTGTTAAACTGCTCAGCGAACTGCGGGGTGAAGCCCTGTGTGCCGATAGTCAGCAGGCCCGATTTATCGTCATACGTGACGGCAATACGATCGCGATAATAGTTTAAAAACTGCTCGCGGCTGGCATCTTTGGGCAAATGATAGAGGAAATCTAAGCCGCTCCTGCCGAACACGGAATGGAAATCGAGTTGCTTATCCAGCGCGGCCAGCATGTCAGGTGAGTTGATGTATTCTTTTAAATACATCGCATCCTGGGCTGTGCCCGGGTTTCCTGCCCCCAACAGTAAGCCGACATTCAGGCTGGTGCCGCTGATGTCGTTAGAACTTTTGATCGCAACGGTGGATTCACTGAGATAACGCGGACGACTGAAAATCACCAGATAGATGATCAGTAACGCCATCGGCAGGCCAATGACAATTTTACCCAAATTGCTGTTCAGCGTTGCCATACTAAAATACGGAGACCGACGAACCCGGGCGATATGTTCCCCGGGCCATGCTGACTTCATTTTTTCAATAAACATTTATTATCATCATGACAAACTGCACGTTTTTATTATCGTGCTTTATTAAAAGTACCGTGAAACTGCGTTGATATCCCCAGCCAATGGATCACGGTGCGAAATCTTCATCGTGTTTAGGACTACACTTAAGAGTGGGCACTTATCATGGTTAGCCAAGCAAGCACATGTGTCTGACGAAATCCATTTCCTGGTCTGGCCGGTCGTAGCTGCAAGGCAGCGAGGGGAACTGAATGATAAGTCGCTAAGACCTGCCAGGAACAAGGCTCCGCAGGCAGATCATGAGGTCACGAATATGCGAAAAGCAACAAATTCACACAATCTATTTATGTCTGAAATACATTCATTCAATTCATGGGTTTTTTTAACATAGAGCTCGAAATAACACAAACTCTATCGGATAACTCTTAGGAAAAGAGGTCACTATGGCAAGCGGATGGGCGCAAGATGGCGCAGTGCAGGATCAGATTGATTCAACGGTCAATGATGCCGTTGATCGCGCACGTCAGTCTCTCGGGCATGGCGAAAGTGCGCATTATTGTAAGGAGTGTGGCGAACCCATTCCGGAGGCGCGCCGGAAAGCCCTTCAGGGCGTACAGTATTGCGTCACCTGTCAGGCCGCCCTGGATAAAAAGCAGCAAGATCACGCGGGCTACAATCGTCGTGGCAGTAAAGACAGCCAGTTGCGCTAGAACTTTACATTATACGTTGACGCACCATTATGGTTCAACACAAGTCATTCCCCCCGTTATTACTCCCGCTTTTCTCTTTACATTTGCTTCAAAACTGAGCACAGGTTTTGCTCATGTACCAATAAAGTTAGAGCAAGTTATCATTTGAGCAGCGCATTTGTTAATTAATGATTGTTTAAAATACATCATATGGTTAATGATGAAGCTGTGCACCATGAGAGAACATGGCGACGTGCAGCAATGCGCCAAACTGGTGCAATCTGATTTTTAATCACTGCCTGATCGGTTCAGCAAAGCGATAAGCCATTGAATTTTAATATACCTGTCATTTGGCATGAATATTGCATCAAAGCGCCGTAATATAAAGTCGTTCCCATAATATGTACAAAGGAAATTCACTGATGAAGTCACTCTTAAAAGTTTCCCTGGCCGCGTTAACTCTGGCCTTTGCCGTTAGCTCCCACGCAGCAGATAAAAAACTGATCGTAGCTACCGACACTGCGTTTGTACCGTTTGAATTCAAACAAGGCGATAAGTACGTCGGCTTCGACATTGACCTGTGGGACGCGGTCGCTAAAGAGATGAAAGTCTCCTATGAACTGAAACCAATGGACTTCGGCGGCATCATTCCTGCCCTGCAAACACACAACATCGATCTGGCGCTGGCGGGTATCACCATCACGCCTGAACGTAAAAAAGCCATCGACTTCTCTGACGGCTATTACAACAGCGGCCTGATGGTGATGGTTAAGAGCAATAACGACGCCATCAAAAGCGTTGCTGATCTGAAAGGTAAAACCGTTGCAGTGAAAAGCGGTACCAGCTCCGTTGATTACATGAAAGCCAACGTGCAGACCAAAGATCTGCGTCAGTTCCCGAACATCGACAGCGCTTACATGGAACTGGGCACGGGCCGTGCTGATGCGGTCATGCACGACACGCCAAACATTCTGTACTTCATCAAAACGGCCGGTAAAGGTCAGTTCAAAGCGGTCGGCGATTCACTGGCTGGCCAGCAATACGGTATCGCATTCCCGCAAGGCAGTGACCTGCGTGAGAAAGCCAACGCCGCGCTGAAAACCATCAAAGAGAATGGTACTTACGCAGCAATCTACAAAAAATGGTTTGATACCGAACCTAAATAAGTCCTTTTCATTTAAGTCGTTCCTTTTCAGAAAGAGCACTTGATAAGAAGCGCCTGTCAGATGCAAATCTGCACAGGCGCAGTTTGTGGTTTTACCAGGAGATAATCCATGCAGTTTGACTGGAGCGTAATTTGGCCCGCTCTGCCTATCCTGCTCGAAGGCGCCAAAATGACATTGTGGATTTCGGTCCTCGGTCTGGTTGGCGGTCTGATTATTGGTGTGATTGCGGGTTTTGCCCGCGCGTTTGGTGGCTGGTTTAGCAGCAACGTCGCACTGGTCTTTATCGAGCTCATTCGCGGTACGCCTATCGTCGTACAGGTAATGTTCATTTATTTCGCCCTGCCGATGATGGTGCCCGATCTGCGGATCGACCCGTTCAGCGCGGCGGTGGTGACGATCATCATCAACTCCGGTGCTTATATTGCTGAAATTACGCGCGGCGCGGTGTTGTCGATTCACAACGGTTTCCGTGAAGCGGGTCTGGCGCTGGGTCTGTCGCGCCGTGCAACGCTGCGTTACATCATCATGCCGCTGGCATTGCGCCGCATGCTGCCACCGTTGGGTAACCAGTGGATCGTGAGTATCAAAGATACCTCGCTGTTTATCGTTATCGGTGTCGCCGAGCTGACCCGTCAGGGCCAGGAAATCATCGCCGGCAACTTCCGCGCCATGGAAATCTGGAGTGCGGTTGCTGTTATCTATCTGATCATCACGCTGGCTCTGAGCTTTGTTCTGCGCCGCTTAGAACGCAAACTGAAAATTATATGATTGAATTCAAGAACGTCTCAAAACACTTTGGTAAAACCCAGGTGCTCCACGACATCGATCTGAACATTTCTCAGGGTGAAGTCGTGGTTATCATCGGGCCATCCGGCTCCGGTAAATCCACGCTGCTGCGCTGCATCAACAAGCTGGAAGAAATCACGTCCGGCGAGCTGATTGTTGATGGCCTGAAAGTGAACGACCCGAAAGTCGATGAACGTCTGATCCGCCAGGAAGCCGGTATGGTGTTCCAGCAGTTCTACCTGTTCCCGCACATGACAGCGCTGGAAAACGTGGCTTTCGGCCCGATCCGCGTTCGTGGTGCGTCGAAGGATGAAGCCAATAAACTGGCGAAAGAACTGCTGGCAAAAGTGGGCCTGTCTGAACGCGCCAACCACTATCCGTCAGAGCTTTCCGGTGGCCAGCAGCAGCGCGTGGCGATTGCCCGTGCACTGGCGGTTAAGCCAAAACTGATGCTGTTTGATGAGCCAACCTCGGCGCTGGATCCTGAGCTGCGTCACGAAGTGCTGACCGTCATGAAGCAACTGGCAGAAGAAGGCATGACAATGGTTATCGTGACCCACGAAGTCGGCTTTGCCGAGAAAGTGGCTTCACGCTTAATCTTTATCGACAAAGGCCGTATTGCTGAAGACGGTAAACCGGCTGATCTGGTGAACAACCCGCCGAGCGAACGTCTGCGCGAGTTCCTGCAACACGTTTCCTGATGCAGAAAGCCGCTGCAAGGGCGGCTTTTAACTCTGACCGGAATTATTTCGGTTTCTCAAGTGCGGTGATCGCTTAACGCGCTGCGCCGAAACCGCCCAAAAGGGGAAAGTGCTTTTCCCCTTTTGGATTTCCCCTCGCTTTCTTACTTCGCGCTGCCGCTTGCTGGCTATGTTCCAGTTACCACCGTGACAGGCTGGAAATCTAGCCGCTACGCGGTGCCTTCTCTCGGTCCTGAAGCCATAGGTCTTCAGGCCGCTCCGTTCAGCAAGATTTCTGAATCGCTCGCACGATCATAAACATGAGATCTGCTCCTCCCCCTGCGAAGGGGGAGGCGGGGAGGGGGTTTTAAAGACGACTCAAACGGCTATTTGATCCATAACGTCTTCATCATTTGCTGAAAATGCCAGCACATCGTTTAAGAGGTTCAGCCTTTCCAAAAGAACAAAATTCAGTATTTCTTTAGCAACTGGATTGCAGATTTCGGTGATAGCCAGACAAAGTGCACGGCATTGATCACAAAGCTCATCGGGTTCAAGCGGTGTCTTATCGAACAGGCCATCAGCGGTAGGATTCGGTAAAGAAGTAGAAATAATCATGGTAAACCCTCAAATGTTTGTTGTGGCGTCATACATGCGTTGCAAATCGCATGGGTGGCAGATCAAACAGAGTTTGCAATACCGGACATTTGAGAAAACCAGCCAGCCCGAAGGCTGCTCTGTCTGATCCGCCATAATATGCTGGCGGAGATCCACGGTGTATTTAACCATGAATATTTCAAATGTCACAGGTTGCAAATCCTGGCTACGGATTTTGCCGCAGCAGGAAACAATTTACGCCGATTAATTTAATAAAAAATTGGCTTTTCAAAGCATTGGAAAGCATCTCGCAAACAAAAATGTAATCAATGTAAAGCATAGATTCAGGTAATATTATGAGTAACTTCATCACAGAGTCGTTATTAAAACCCCCTCCCCGCCTCCCCCTTCGCAGGGGGAGGAGCAGATCTCATGTTTATGATCGTGCGAGCGATTCAGAAATCTTGCTGAACGGAGCGGCCTGAAGACCTATGGCTTCAGGACCGAGAGAAGGCACCGCGCAGCGGCAAGATTTCCAGCCTGTCACGGTGGTACCTGAACGAAGCACTTGTTGTAAAGGCGGGGAGGAATCCAAAGGAGGGAAAGCACTTCCCTCCTTTGGGCGGTTTCGGCGCGAGAGGCCGCGTGATAACCGTTATTGAGAAACCGAAATGTTCTCGATCAAAGGGGTTGAAAGCCTCCCCGTTGCAGCGGCCTCCTGCAACTAATGCCTGGTCTGTTCCTTTTCCCTCGCCACGACCGAAAACTCCGCCATCATCCGCACCAGATCCTGCATACCGAGGTTAACCTGATTGATCACATCACCGGCATTGCGGCTCAGCACCACGCCACCGCCTGCGCGGTTGACGCAATTCCCCATACCATCAATCGCGGCCATCACACCATCACGGATGCTTTGCGTAAGCTGGTCAATTTCGACGGCAGCCTTGCGGGACTGATCGGCCAGTGAGCGAACCTCACCCGCCACCACGGCAAATCCTCTGCCCTGCTCGCCCGCATGCGCGGCTTCGATGGTGGCGTTGATGGCTAACAGGTTGGTTTGAGACGAAATACGGCGGATGGTATCAACCATTTCGCCAATACGTTCAGATGTCTGACCGAGCTGCCCGATGATGTCGGAAGTCCGCCGCGCCAGCGCTTCGACTTCCTGCATATCTTCCACTGCCTGCCGGACGATGGTCACGCCCTCTGCCGCGGTTTTGTCAGTAGTCAGCGACAGTTCATGCACGTGCGTCATCATGCTTTCCTGCTGACGCTGCTGATCCATCTGATCCGTAATGTCATGCGCGATTTTGACGATTTTTATCACTTTGCCGTCATCATCGATCACCGGGTTATAGCTCGCTTCCAGCCAGACAGACTGACTGTGGCCAGTGATGCGCTCAAAACGGCCAAGGATAAATTCACCGTTTCTCAGACGCTGCCAGTGATTGCGGTACTCGTGGGAATCACAGTATTGCGGGACACAAAACATCGTGTGGGAATGGCCCTTAATTTGCTGCAAAGAATAACCCATGACTTTCAGGAAGTTATTGTTCGCAGAAATCACATGACCTTCAGGTGTAAAGGTAATCAGTGCCATTGAACGGTCAAGTGCTTGTAAAATTCCCTGATGCTCGTGGGATTCATTAATTCTTTCAGATACATCACTGGCAATTTTAATTATCTCGGTCACTTTGCCTTGTTTATTTTTCACCGGAACATAATTTGCCTCAAGCCAGATTATATTCCCGTTTTTGTGTACACGTTTAATATTTCCGCTGACCGACTTTCCCTGCCGCAAACCTTCCCAGTGAAGACGATACGCATCGCTGGCAACAAACTCCGGGGTGCAGAAAATCCGGTGAGGCTGACCAATCACCTCGTTTCTGCTGTACCCCATGCTGCTGAGAAACAGGTCGTTAACCTCAAGCACCACGCCTTCCGGCGTGAAAGCGATCATCGGAACCGCCTGCTGGATCGCAGCGAATTTATCACGCCATATCGTACTAAACTGATGAGAAAATAATTGCATAGGACAGACACCCTGTGGCTGATAACGTGAATTAATGTGTAATCACAGTTAATTTATAAAAATACACGTGCTAATTCCCACAGATGATGAGTAAAGTTACTCATCAACATGCGAAAGATTAGTCTGACCCCTGGGTGGGTTTAGGCAGGTGCGTGAAAATTTAAATAGCGCAGTGAAAAATAAACTCACCAGCAAAATCATTACTCTGATAATTAACAAACTTTATTATAGTCAATTAAGCTTAATTTAATTCACCAAAAAAGAAAGGGGCTGGCAGGAGTATTTTTTCCAGCATATTCACCGTCAGATAAACACGCTGGAATACAGGAATTCACAACGTGATCAGACTGACCAGCGTTTGATTGCCCAACTTTTTTGCTGCGAAGGCGTCAGGAAAGTCCAGGCGACAAAACGGCTGATCTTGTTGCCATGCACCATTTCGACAGTGCGGACATCCGTCGCGTCCTCTTCACGAAGTGCATCATACAGTAACGGCAGCGTTGTTTTTTTGGAAACCAGCACGGTGTACCAGAAACAGTTCTGCGCTTTACCGGCGCTCTCTTCTGCCATACGGACCACAAAGGCTTCTTCACCACCTTCACACCACAATTCGTTGTGCTGACCACCGAAGTTAAGCTCTGCGGTGCCCGCACGTCTGTCCAGCCCCAGGTTTTGACGTTTACGCTGGCTGCCGGATGCCGCATCTGCCGCTGAAGCGTGGAACGGCGGATTACACAGCACCGCGTCGTATCGCTCATCATGGCGGATAATGGTGTCGAGAATACGCTGCGGTTTCGCCTGTAAACGGAAACGCACCTGATTGGTCAGTTGCGGATTGGTGGCGACGATTTTTTTAGCCGCCGCCATTGATACCGGATCAATCTCACTGGCGGTGAAGCGCCAGCCGTATTCGCGTAAACCAATAATCGGGTAAATACAGTTCGCGCCCACACCGATATCCAGCACGGAAATGTCTTTGCCTTGCGGGATATTGCCGTTGTTGCTGCCCGCCAGAAGATCTGCCAGATGGTGAATATAATCTGCACGCCCGGGAATTGGCGGGCACAGGTAATCAGCCGGAATATCCCAGTTTTCAATCTGATAGCAATCGCGCAGCAAAGCACGGTTCAGGGCTTTTACCGCCTGAGCGTTGGCGAAATCAACGGACAAATCGCCCCATTTATTTTCGACGACGAACGGTGCAAGTTCCGGGCTGCTGGCAATCAGGGCCGGGAAATCATAGCGGCTGCGATGACGATTTCGCGGGTGAAGACCGCTTTTTTCCTGAGGGAAGACTTTCTTTTTTTCCACCTGAGTGACTCTCCGAAAGGTGTGCGCGACGCATAAAATATGCGATGGGGCGTTGGATATTTATGAATGGCGCACAAGATACCACAAAGCGCCGCCGCCTGCCGGATGCATGCTGACTCGGGCGGGCACATAAAAACGGTCAACGTCTGATTAATTCGGGTAATGTACAAATCATAGTCTTTATGAATTATTTGCTGAGGAAAATCATGAACACTGATGAACGTTACTACTACGAGCCCGCTAAAGGCCACGGTCTGCCCCATGATCCGTTAAACGCCATTGTCGGCCCGCGTCCGATTGGCTGGATTTCATCACGCAATGCCGCCGGACAACGCAACCTGGCGCCGTACAGCTTCTTCAACTGTTTCAATTACCGTCCGCCGATCATCGGTTTTGCCAGCAGTGGCTGGAAAGACAGCGTGGCGAATATTGTCGAAACCGGCGAATTCGTCTGGAATCTCACCACCCGACCGCTGGCGGTGAAAATGAATGAAAGTTCGGCCTCGCTGGAACACGGGGCAGATGAGTTTGATTTCGCCGGTCTGACGCCGCAACCGGGAACACTGGTTGCCGCGGATCGCGTACTGGAAAGCCCGGTGAACTTTGAGTGCAAACTGACGCAGTGTATTCAGCTTAAAACGGCCGCCGGTAGCGATATCGATACCTGGCTGGTGCTGGGCGAAGTGGTTGCCGTGCATATCGCGCCACATCTGCTGATTGACGGCATTTATCAGACTGCGCTTGCCGAACCGGTATTACGCGCCGGTGGCCCTTCTGCCTATTACGGTATTTCAGAAGATTTACGCTTTGACCTGATACGCCCCGACGCCCGTTGACCTGAGGCGTAAGACAAAAAAAAAGCCACCGCACGTTGACCCTGCCGGTGGCTTTTATGTTCATGATCTTTATTTTTTGCTGTAACTATTTTCTACCGTAGTTCTGTTCAACGAAATCCGCAAAATCCTGACACATCGCGTCATCACCGTCGGCACTGTCAGCGAGGATCAACGCACCATCCACCACGCGGATATGCACATTCAGATCGAAATCCGCTTCAGGTTGCTCACGTTTTGATGCCTTTTCAATGGTCTGCTGCGCTTCCTGCCACGCCGCATCCACGGTCTGATTACAGGCCTGCGCCAGATAATCCGGATTGAACCCCTCGCCGGTCAGGCTGCGCAAGGTATCGTCGTGACTGACGCTGTTACCCGGCGTCCAGTAATGCTTCGCCAGATCCGGACCGATGGCCGGATTGTCGGTCAGATAACCATCGCGTTTCAGGAAGAAAGCGCGGGTCTGTTCCACGGCCATCATCGCCAGCAGATAGCCCTGATACGAACAGGCGGATTCCATGGAAAGCAGATGCGGGATAGCGAGCGTCGGACGCGGACTGCCGGTGACGCCCAGAATATGGGTTTCGACATCACGCGCCAGCGCGGTCATCGCTTCCGGCGTGCGTTTCTCATCCGGCCACTGATAAAGCTGCCACTCGAAATACGGCACCAGCAGAATGTGACGTTCATTGAAGGAACGCATCGGCTGACGGGCTTCAATACTGGCGCGGATCAGTTCATCCGGCACCGGTTCACCTGCGGTATTTTTCGCATAACGTTTCAGCCAGTCAGCATCTTCCAGCAGGCTGTCGCAAAACATGGATTGCGTTTCCGCATAGGCCATGGACGTCGGCGGGAATTCCTGCGAGAAGCATGGCGCATTCTGGCGGATATTGGCGAAGTGCGCCGCATGGCCGCCTTCATGGAACAGCGTATTCAGGCCATTCGCGCCACTGCCAATCTGATCAGGTTTCGCCAGGCTGGTGAAGTTAATCACTGCTGGCACCCATTTGCCGTTGTCATAGAACGGCGGCACCGGCCCGTGCATAAAACCATTTTCAAACTTGCCTTCGCGTACCAGCAAATCCAGCTGCATTTCTGCACCATTAAAACCGATATTCAGGCGCTTGAAGCTGTCTATCCAGCGACGCAGGGAATCAGCGAACGGGAAGTAAGGATCGAGCTGACGGGTGACGTCACCGGCGCTGGCGAAGCGGATATTCCATGGCAATAGTGCGGCGTCGCCTTCACGCGCGACCAGTTCATTGAGGCTGCGGGTGTTGCTTTCGCGGGTTTGCTCTTCGAAACGATCGAGGATGGCGAATAACTGTTCCGGCGACATGCGCTCGGTTTTATTCACTTTATAATCGAAGTAGTTGCGGTAACCGAGCTGACGCGCAAAACGGTTACGCAAGCCGATCAGCTCAGGCAATCCGTTATGCAGCAGCCAGTCCTCCAGTTCGCGCAAAGCATTTTGCGAACTCCGGCGGTAGACTTCATTTTCGTTATTCGCCTGATTGGTCAGCAGCTCGCCAAGGGAGGCATTAACGCGCTCGCCTTTGCTGTTGATGTGCGTCATGCGGTACTGCTTACGTTTGCCGAACAGCGCCGATTCCGCCTGAATAATTTCATCCAGCAGCGCCTGTGCTTTAGGGTCTTCAATCACGTTACAGTCAAAGAAATTCAGCCAGCCACGCAGACCGTGCAGTAAGGCATCACGCGCCTCGCTGGCGGATTCTTTTTCGACGCGGGCAATCGCATCACGCAATTCCTGCGGGCGGGAAGGCTGGGCGATAAAACGTTTGTACGCCGTTTCAGCAGCGGAGAAAGCCGCAGAAACAGTGTCATCACCGGTGCCCATATAGTGTTGCCAGAACAAATTTTCTTTGTCCTGATGAACGTTGAGGTAATCGCGATTGAGGGCGTTAAAGTAGTCCTGGGCCTGTTTCATGCATTCTTCTCTGCTGAAAGTTAACGAGATTATGCATTGAGTGTATGTTCGCAAAGCGGTTATGTCGATATGGCAAAACCGCTTTTGAACGTCAGGCAGGAAGGTGCGGAGATCAGTTTTTCTTAACAAACTCAGATTTGAGTTTCATCTGGCCGAAACCATCAATTTTGCAATCGATGTTGTGATCGCCTTCGACTAAACGAATGCCTTTCACTTTGGTGCCGATTTTCAGCATCGAAGAACTGCCTTTCACTTTCAGGTCTTTGATCACGGTGACAGAATCGCCATCCGCCAGCAGATTGCCGTTGGCATCCACCACTTTCAGTACATCATCATCTGCCGCAGCATCACTGTTCATCGACCAGACATGACCGCATTCAGGGCAGTTAAGCATTTCGCCGTCCTGCCAGGTGAATTCGGATTGACACGTCGGGCAAGCTGGTAAAGTTTCCATATTTAAATCCCCATAAAATTTTATAAAAAAACGAATAAAATCATGAAATAAATTTCGTAGTTTCTCTATTTTAGCGGTTAACCACACTTTTGAACAGGGTAACGGAGTTTTTGGGGAGCTGAGCCGGACTTAAACGCAGGATTTATAGAGGAATACAGGCAGTTTTTTAACTCCTCCTCCTGCGAAGAGGGAGGCCGGGAGGAGGTATTAAAGGCGAAACCCATGCTTATGCACACTTAAACGCCTGATTTTGACCTTAATACCCCACCCCAACCCTCCCCTTCGCAGGGAGGGAGCGGATCGAGTTCGGTTAAAAAATCTGATCCACAATCATTCTGGCCTCAACCATATCGGCACAAACCTCTGCGGCCACCAGACAACACGCCAGTTGCGTGATGATCGCCTGCGGAATAGCGCGTTCGCCCTTCAGGCATTCCTGAATGTAGGCAACGGTAGTGGCGACATCTTTGCTTGCCGGCACGTCCGCACCGAAAATCTCTTCTTTTTCGGCCAGTACGCGCTGTTCGCCACCGGCGATAAAGTGCGTCTGCGGAAAGCGTGAAGGGTTCGCGTACACTTCCCCTTCAGTGCCTTGCGTCAGGAGCGCACGGCCATCAATCTGGCGGAAGAACGAGGAAACACGCTGCACGTATTCAGGGTGCGAAACACTCGATAAACGCAGGGAATCCTGACCGGTAAACGGCGTGATAAGTTTCGCCAGGGTATGGCTGCTGTTTCGCACCCCCATTTGCCAGCGCAACGCGAGCTGTTTTTCGACTGGCGGGCAAAGTACGGAGATTGGCACAAATACCGGTGCGTCAGCCGCATCTGAAAGCTGTTGTGCGTCCTGCTGGCTTTGTGCTGCGCGGATGCCGAGCGCACGAAAAATCTCAGCACTGGTGATGCGGGTAGGATCTTCATCCACACCATGCACCAGCACCGGCAAGCCGAGACGGCTGAGCAGGATAGCCAGCAGCGGCGTCAGATTCGCCTGTTTACGTGCACCGTTATAGGTTGGGATCACGACCGGCAGCGGACGATCAGCCGGTGGCTGAAGGCGCATCACGCACTCGTCCATCGCCTGATAAAAACCGAGCATTTCTTCTTCCGCTTCGCCTTTGATACGAAACGCAATCAGCAGCGCACCGAGTTGCAGATCCGGCACCTCGCCCGCCAGCATGTGGCGATACAACGCATGCGACTGCTCACGGTTCAAATCGCGGGCGTGATTTTTGCCCCGTCCCACTTCTTTGATGAGTTTGGTGTAATCCATCGTAGCCTTACCTTGTCTGTGCAATCATGTGTCAGTGGAAAGAAGTTATCGTCTGCGCGCACGGCGACGAACCGGGTCTTTCTTCGCGGTCTTGAGAATATCGGGACGCTTCACTGAACCGGGCGCTGGCATTTCGCGCTGTTCAATCGGGAATACCGGCAATGCCGCCAGCAGGCGTGCACCGTAACTTTTTGTCAGCAGGCGCTTATCGTAAATCACGATTTCGCCCGTACATTCATGGCTGCGGATCAGTCGCCCGACCTGCTGGATCAGATTGAATGACGCGCTGGGCAAACTCTGCACTTCAAACGGATAGCGTTTCAGCGTTTTCAGCCATTCACCTTCCGTCAGAATAACCGGACTGTCGATAGGGGGGAAAGCGATCTTATGGATATGTACCTGCGTCAGCAGTTCCCCTTTCAGGTCCAGCCCTTCGGCGAACGATTGCAGGCCAATCAGTACGCTGGTGGTGCCCGCAGCGACGCGTTTACGGTGCTCCTCGACCAGCCGGTAGCGCGGCTGATCGCCCTGCACCAGTAACATCAGGCGTAAATCCGGTAACAGCGCCACAAACTGCTGTAACGCACGGTTGCTGGCAAACAATACCAGTTGACCGGTATGCCCCCCTTTCGCCAGTTCAGCGCGGAAGAAATCTGCCATTTCCTGAATATGCGCGGCCTCATTGGCCATCACCGGTTCGAGGGTCATTTGCGGAATGACCAGCTTGCCCTGCTCGAGGTGATTAAACGGCGAATCCAGGCTGACAAACCGGTCACCGGCTTTTTCCGTCAGCCCGCTCATTTCCTGAAGCCGGGAAAAACTGTTCAGCGAACGCAATGTCGCGGAAGTGATCACCACATGCGGCACTTTGCGCCACAGCATTTTTTCCAGCTGTTCGCTGACGCGGATCCCCGCGCAATGAAACACCAGATGTGTCTGGTTATCGAAATACGAACGCGTCACCCATTTGCCAATCGGGGCATTCGAGGCCTTGTCCAGCGCCGCCAGCCGCCACAGTTTGCTCATGGTTTCGAGATACCCCTGCATGCGGCTCATATGCAGAATCGCGCGGTGTAAACGCATAATATCGTGCTTGCCGGTTTTCTCGATGAGGTCATTCACCATGTATTCTGCCAGGCTGCGCAGGCCATCGGTGAGTTTAAACAGGCGGCTGCACTGTTCGGTCAGTTCAGGGGGTAAGACGCCCAGCTCGAAACGGTATTCGGCTTCCGGTTCTGCAGGTGGCAGATGCTGGCTGACCGCTTGCTCGATCAGCAGCAGCAGTTCGCGCATTTCGGCACAGTGGTTATGCAGGCGTTCAGCATGGGTCAGCGGCGGCGGATTTTTCGGGGTGAACAGCGCCAGACATTGCTCAATCTGCCGCACAAAGTTGTCCAGTTGCAGGTTATTCCACACCGCTGTGATTTCGGCCTCAACTTCCAGCGCATCACGCGCCACTTCCGGCAAATGATGGCCTTCATCAAGCACCAGCAGCAGATCTTTCGCCGGCGGCAGCACCGATTCCGATTCCAGCGCAGCCATCACCAGCGCGTGGTTAGTCACCACCACATCGGCACTTTCGATCTCTTTGCGCGCCACAAAATACGGACATTCGCGGAAATAGTGGCAGTTACGGCTGAGGCAGTTGGCTTTGTCGGTGCTGATTTTTATCCACAGCGGATCGTCGATGGTTTTCTGGTAATGATCGCGCAATCCGTCCCACTCGTAGCGGGACAACGCGGTTTCCAGCGTTTTACAGAGTTTCTGTTCTTCGCCGCTGGAAGGCGCCAGTTCATCGCCGAGGAACAACCCGAGGTCGCCCTGCGCATTCTCGTTACTCATCGCCGCCAGATTACGCGGGCAGACATAACGGCCACGCCCGAATGCGCCGGTGAATTTCAGATCCGGAATAATTTTTTTCAGCAGCGGGAGATCTTTACTGAAAATCTGATCCTGCAACGCCACGTTGGCGGTGCTGACAATCAGCGGTTTTTCTTCCTCGCGGCTGACGGCAATGCCGGGGATCAGATAGGACAGCGTTTTCCCGACGCCAGTTGGCGCCTCAATGGCCAGATGCCGTGCAGAATCCCCCGAGAACGCTTTCGCCACCTCTGCAATCATCTGACGTTGCGGAGCGCGGGAAATGAAGTCCGGGATTTGCTGTTGCAGGGCTTTGTACCACTGGCTTATCTGATTTTTTACTGCGGGGGAAAGCGCCATGCATCTCTTTTTTGTTGGAAGTGAGACAGGAATGTCGGGGCTATTGTCACACAGACCCGCTTCCGGCGCAGCCCGAAATCTCAATTCCTCCTCCTTACGGGTGAACGAAAATTGTGCAGAAAAAACGGAGGATGTGTAAAAAAAGAAAAAGTTCATTTCTGACTGTCATAAATTGATCACAAAAATACGGTAAAAAACTCTCGCTGAGAAAAATCCGAGTCCACACGGAATGCACAGCAAAAAATGGTGATTAGCGTCTTTCCATAAGACTTCATATAAAGCTTTCCCAAAAAGCTTTTAATAGAAAATGCAGGGTAAAAATTCATGAAACGTAATATTCTGGCACTTTTAATTCCTGGTTTATTGATTGCATCAGGCGCACACGCAGCGGAAGTTTATAATAAAGACGGCAATAAACTGGACCTGTACGGTAAAGTGAAAGGTCTGCATTACTTCTCTGACGCTGCCAGCAATGACGGCGACCAGAGTTATATTCGTTTCGGTTTTAAAGGCCAGACACAAATTAATGACCTGATCACCGGCTACGGCCAGTGGGAATACAACGTCATGGCTAACCATGCTGAATCTGACAGCAAAACGCCAAGCACCACCGGCACCAAAACCCGTCTGGCCTTCGCTGGCCTGAAATTCGGTCAATACGGTTCCGTCGACTATGGCCGTAACTACGGTGCGCTGTACGACGTTGAAGCCTGGACCGATATGTTCCCTGAATTCGGCGGCGACGGTTATACCAAGGCTGACCGCTTCATGACTGGCCGTACCAACGGCGTAGCCACCTACCGTAACCGTGGCTTCTTCGGCCTGGTTGACGGTCTGAACGTTGCCGTTCAGTACCAGGGCAAAAATGAAAACGACGGTCGCGGCAGCAGCACAGCTAACGGCGACGGTTATGCACTTTCCACCACTTACGCACTGGGTGACAGCGGCGTGAGCCTGGGTGGTGCCTATGCTTCTTCTGACCGCACAACTGCTCAGAGTAATTCCACTTACGGCAAAGGTGATAAAGCAGACGCATGGACTGGCGGCATGAAATATGACGCAAATGGCGTTTATTTAGCCGCAATGTATGCTGAAACCCGTAATATGGTGGCAATCACCGTCCCTGGCGGAATTGCAGGCGCACCGGCTGGCAGCGGTTTTGCGAATAAAACACAAACCTTCGAAGCCGTTGCACAATATCAGTTTGAAAATGGCCTGCGCCCTTCACTGGGTTATGTCCAGACTAAAGCAAAAGATATTGAGAATATCGGTGATGCCGACCTGGTTAAATACGTTGACGTAGCCGCGACCTATTATTTCAACAAAAATATGTCTGCGTATGTTGATTATAAAATCAACCAACTGTCTGACGACAATAAACTGGCTCTGAACAACGACGATATCACTGCCGTTGGCCTAGTTTATCAGTTCTAAATTTAAGCGTTTTACCCCCTCATTGTTATTTCTCTGTCTTTGATTTTTTTGGCCGGACTCACCCTCCGGCCTTTTTCATTTCTGTCATTTTCCGGCACATCTCGCGTAACTCATCATTTATTCTTTCACACCCCGCTGAATCTGCTAAAGTTTTAACGATTTTCATGAATGCGAATCCTTCGTAACAAGCATAGGGACAACCAATGAATAAAATTTCGCTTTGCACCACCAGTGCTTTAATCATGCTGGCCCTCAGTGGCTGTGCGCAGCAAAAAACCGATGCCCAGCAGAAGCTGAACGATCAGTCCGTCATGGCACTGAACTGGTTCCAGCAATCCGGTGAATATCAGGCGCTGGCTTATCAGGCATTTAACACGGCCAAAATGGCTTTCGATCAGGCGCAGCCTCTGGCTGGTCAGAAGAAAGCCGTTGTCGTTGACCTCGATGAAACCATGCTCGATAACAGCGCATACAGTGCGTGGCAGGTCAAAGCGAACAAGCCATTCGACAGCAAGACCTGGTCTCAGTGGACAGCAGCCCGCCAGGCAACAGCCGTTCCCGGTGCGGTTGAATTCGCTAATTATGTCAACACTCACGGCGGCACGATGTTCTACGTGTCCAATCGCAAAACCAGCGAATACGCCGCGACACTGGACAATATGAACCGTCTGGGCTTTACCGGCGCCAATGAAAAAACCATGCTGCTGAGTTCTGATACCTCCAACAAGCAGGCACGTTTTGATTCCATCAAAGCCGCGGGTTATCACGTGGTGATTTACATCGGCGACAACCTGAATGACTTTGGTTCTGCCACCTACCATCAGGGCAACGAGCAGCGTCGGGCGTTTGTGAATCAGAACCATCAGCACTTCGGTACACAATATATCGTGCTGCCAAATCCGCTGTACGGTGACTGGGAAAGTGGTCTGGCGAAGGATTACAACAAGCTGACGCCTGAGCAGAAACTGTCAGCGCGGGAGCAGAATTTGAAGGCGTGGAGCGGGAAATAAGCCCGTTGCGGTTTGCTCCTCCCCCTGCGAAGGGGGAGGTTGGGAGGGGGTTTTAGACTGTAAATCAATTGCCTGAGCGGAAACTTCACCCAACGTTTTTGCTTTAATACCCCACCCCAGCCCTCCCCTTCGCAGGGGAGGGAGCGGATCGGTGAACGCCTGAGTAATGTCTGCCTTTTGTCAGGACATCGCGTTAAATCTCCGGATTCCCCACTAACCCATCGATCAATATCTGCGGTGTCCCCTGCGAGCAGCGCTCAATTCTGCCGCGTACACCGTAGACCCGCGCCAGACTGTCGGCAGTGATCACGTCTTCCGGCTCGCCATCGGCAATCAGATTACCGTCTTTAAGCATCAGCACGCGGTCGCCATGACGCAGGGCGATATTGATGTCATGCACCACAACCACTGTCACGATATTGCGTTTCTGCGTTTCCTTGCGCACCAGATCCATGACATGGAACTGGTAGTTGAGATCGAGTGCGCTGAGCGGTTCGTCCAGCAGGAGTAATGACGGCTGGCGGATCAACGATTGCGCCAGGCCAACCAGTTGCTTCTGACCACCGGAAAGCTGATCGAGATAACTCAGCGCCAGATGTTCGATACCCAACTGACGCAAAAGCGCCATCACTGTGTCGGTACCTTCCGCATTCTTGCCTTTACCGCCGCCGGACGCGCGCTGCGCCACGATAATGGATTCCAGCACATGCAGATGTACGCCCGCAGGCAGAGTTTGCGGCAGATACACCACCTGCTCTGCACGTCGTGCAAACGGCATCGGCATTAAATCGTGTCCGTCGAGCATCAGTTGCCCTTCCGCACGGTTAAGCCCGGCGAGAGAACGCAGCAGCGTCGACTTACCGCTGCCATTTGGCCCGAGCAGAACGGTAATTTTCCCGCGTGGCAACATCGGTACATTCAGATTGCGGATCACGCGGCGCTTCGGATATCCGGCGTTGAAATCGCGGATTTGCAGGCCCTGCGTAGCAGCATTCAGTAAATCTTCAGGACGCGTTTCTAACATCGCAGACATCAGATGTTCCCCCGGTGGCGCAGAATAATACTCAGGAAGAACGGCACGCCAACCAGAGACGTCACGATACCGACAGGAATAATGACGCCCGGCACCAGATTTTTAGAGGCTACCGACGCCATCGACAACACCAGCGCGCCAATCAGCGCACTGGCGGGCAGATAAAAACGGTGATCTTCACCAAACATCAGGCGGGCAATATGCGGCGCCACCAGCCCGATAAAACCGATCGGCCCGACGAAAGCCACCGCCAGTGCGGAAAGAATACTGATGCGCAGTAACGTACCGAGGCGCAGGCGACGCACGTCGATACCAAAACTGACGGCACGATCTTCACCCAGACGCAGCGCGGTGAGTTTCCACGCGCTCATCATCGACCACGGCAATAAAATCAGGAATGCCAGCACCATCACGCCGAGTTTCACCCACGACGCCCTCGCCAGGCTGCCCATCGTCCAGAAAACCAGCCCCTGTAAGGTGTCTTCGGTGGCGATAAACTGCATCAGCGAAACCAGTGCGTTGAAGGTAAAGACCAGCGCGATACCAAACAGCACCACACCGGAGCTGGCAACGCGCGTCCAGCGGGTGATACCGTCGAGCATCAGTGCGGCAAATAAGGCAAAAATGAAGGCGTTGGCGGAGATAAACCATTGATCCGGCACACCCGGAATACCAATGCCAAGCACAATCGCCAGCGCCGCACCAAACGCCGCAGCAGAAGACACGCCCAGCGTAAACGGACTGGCCAGCGGGTTATTGAGGATGGTCTGCATTTCAGCACCGGCAAGGCCCAGTGACATACCAACTGCCACCGCCATCAGCGCGTAAGGCAGACGAATATCCCAGACAATCACCCGCGTGCCCGGATCCGCCGCTGCGGCGTCAAACAGCGTTTTCCACAATGTGCCGAGCGATAACCCCGAAGGCCCCATAATGAAATCAATCACCAGTGAAACGACAATCGCCAGTACCAGGATCAGCATAACTAACAGACGGCGGCGCACGATATTCTGGTATCGCCCCATAACGCTGTCTTCGGCGTTGACGTTCACCCTCAGGGTGGGTTCGGTAGTTGCACTCATTTTCGCTTCAATCTCATTAAGTTAAAACTTACGGCGGGAGAACATGTTCTGGGGTTCCCGTAGGAAGGAAATAAATGATAATAATTATCAATGTGTTTTGCAAAACCTATCAGACATTCAAAGTAAACAAGGGCGTAACAAAGCATGACGTAATGGGTCTCCTGGCGTGAATCGCAGGCATGAAAAAGCGGAGCCTGAGCTCCGCTTTTCAATGCCATGGAAATCGGGGTCTGTTACTTATCGACGTGATCCGGGAATTCCATTTCGCTGTATTTCACCACTTTAGTGCCTTTGCTCAGCTTGTAGCCGAACCAGATGATCAGGAACAGTGGCAAGCCAATGTAAGTCGCCGCTACGCCACCCCAGTCAATGGTGTCTTTCAGGAATGCCTGATAGTTCTGGCCCAGCGTAATGATCAGACACAACACAAAGGCGAAAACCGGGCCGAACGGGAAGAAACCTGACAGATAAGGCAGTCTCTTCAGATCACGGCCCTGTAAGACATAACCGCGACGGAAGCGGTAATGGCTGACCGCAATCCCCAGCCAGGCGATGAAACCGGTCATGCCCGACGTGTTCAGCAGCCACAGGTAAACGGTCTGATTACCAAACATTGAGCTCAGGAAACACAACGCCGCCACGATAGTGGTGGCATACAGCGCGTTACGCGGCACACCCCCTTTCGACAGCTTAGCGAATATGCGCGGCGCTTTGCCTTCGCTCGCCAGGGTAAACAGCATGCGGGTTGAGGCGTACATTCCGGAGTTACCGGCTGACAGTACCGCCGTCAGGATCACAGCATTCATTACCGCCGCCGCTGATAACAGACCCGCATTACGGAATACCAGCGTGAACGGACTTACCGAGATATCGCCGACTTCATTACGCAGCAGGTTCGGATCGGTATAAGGAATGATCAGGCTGATCACCAGAATCGCCAGAATATAGAACAGCAGAATACGCCAGAAAACCTGACGCACCGCGCGCGGAATATTCTTGCCCGGATTCTCAGATTCGCCCGCCGCCACCCCGATCAGTTCAGTGCCCTGGAAGGAGAAACCGACAATCATCGCCACGCCTATCATCGAGGCAAATCCGCCTGCAAACGGCGCATCACCGATGGCCCAGTTATGCCAGCCCGCCGTTTCAGCACCGCGCATAATGCCGGTGATCATCAGGACGCCAACGGCGATAAAGATGATGACGGTAACCACTTTGATCAGCGAGAACCAGTATTCCGCCTCGCCAAAACCGCGCACGGAAATGTAGTTGAGCAGGAAAATCAGACCAAGGAACAAGGCGCTCCAGATCCAGCCCGGTGTGTCCGGGAACCAGTAATTCATCACCAGTTGTGAGGCCACCAGGTCAACCGCGATGGTGACTGCCCAGTTGTACCAGTAGTTCCAGCCCAGTGCGAAACCGAAGCCTTCTTCAACATAACGGGAGCCGTAAGTGGAGAATGAACCGGAAACCGGCATGAACGCCGCCAGCTCACCGAGGCTGGTCATCAGGAAGTAAACCATGATGCCGATTAATGCGTAGGAAAGCAGTGCCCCACCCGGGCCTGCCTGGGAAACTGTCGCACCTGATGCAACGAATAACCCCGTACCAATTGAACCGCCTATGGCGATCATCGTTAAGTGACGTGCCTTCAGCTCGCGACGCAGTGTGGGAGCCACCTGCGTATTTTTTGTAGGTTGTTGAGCCATTTTTTCCCTATATCCGCTCGTCATGTGCAAATTTAAGCGCGGATTGTAGCAAAACCTGCCGCTCTGAATAGCAGGAACGACCTGTTATAAGACACCTTCATAACTGGCCGCAGATCATTAGTGAAAGACCGTTATTGGGCTTCGCGACAATAGGTTAGAAAACGTGATAATGCGCCGGAGATATGTTTTTGCCGGTGATGAATCAGGTAAAGCTTACGCACCAGCGGCGCGACGGGCAGCCGGATTTCCACCAGCGAACCGCTGCTCAGCTGCTCAGAAATCACCCGCCGCGAGAGGCAACTGATCCCGATGCCATGCCTTACAGCGTGCTTAATGGCCTCGGAATTCCCCAGTTCCATCACCAGGTTAAAATCCGGCAACTGAGGCAACAGCAGATGATCTAACACCTCACGGGTACCGGAACCGCGCTCGCGCAGGATCCAGGGTTCACGCGCCAGCGATTCCAGCGAAACGACCCGCCCTGCCAGCGGATTTTCCGGCGCGACAAACACCACCAGTTCATCATCCAGCCAGGGCTGAGTGATCAGTTCCGGCATCTGACACGGGCCTTCGATCAGACCGAGATCGACACGAAAATCCGCCACCGCGTTAATAACATCATTGGTATTACCGACATTCAGCTCCAGCGGCGTATTGGGGAAATCCAGGCGGTAATCCGCGATCATCGCCGGCAGCATATAGTTGCCGATGGTGCTGCTCGCGCCGATGCGCAGCGAACCGTTATCGTGATTGAACAGTCGCTCGATTTCGCCCGCCTGTTCGAGCAACGCCAGCGCTTTCGGATACAGTAAACGCCCATGCTCATTAATTACCAGCCGCTTCCCGACACGGTCAAATAACTGCACGCCAAGCTGCCCTTCGATATCGGCCAGCGCCGCACTGACCGCCGATTGTGATAATGAAAGCACAACCGACGCCTGCGTGGTCGAACCGCTTTTCAGCACCTCGGCGAAAACTTCAAGTTGTCGCAATGTTATGTGCATAAATGTCCCGCTATTCTCACGCGCCTGACAGCACGCTGTGCTTTAAGTATAGACCCTTGCCTTGCAGGCCTCTTTTGAATGAAGGTTTTATACCAGTTTTACAGCTAGGTTAT
Source organism: Rahnella sp. CG8 (assembly GCF_023701875.1). Taxonomy (NCBI): domain Bacteria; kingdom Pseudomonadati; phylum Pseudomonadota; class Gammaproteobacteria; order Enterobacterales; family Yersiniaceae; genus Rahnella; species Rahnella sp. CG8. The sequence goes on from NZ_JABAED010000002.1 coordinate 294,231, forward strand.
AAAGTAATAATCTATTTCATTTTTATATAAGCGCGGCGTAGCCTTGTTTCATCACTCCTGAACGAGGAACGGACAATGAGTACACTTGCGCTTAAAAATGAAAATAAAAAGACGGCGGATAAACACCCTTTACCCCATTTGTCGGGCTTTGGCCGCGTGTTACCCGGGCTGGCGCTGACCGGTGTGATCACTGCACTCGCGCTCTGGCTGAGCGATATTCCTGCACTGAGTCATCTCGGCCTGAGCGCGCTGACGCTGGCGATTGTCATCGGCATGGTGGTCGGCAATACGGTATATCCGGCGGCAAAACCCTGGTGCGAAGACGGCGTGACGCTGGCGAAACAACGTCTGTTGCGTCTGGGGATTATCCTTTACGGCTTGCGGCTGACCTTCGCACAAATCGCCGATGTCGGCGCGACCGGTATTGTGATCGACGCGCTGATGTTGTGCTCCACTTTCGCCCTCGCCTGCTGGCTTGGACAGCGGGTGTTTAAACTGGATCGCGATACCGCGATGCTGATTGGCGCAGGCAGCAGCATCTGTGGCGCAGCGGCGGTGATGGCGACGGAACCGGTGCTGAATGCCAAAGCAGAGAAAGTGACGGTTGCAGTCGCCACTGTCGTTATCTTCGGGACAGCCGCCATCTTTCTGTATCCGTGGTTATGGCATCTGAATGCGCAGTATCACTGGCTGAGTTTTACCGCTGCTCAGTTCGGCATTTACACCGGTTCGACGGTGCACGAAGTGGCGCAGGTCGTGGCGGCCGGTCAGGGTGTCAGCCCGGATGCGGAAAACGCGGCAGTGATCGCCAAGATGATCCGCGTCATGATGCTGGCACCATTCCTGCTGCTGCTCTCTGGCTGGAAGTCACGTAAAGAGGTACAACAAGGTGGCCAGAATGCGGGCATGCGCAATATAACTATCCCATGGTTTGCCCTGCTGTTTATTCTGGTGGCAGCATTCAACTCGCTGAATATTTTGCCACACAGCTGGATCCCGGCGCTGATTACGCTCGATACCGTGCTGCTGGCGATGGCGATGGCGGCGCTCGGGCTGACCACCCACATGAGCGCACTGCGTCAGGCGGGGCTTAAACCGATGCTGCTGGCGGCGTTGCTGTTTATCTGGCTGATTGTCGGCGGTGCCGGTATCAACCAAGTGGTTCAGCATCTTTTTGGCTGATATTGCTGCTTTTAACACTTCAGTGCTGCGCCTCCTGCCCGGAGGCGCTATCATTTGTCCATAAACGCGATGAATAACTGAGGAGCAAAAATGAAGTTTGTGGGAGCACACGTGAGTGCGGCCGGGGGTGTCGATCAGGCGGTTCTGAGGGCACACGAGCTGGAAGCCACGGCTTTTGCGCTTTTCACAAAGAATCAGCGTCAGTGGAAAGCCGCACCGTTGCCGGAAGACGTCATCGAAAAATTCAAAGTGGCCTGTGAAAAATACGGTTACCAAAGCAATCAGATTTTGCCGCACGACAGCTACCTGATTAACCTCGGGCACCCGGTGACTGAGGCGCTGGAGAAATCCCGCGAGGCGTTTCTCGATGAGCTGCAACGTTGTGAACAGCTGGGCCTGTCGCTGCTGAATTTCCATCCGGGCAGCCACCTGATGCAAATCGAAGAAGATAAATGCCTGGCGCTGATTTCTGAATCCCTGAACATTGCGCTGGATAAAACCAAAGGCGTGACTGCGGTTATCGAAAACACCGCCGGTCAGGGCAGCAATCTTGGCTTCCGCTTCGAGCATCTGGCCAAAATTATTGAAGGCGTGGAAGACAAAAGCCGCGTTGGCGTCTGTATCGATACCTGCCATGCCTTTGCGGCAGGTTACGACCTGCGCACGGCAGAAGAATGCGAGAAAACCTTTAAGCACTTTGAAGAGGTGGTTGGTTTTCAATATCTGCGAGGGATGCACCTCAACGACGCGAAAAGCGAGTTCAACAGCCGCGTTGACCGCCACCACAGCCTTGGCGAAGGCAATATCGGCAATACCGTATTCAGCTGGATTATGAAAGATGCACGTTTCGACGGCATCCCGATGATCCTCGAAACTGTCAATCCGGATATCTGGAAAGATGAAATCGCCTGGCTGAAAGCGCAGCAGACTGCCGAGAATGACGAAGCCGCGGCGTAGTTTTTACCGTAAATTCCGGTCGGCGCCCTCCCCTGCGAAGGGAAGGCGCAATAAAAAAGGCGCGACATTCACATGTCGCGCCTTTTTGTTTTTTAACGATTTACTGTTATGCAGCAGCTTTCGCGGCTACCGCAGCATCTGAACGTTTCAGAATCGCGTATGCGCCACCCGCCAGAACCGTACCGGCGATAATCGCCACCAGATAACCGAGAACCGGCGTGATTGCACCTGGGATCAGCAGTACGAACAGACCGCCGTGTGGTGCCATCAGTTGTGCGTGGAATGCCATCGACAGCGCACCGGTCAGTGCACCACCTGCGATACAGCATGGCAGAACACGCATCGGGTCACGGGCCGCAAACGGAATCGCACCTTCAGAGATAAAGCACAAGCCCAATACCAGCGCCGCTTTACCGCCTTCACGTTCGCTTTGCTCGAACTTATGACGCGCCAGCAATGTCGCCAGCCCCATCGCCAGAGGTGGCACCATACCGGCAGCCATGATGGCGGCCATTGGTGCGTAGACGGAAGAACTCAGCAGTGCCACACCGAACGCGTAAGCAGCTTTGTTCACCGGGCCACCCATGTCGGTACACATCATCGCACCGAGAATTGCGCCGAGCAGTACCGCATTGGCTGTACCCAAAGATTGCAGCCAGGCAGTCAGACCCGCCATGATTTTAGCAACCGGCGTACCGACCACGTAAATCATCACCAGACCGGTAATCAGACTCGCCACCAGCGGAATAATCAGGATAGGTTTCAGCGCTTCCATACTTTGCGGTAATTTCAGCTTGCCGCTGATGGCTTTCGCCACATAACCCGCCAGGAAACCTGCGATGATACCACCGAGGAAACCAGCACCGGTGCTGACAGCCAGCATGCCGCCGATAAGACCCGGCGTCAGGCCCGGACGGTCAGCGATAGAGAAGGCAATGAAACCGGCCAGAACCGGCACCATCAGCGCGAAGGCTGAAGCGCCACCGATTTGCATCAATGCCGCCGCCAGCGTGCCTTTCACTTCAAAGGCTTTGATACCGAAGACAAATGACAGTGCGATACACAGACCACCCGCAACCACCATTGGCAGCATGTAAGACACGCCGGTCAGCAGGTGACGGTATGGGCCTGCGCCGCCCGCTTCTTTCTTCCTGGTACCCGTCGCTGCGCCCTGAGATTTCGGCTCAAACACTTCAGCTTCAACCAGCGCTTTGTCCAGTTCCTGTTTGGTCTTTTTCAGTGCCAGACCGGTAGACGTGCGGTACATCGGCTTACCGGCAAACTTCGCCAGATCCACTTCGATGTCAGCCGCGACAATCACCAGATCGGCCGCTGCAACTTCTTCCGGTGTAATAGCATTGCCTGCACCTACAGAACCGCGGGTTTCAACTTTTACCCACCAGCCACGTTTTTTGGCTTCAGTTTCAATCGCTTCTGCAGCCATAAAGGTGTGTGCAACACCGGTCGGGCAGGCAGTGATGGCGACGATACGTTTCGGGCCGCTGGCTGCCGGAGCGGCAACGGCTGCCGCAACAGGTGCGACATAAGGTTTAGCTTCAGCCACAGCGCGTTGCAGGAAAGCCTCCGGATCACGGACTGCATCAGCCACATTACCGGTATAAATATTTTTGCCAGCCAGCGCAGGTTCGTTTGGCACGGTTTCACCGGCCACAATCACTACATCAGCGTCAGCGGCCTGTTCGGTCAACGAGTGGCCTGCTTTCGCCGCAGCAGCAGCGAGCAAATTTTTTGCCAGTTGGCTGCGAGCCTGTCCCAGCGAACTGTCTATCATCAGCAGCATTTTCATTCTGACTCCTGCGGATTAAAAGGGTTTCAGATCAACACGGGCCATCATCGCCGCGAGTTGCGGACGATCGGTGACACCGACATTACTCTGGCTGACAGCCAGGGCAGCAACAGCAGTGGCCAGTCGTAGCGTATGTTCACTGGATTCACGCATCAGCAAACCGTAGATCAGACCACCGACCATGGAATCACCAGCACCCACGGTGCTGACGACTTCACAGGCTGGCGGTTTAGCGATCCACGCACCGGAGGCGTTAACCCACAATGCACCTTCAGCACCCAGAGAAATCACCACATGGGCGATCCCCTGATCACGCAGGGCATGCGCGGCTTCTACCACGTCGCTCAGTTCCGGCAATTTACGGCCAGCCCAGATTTCCAGTTCACGGCGGTTAGGTTTCACCAGCCAGGGCGCGGCTTTCAGACCGGCAACCAGCGCTTCACGGCTGCTGTCGAAGATGATGCACGGGCACTGTGCGCGCAGACGTTTCATCCAGTCGGTGAAAGCGTCAGGATCAACACCCGCTGGCAGACTGCCGCTGACGGCAACCATGTCGAACTGGCCCAGCCATGACAGGGAATCCGTTACGAAACGTTCCCAGTCAGCAGGCGTGACGTTGAAGCCGGAGAAATTGAAATCGCTGACTTCACCATCTTTTTCAGTCAGTTTGACATTGATACGGGTGCGGCCATTAACCACCTGGAAGCGGTTCGCAATACCCAGATCGCTGAATAACAGCTGGAAGCCATCCTGATTTTCTTTACCGAGGAAACCGCCAACGGTGACGTCGATGCCGAGATCTTTCAGCACTTTGGCAACGTTAATCCCTTTACCTGCCGCGTGCAGGCCGGTGGTTTGTACCAGGTTGACTTCACCCCGTTCGATTTCGGGGCAGTATCCGACCAGATCATAGGCCGGGTTTAAGGTAATTGTGGCGACCCGACGGCTCATGCGCCCTCCCCAAGACCTTCAGCAATCGCTTCACCGATGGTTTTTAATGCCAGCTCTGCATCCTCACCACTCGCGGTAAAACGCAGGTGGTGACCTTTTTTCACGCCCAGCGCCACGACTTTCATCAGGCTGCGGCCGTTGGCAGGTTTACCACTGCCATCAAGATTCGTTACCGTGATTTCGCTGCTGAACTGCTTAATAACGTTCACCAGTGCGGTACCCGGACGGGCGTGCAAGCCGTGTTCGTTACGGATAACGTATTCAGCGGTCAGCACGTTGGCTTGTTCTTCGACTTCGCTGGTCAGCAATGCCAGCACACCGACGGAATCTGCCGTCAGCAAGCGTTCAGCTTTGTTGGCAATCAGCAAATCACTGAGGTAGTTCAGCACATCGAGCGGCTGATCGTCAGCAACAGAAATCGTCAGCAGCATGGAGACTTTTTCGCCATCCAGATCAAATGCCTGCTGTGCACGGCTTACCGTTGCAGCACTTTTCAGGTTGCCTTCGGTGCTGTCGCTCAGCCAGATGCCCTGCCCGAGGTTCAGCGGTTTACGGCTGATCACATCGCTGACAAAAGCGGTATCGACAGCGCCAATCTCTTTCAGGCGGCCAGCGTTCAGCGCCTGTAACGTGATCAGGTTTTCTGCGGCCACATCGACTGCGATCAACTGGCTATCAAACAGGAATTCAGCCGCATTTTTTTCGCCCATCAGCAGGCTGCGTAATTCTTCAGCGGAATCTGTTTTTGCCAGGCGATCAGCCACGCTGTCGTCACTTAAGACGTGCGTCAGCTGACGCAGCAAACCGAGGTGTTCATCAGAACGAGCTGCGATGCCGATCACGACATATGCCGTCTGGCCTTCGCCCCAGGTAATCCCTTGCGGAAACTGGAAAACCTGCACACCGGTATCAAGCACCAGATCACGGGTATCTGTGGTGCCATGCGGGATTGCGATGCCGTTGCCAAGGTAAGTAGAGGTTTGCAACTCACGCGCCAGCATGCCGTCTACATAACCTGCGCTGACGCGACCGGCCTGAGTCAGTGCTGCTGCAACCTGGCGAATAGCGTCCTGCTTATCGCTGGCAGCCGCACCGAGATGAATATCTTGCTGTGACAGTTGGAACATAATTCTCCTCTCCTGCTGAAATTGAATCGTTTCAGCTTTACTGAGAAAAAAGGAGCGCCATCAGATTTCAGAAGAAAAACCGACAACGCTGAAACGTTTCAAGAAGTCTCAATCCGGCCTGTATTTAAATCAAGCTTTCCCTGATTTTGCGTAACGATTTTTTGATGTTACGCACAGTTTCCTTTCTGAGAGCTTTCCGAAACGGATAACTTAACGCAAATGCTGAAGTCAGGCTGACGAAAAATGCTGACGCAAGCTGCCCCCTTCTCTGCGGACAATATTGCGGTGAAGAAGCGACGCCTCACCCGGTCATTTTTGACACAAAGTGCGGTTTTATTATTCAGTATGGCAAATTCACTGTGGTTTACATTTTTGATGATCAAAACCTGTTTTTGTTTTTTTTAAACTGTCGTAACATTCGCGCAAATTTCGTCCCCTCCTCTACTTCTGGTTCACTTAGCTAATGCGAATTTCTACAACGTCAGCCCGCCGTTTACCCGACATGACGTCAACTGCTTTTCTGATCATCGCCTTCCTTACCGGCATTGCAGGCGCGTTACAGACCCCGACGCTCAGCCTGTTCCTCACTTCTCAGGTTCACGTCAGCCCGTTTATGGTGGGTATCTTCTTTACCGGCAGTGCCGTGATTGGCATCTTCGTCAGCCAGTTGCTGGCGACCTGGTCTGATCAACGCGGTGACCGCAAAACGCTGATTTTGTATTGCTGCATTCTGGGTGCGCTGGCTTGTGTGCTTTTCGCCTTTAACCGTAATTACTTTATCCTGCTGTTCATCGGCGTTTTGCTGTCGAGCTTTGGTTCCACAGCTAACCCGCAGATGTTCGCGTTAGCACGGGAGCATTCCGAAAAAACTGGTCGCGAAGCCGTAATGTTCAGCTCCATTTTGCGCGCACAGGTTTCGCTGGCATGGGTCGTCGGACCGCCGCTGGCCTTTGCCCTGTCGATGGGCTTTGGTTTTACCTTTATGTACTGCGCTGCCACGCTGGCTTTCTTGCTGTGCGGCGTGATGGTGTGGATGTTCCTGCCTTCGATGCCCAAGGCGCACATCAAGACCACCGCCACGCTGGAAGCACCACGCCGTAACCGCCGTGATACGCTGATGCTGTTCATCGCCTGTTCACTGATGTGGGCAGCAAACAGCATTTATCTGATCAATATGCCGCTGTATGTGGTGCGTGAACTGGGTCTGCCGGAAAAACTGGCGGGGGTACTGATGGGCAGTGCAGCCTGTCTGGAAATTCCGACCATGCTGATCGCCGGATATCTGGCTAAACAGTTGGGGAAACGCTTCCTGATGCGTTTCGCTGTGCTGGCGGGGGTGATTTTCTACGGCGGCATTCTGTTTACTACCGGTGCGGCAATGCTGATTGCTTTACAGTTGCTGAACGCAATTTTCATCGGCATTCTGGCCGGGATCGGCATGCTGTATTTCCAGGATCTGATGCCAGGTCAGGCGGGCGCGGCCACCACGTTATTTACCAATTCAACGCGGGCGGGCTGGATCCTGGCCGGTTCGCTGGCCGGGGTGATCGCCCAGTTCTGGACATACCATGCGGTATTTTATGCCGCACTGGCGATGGTGATTGGTTCGGTGTTATGTATCTGGAATGTGAAAAACGTCGATAAACCGGCGGAAGACGTGCCTGCGGCGGTGATTTAAGGCGCGGTATCTGCCTCAAGCTGAATCAGATAAGTCAGCGCCTGGTCGCGATGTGTAAAGCACATTTCGCGGCTGGCCTGCAGGCTGGCGCAAACTTTCGGACGCAGTGGTGAGGTGAAAATCTTACACAGAAAGTTATCAGCCAGCTGAACACAGCGCGTATTGGCAGGCTTTCCGTCTGGCATTCCCGGGATCGGGCTGGAAATTGAAGGCGCTATGCAACAGGCTCCGCAATCAGTACGACAGTCCATCAACAGCCTCCTCAGGCCTCATTTTGAGCCGCGACAATAGCAGGCAGCGTAATGCGCCACCAGCGAAATATTTACGACTCTTTAACACGATAACCCGAACATTTTTCATACCGGCAGGCGAAGCGCAAAATATGCGTCATAAAGCGGATTTTCGCGACTCTTTTTACGCTATCTGCTTGCCTGAAATCAGCGGCGCGGGTAACGTGTCGCAAATTATTTATCTCTCTCCTGACAGGTTATTTATATGGCACGTGCTAACGAAATTAAACGCGGCTTCGTTGTGAACTACGACGGCAAATTGCTGCTGGTAAAAGATATTGATGTTCAGAGCCCGAGCGCCCGTGGTGCCAGCACCTTGTACAAAATGCGTTTCGCTGACGTTCGTACTGGTGGCAAAGTGGAAGAGCGCTTCAAAGGCGACGATATCCTGGATACCGTTACCCTGACCCGTCGTAAAGTGAACTTCTCTTACGTTGATGGTGACGAATACATCTTTATGGATGACGAAGACTTCACGCCCTACACCTTTAATAAGGCGCAGATTGAAGACGAACTGCTGTTCATCCCTGAAGAAGGTTTGCAGGGCATGCAGGTTCTGACGCTGGACAGCCAGCTGCTGGCGCTTGAAATGCCGCAGACGGTGGATCTGGAAATCGTGGAAACGGCACCGGGCATCAAAGGCGCTTCCGCCAGTTCCCGCACCAAACCTGCGGTCATGAGCACCGGTCTGAACATTCAGGTTCCTGAATACCTGAGTTCTGGCGACAAAATCCGTATTCATATCGCAGAACGTCGTTATATGGGGCGCGCGGATTAATCAGCGCCCCGCTCTCTGCTGAAAGGAACGCTGCGGCGTTCCTTTTTTATTGTCTGCATTTTGCGATTAATCCTTCAGACAGTGGATCTGCATCACAAAATGAGTGGCTATCTGGACTTACCAATTCCCCTTTCTATCATATGACTTTACACTCTAAGCCCTGATTTCGGCTTAAATCGTCGCTTTATCCAGCATAAAATTCAACTGACGGGTAAATAGCCCCAATTTGGCCTGACCAATTATTTATTTCTGACTTGCCTGGAGTATTGCATGAAAACTATTGCCACAGCGTCCCTGCCTGCAGCAGTGTCATTGCCTGCTTATGATCGCGATGTGTTAAAAAGCCGTATTGTTCATCTCGGATTTGGTGCCTTCCATCGCGCTCACCAGGCGCTACTGACCAACCGCGTGCTGAACCTCCAGGGGGGCGACTGGGGCATTTGCGAAATTAGCCTGTTCGGCAATGAAACGCTGATCCAGAGTTTGCGTCAGCAAAATCATCTGTTTACCGTGCTGGAAAAAGGCGCGGACGGCAATCAGGCGATTATCATCGGCTCTGCACATGAATCTGTGCACGGCGGGATTGACGGGCTGGAAGCAGTACTTGAAAAACTCACTGAGCCACAGATCGCGATTGTTTCCCTGACCATCACTGAAAAAGGTTATTGCATTGAGCCGGGCACCGGCGAACTGGATCTGCAAAATCCAAAAATTCAGCAGGATCTGGCGGGCGGTCAGGCGCCGGGTACCGCTCCGGGCGTTTTAGTCGAAGCCCTGCGTTTACGTCATGAGCGCGGCTTACCAGGCTTCACCGTTTTATGCTGCGATAACATTCCTGAAAACGGTCTGGTGGTAAAAAACGCCGTACTGGGCATGGCGAAAGCACGTTCCGCAGAACTGGCTGAATGGATCGCCGGAAACGTCTCTTTCCCAAGCACCATGGTTGACCGTATTGTTCCTGCCGCGACGGAAAATACGCTGGAAGAAATCACCGAAGCCCTCGGAGGTGTGACCGATCCTTGCGGTATCGCCTGTGAACCCTTCATTCAGTGGGTCGTGGAAGACCATTTCGTGGCGGGCCGTCCGGACTGGGAAAAAGCTGGCGCACAGATGGTTGCCGACGTTTTGCCTTTCGAACAGATGAAGCTGCGCATGCTGAACGGCAGCCACTCTTTCCTCGCCTATCTCGGCTATCTGGCCGGTTATCAGCACATCAACGATTGTATGGAAGATGCCAACTATAAGGCCGCTGCCCATCATCTGATGCTGCATGAACAAGCTCCGACGCTGAGCGTCGAGGGTGTTGATCTCGGTGCGTATGCTGACAGCCTGATTGCACGTTACAGCAACCCGGCGCTGAAACACCGAACCTGGCAAATCGCGATGGACGGCACCCAGAAACTGCCACAGCGTATGCTCGATTCCATCCGCTGGCATGTTAAAAATGGTGGTTCCTATGAATTACTGGCGCTGGGCGTGGCAGGCTGGATGCGTTATGTCGGTGGTACTGATGATGCCGGGCAGTCCATTGAGATTAAAGATCCGATGGCTGAAACCGTCGCTAAAATTGTGGCATCAACCGAAGATGGCGAACCGCGGGTGAAAGCCCTGCTGGCCCTGACGGGCGTATTCGGTGAGCAATTGCCTCATGAAGAGAAAGTCGTAGCGGCCATACTGAGCGCGTATGCCGATCTGCAAAGAATTGGCGCGAAGAAAACCGTGGCAAAATACGTAGGTTAAGCCCGGCAACTGAAGCTAAGAACGGCTGCTGCGGCAGCCGTTCTTATTTGTGCGGCGGTATCAGTCGTTCAGTTCTGAGGGGACTGAGGAAAAAAGGAATCCGTCAAAAGACGGATCATCAGCATCCGAAACCTGTAACAGCATATCTTTGACATTTTCCAGATGCTGCCACATCGCCTGCTTGGCGGCTTTCGGATCCCTGCGAAGTACTGCCTGCAAGATTGTCTGATGGTCCTGCAACCAAATCTGACTGTAGTTTTTATCGCCGACATGCTGATGGATCCCCTGCCACATTGAGCTGCGCTGGCGGATCAGCCACAGATCATCCACCAGTTTAACCAGCACACTGTTCTGGGAAGCCTGCGCCAGCAAGGCATGAAACCGCTGATCTTCAGCATCATCGGAGACGCCACGTGCAATGCATTCTCGCTGTGCATCAATGGCATCGCGCATTTGCAGAATATCCGTCTTAGTGGCCTGCATCGCCGCAAAAGCCGCGACTTCGCTTTCCAGCAATTGCCGCGCCTGTAATAACTCGAACGGGCCATATCCGCTGTCAGCGCTTTCCGGCTGGCTATCTTCCGGTTGATGCAATACATAGACGCCGGAACCTTTACGCACTTCGACCACTTTTTCCAGCTCCAGCATGATCAGCGCTTCACGCACTACACTTCGGCTGACGGAATAAGATTCCGCAATGTCACGCTCCGGAGGGAGGCGATCGCCAGGGGCATATTTTCCGGCATGGATATCGCGACGTAAATGACCGCCTATCTCCTGATAAAGTCGCATGTTTTTGCCCCTTTCACTGACACAAGCTCAATTGGTCTGACATCTGATTAATCGTTCTGATGCCTGAAATAAGAGAGAAAATTATAACATGTCAGCAAAAAGGGAAAGGACAGGAATAGAAAACTGACGGCCCGATCAAGATTGGGCCAGCCAGTTCATAAAGTTGTCCGGCCACATAACGATACATTGCATTACCGCGCTCAATGACCGGAGCGAAACATATTAACGATACTAACTATTTACGGCTGCTTAGTTATAACTCACCGTCATCACCGCAAGGCGAGGATCATTATTAATATGCCGCGTGGTGACCTGCCCGAGAGACAAAGGCAAGGCGAAAGAAGAAGGATTTTGCGCATTCAGCGTATGAACTTGCCTCACCTGTTTTCCGCCACGATCACAGTCGCTGATCACCGCATTACGTGCGGCACTGACGTGACATCCTCCGTCAACAATTGACCCGGTAATATGAATAATTCCGCCTGTTGCAGCGGCACTGGCAAACTGAATCGTCCCTGAGGCCATGACTCCCAAAAACAGTACACAGGTAATTCTGTTCATGGTGACACCTCATCATAACTATTAATTTTAAAGTTCCCGTAACCACAATTTAACATTAATACATCTAATTGAATTTACACGTCTGGAGGCAAAATAAATCTTGCTTGCCTGCCGGCAAAAATAAGCAATCCATGTCTTACATCGGCGCAACGCTGGATTTTCTTAAGGAGTCGCTGCACATTGGCGGGGAATTTTTCAAAAAGGATGTGCAACCATGACCAAAACCAACCTGATCACCGGCTTTCTGGGAAGCGGAAAAACCACCACGCTGCGCCACCTTCTGGCTCAGAAGCCTGAAGGTGAAAAGTGGGCCGTGCTGGTGAATGAATTCGGCGAAGTCGGCATTGATGGTGCATTACTGGCTGACAGTGGGGCGGTTTTGAAGGAAATCCCCGGTGGTTGCATGTGCTGTGTGAACGGATTGCCAATGCAGGTCGGTCTGAATATGTTATTGCAGCAGGCTAAACCTGACCGCTTGCTGATAGAACCCACCGGGCTGGGGCATCCGAAACAGATTCTTTCTTTACTGACGTCTGACGTTTACAGCAACTGGCTGACACTCAATGCCACGCTTTGCCTGCTGGATCCGCGTCAGTTAAGCGATCAGCGGGTGACTGATAATGAAAACTTTCGCGATCAGTTAGCCGCAGCAGACATTATCGTGGCAAATAAGTCTGATGTGACGCAGGCGCAGGACACGCAGAAGCTGGACGAATGGTATCAGCAGAATGGTCACGAGCGACTTCTGGTGACGGCTTCGCAAGGTGAGATCGACCTGACATTACTTGATTTTCCGCGCCAGAATCTGGTTGAGTTACCGCAAGGTAAACATCATCACGCTCACGCCGCTAAACAAGGACTGGCTGCACTGAGCCTGCCGGGAAAACAGCGCTGGCGTCGCGCACTGAATCAGGCAGACGGTTATACCAGTTGCGGGTGGATATTTGATGGCGAAACGCAGTTTGAGACCGCAGGCATTCTCGACTGGGCGCGCGCGGTGCAGGTTGATCGCGTCAAAGGGGTTATACGCATTAAAGAAGGCACATTACTGATTAACCGTCAGGGCAATGACTTACACATTGAAACAAAAGCGGTGGCGCCGTTAGACAGCAGAATTGAGCTTATTACGCAAAATGAAGTGCAGTGGAATGCAATACAATCCTCCTTGTTGAAGATTCGTTTAAGTTGATCAGATTAAGTTAACGCTAACTAAGTTATTCCTTACTTTGCTAAGAATAGGTCTTCCTTTATGTGGCGCCGCAATATTCCCGCAATCCTGATACTCAATGTATTGGGTGTTGCCTTATTTTTATCTTTCTATTTGCCAGCAAACCATGGTTTCTGGTTCCCGATTGATAAATCGATTTTCTTCTTTTTTAATCAACATCTGGCCACTGATGCGTGGTTCCTGCACCTGGTCGCCGTGACCAATAATCGTGCCTTTGATCTGATTTCATTGCTGGCGATGGGAATCCTGTATCTGAGCTATTTCCTGAAGCAGGATAGCGACGGGCGTCGCCGGTACATCATTATTGGTGTCGTGATGTTGCTGACTGCCGTTGTGCTCAACCAGCTCGGACATTTATTGCCTGTCAGCCATAAAAGCCCGTCACTCAGCTTCCCGGGCGTAAACCGCGTGAGCGAACTGACCGGCATTCCCACCAAAGATGCTTCCAGCGACAGCTTCCCCGGCGACCATGGCATGATGCTAATTATTTTTTCATGCTTTATGCTGCGCTACCTGAGTAAGTCAGCATTCGCTGTCGCCTTGATCATCACCCTCATCTTCTCACTCCCACGCGTGATGATTGGTGCACACTGGTTTACTGATATCGCGGTCGGCTCAATGTCCGTCGTGCTGGTCGGTGCCAGCTGGTGGCTGATGACACCAGCCAGCGATACGCTGATTAACTGGCTTGATCAAAAATTACCCGGTAAAAAAAATCCTAAGACACACGCATAATTTTGGATGCATACATAATATTTATGGCCCGGCAGATCTTTATGATTTGCCGGGCCTTTTTAAAGGATGTTTCTCAACGCCTCTGCGCTGTATTATGTCCCCTGAACGCGCTATTGATGCGGTTTTAACCCAAATTCGCGTAAAGATCACACAGCATTTTTAACATGTTTACTTACATCACCTTACATCACAATTTCTTATAAAAAATCTCATAATACCTCTCGCAATCACCTGTTCATTACGGTAATCTCCAATTCGCCTGTATAGAATTGTGTTAAAAACACCCCGGTTCAGGAAAAAAACGTGCTCCGACGCACATTTCCTCCCCCTGGTATTTGTCCCACAGATATATGGCAGGTAATCTCGCTTCGTTTGGCAATTTTAATAACGATTTCATCGTTAAGGACAGCAAGGGATAACAACAATAATGGTCAAGTCTCAACCGTTTCTGAGATATATCACGCGGATAATTCCCGCGATTGGTGCAGCAATTATTCTTTCTGCATGTAGTGGTACACATTCTTCGAACACAGAAAACGCGCAAACTGATATGCGTGCAGTAAATGGCAATGATGGCCTTCTACTGCAAGCCTCTCAGGATGAATTCGAAGCAATGGTTCGCAACGTCAACGTTAAATCCAAAATTATGGATCAGTACGCTGGCTGGAAAGGCGTTCGTTATCGGTTGGGCGGTGACAGCAAGCGTGGTATCGATTGCTCAGCGTTCGTTCAGGTAACATTCCGCGAACAATTTGGTATGGATTTACCTCGTTCAACCTATGAACAGGAAGAGAAAGGCAAGAAAATCCAGCGCACGAAACTGCGTCCGGGTGATCTGGTTCTGTTCCGTGCGGGTTCAACAGGCCGTCACGTCGGCATTTATTTAGGTAACGATCAGTTTGTACATGCATCCACCAGCAACGGTGTGATGATTTCAAATCTGAAAGAGTCCTACTGGAATGCACGTTATCGTGAAGCAAGACGAGTTTTAGCTAACGGCTGATCCCGTTACCTTATGATTTAGTTCTTGTTGTCCTATGCCAAGCGAATAAAAAAACGTCATCTTTGGATGGCGTTTTTTTATGCCTGTAATAAAGTGTATGAAGTGTCTGTTGATTTTTTGACGACGTTATTCTTTTATTTCCTCTGCGCGAAAAGGGCAAAACATATGGGTTTAAAAACGGCGTTAACACACACCGTATTGCCCAAACATCTGTATTTAAAGAGAAGCCTGCTTTTTTCAGCCCTGTTTTTCATTTTATTTATCGCAGTTACCCTCACCGTTATTAAAACCAACAATCTCCGCGAACAAAATGAAATCGCGCAACGAACGGCACAATTTACTGCTGATTATCTGCGCCAGTTAACCGACACGATGCACAGAATCGGACTGCTCACGACAGAACCCTGCCATTCCATTGCCGGGGAATTAAACCGTGACGTCGCATTCAGCATTGGTGTTCGTGATTTTCAGCTGGTGCGTAATGGCATCGTTTTTTGTTCCTCGGCTTCCGGTAATCAGCACATTCCTGTAAACAGTACCCTGCATGACCTCGAATTTGATAACAACATGAGTATCGGCCTGCAGATGGGCACCCCAGCCGTTCCGAACCGCGCGGTGATCCTTATATGGCAGCGTAACCCCGGAGCAACGGACGATGGCGTGATAGCAACGCTGGAACTGACGTTGTCGCCGTATATGCTTTTTGCGCAGCCAGGTTCCGGCTACCGGGGTTTTGCACTGCTGGTGGGAGAGAGCGCACTGATTTCTTCTCAGGCTGGTCTGATCAAGGTCAGTGATTTGCCCCGCAGCCATTTTACTCAAGTCAAAATAGATAATTATCCTTTCAGCATTCGTCTCTACTCTCCTTCCCTGACCCGCGATAACATACTCTTTACGTTCTCAGGCGGCCTGCTGCTTAGCATGCTGGTTTGCGCGCTGATTTACCACAGCCTGCTGAACCGCCATAACGTTGAGCGTGAGGTTCTGCGCGGGCTGAAAAATAAAGAATTCTTTGTTGAATATCAGCCGGTTATCGACTCAAAAAGCCTGAAGGTAACTGGCGTTGAAGCCCTGCTGCGCTGGCAGCACCCCATTGAGGGGCCCATTCCGCCCGATGTTTTTATCAGCTATGCTGAAAATCAGGGGCTTATCGTCGACCTGACTCAACATATGATGGCTCTGGTGGCGGCGGACGCCCATACCTTGCAGCACGCTTTTCCCGGTCCGGGCAAACTCAGTATCAACATTTCTCCTCACCACATGAACAAAATCAGCTTTCATGACGATGTGATGAATTTTATTGAAGCGTTACCTGAGAATGCTTTCCAGGTGGTATTCGAAATTACAGAACGTGGAATGATTGATACACAAGGCGCATTACGGGAATTTAACTGGCTGCGCCGCCATAAGATTGAAATAGCCATTGACGATTTTGGCACCGGCCATAGCGCGCTGATCTATCTTGAGAAGTTCACGCTGGATTATCTGAAAATTGACCGCGGCTTTGTCATGTCGATTGATCAGAACACCCTGATCGCCCCGGTGCTGGATACCGTCCTTAAACTCACGGAAGAACTGAAGATCAAAACCGTAGCCGAAGGCGTCGAAACCCAGATGCAGGCGGAGTATCTGCGCAATCACGGCGTGACCTATTTACAGGGATATCTGTACAGCAAATCGCTCGGTGTTCCTGAGCTGCTGGACTTTATACGTGATTTCAATGAGAAAGAAGCCACCTGGCAGATTTGACCTGCATCAGTCCCGCATCTTTTGTTCCATTTTTCTTTTAGGCGTCTGCATCCGGTTGTGATAAAAAGGCCAAAATCAGGGACGAAACCGAAGAGTCGTGCGTGACAAAATCTTTGCTTTCAATTGATTAATATCGAAATAGCCCGCGGTAATGCCGCATTATGCTGTCGTCATCACAGGAGTGCAGATTCAGGATGTTTTCTCGCGTTTTTGCCGGTGTGCTGTGCCTGCTGAGTCTCAGCGCACAAGCTGAAGTCATACAGGACAGTTACGCGTTCGCCATATTAGGCGAGCCCAAGTATGTCTCAAACTTCACCAGTTTTGACTACGTCAATCCTGCCGCCCCGAAAGGCGGTCAGATCACACTGGCGGCCATTGGTACTTACGACAACTTCAACCGCTTCGCGTCTCGCGGTAATCCGGCTGCGCGCAGCGGCTCGCTTTACGACAGCCTGTTTACCACCTCCAGCGATGAGATTGGCAGTTATTATCCGCTGATCGCCGATTCTGCCCGTTATGACAGCCAGTACCGTTGGGTCGAAGTGGATATCAATCCGCGCGCCCGTTTCAACGACAATACCCCGATTACCGCCAGTGATGTGGCCTTCAGCTTCCGAAAATTCATGACCGAAGGCGTACCGCAATTTCGCGTGGTGTATAAAGGTGTGGAAGTAAAAGCCATTTCGCGCCTGACAGTACGCATGGTGTTGCCGAAAGCGGATAAAGACATGATGCTCGGCCTGCTCGGTTTGCCGATTTTGCCGCAGACATTCTGGGAAAAGCATAAATTCAATGAACCGCTGAGTACACCGCCGCCGGGCAGCGGGCCTTACCGCATCAGCGATTACAAACTCGGTCAGTACATCACCTATTCCCGCGTGCCGGATTACTGGGCGGCCAATTTGCCCGTCAACCGGGGCCGCTATAATTTTGACACCATCCGCTACGACTATTACCTCGACGACAATGTGGCGCTGGAGGCGTTTAAGTCCGGCGCGTTTGATTTCCGCATGGAAACCTCGCCGAAAAATTGGGCGACGCAATATCAGGGCGGTAATTTCAGCAAAAACTTTATCGTTAAAGCTGATGTGGAAAATCAGGCAGCGCAGGATACCCGCTGGCTGGCATTCAATATCCATCGCCCGCAATTCGCCGACCGCAAGGTGCGCGAAGCCATCACTTTGGCTTTTGATTTTGACTGGATGAACAAGGCGCTGTATTTCGGGGCGTATCAGCGGGTGAACAGTTACTTCCAGAATACCGACTACGCGGCAAAAGATTATCCGAACTCCGCAGAACTGGCGTGGCTGGGGCCGCTGAAAGGCCAAGTGCCGCCTGAAGTCTTTAGCGCGCTGTATCAGCCACCCGGCTCTGACGGCACCGGTAATGACCGCGCAAATCTGCTGAAAGCCACCGCATTACTGAAAGAAGCGGGCTGGGAAGTGAAAAATCAGGTGCTGGTGAATGGCAAAACCGGTAAGCCGTTTACCTTCGAGCTGCTGTTACCTGGCGGCGGGAATTCACAGTACGTCTTGCCGTTCCAGCATAATTTACAGCGACTGGGCATTAAGATGTCGATCCGTGAAGTGGATAATTCGCAGTTCGTGCGCCGTATGCGCCAGCGTGATTACGATATGCTGCCGACGGTTTATCCCGCCACGTCGTATCCGAGCAGCGATTTGCAGATTTACTGGAACAGTAAATATCTCGATTCCACCTATAACAAATCAGGTGTCAGCGATCCGGCCATTGACAAGCTGACCGACGAAATCGCCGCCAATCAGGGCAAACCTGATGCCCTGTTGTCGCTGGGCCATGCGCTCGACCGTGTGCTGACGTGGAATATGCTGATGATCCCAATGTGGTATACCCATCACGAGCGCTACGCTTACTGGGATAAATTCTCGATGCCAGCCGTCACCCCATCCAACGGAATGGAACTCGACACATGGTGGTACGACGTTAACCGCGCAGCCCGTTTACCTGCGCAACGCCGCTGAGGAGCATACTGTGGCCGCCTATCTTTTAAGACGACTGCTTCTGGTGATCCCCACGTTGTGGGCGATCATCACCATTAACTTTTTTATTGTGCAGATTGCTCCCGGCGGTCCGGTTGATCAGGCGATTGCCGCTATTGAAATGGGGCAGTCAGGCGGTTTACCGGGTGCCAGCGCGGGCAGCGGAAATGGCAAAGCGTCGCCGGGTTTAGCGCAGTTTGGTGAAGGTCAGTATCGCGGCGCACGGGGCCTGGATCCGGAAGTCATTGCCGAAATCACCCACCGCTTCGGCTTCGATAAACCGCTGCATGTGCGTTATTTCGAGATGTTATCCAACTATGTTCGCTTTAATTTTGGCGACAGTCTGTTCCGCGGCTCATCCGTTATGGGACTGGTGAAAAGCGCGCTGCCGGTTTCCGTTACCATCGGCCTGTGGAGCACGCTGATTATCTACCTGGTGTCGATCCCGCTCGGGATCCGCAAAGCGGTGCGTAACGGCACGAAATTCGATACCTGGAGCAGCTCCGTCATTATTGTCGGTTATGCCGTTCCCTCTTTCCTGTTTGCCATCTTATTGATTGTGCTATTCACAGGCGGCAGTTATCTCGACTGGTTCCCGCTGCGCGGCCTGACGTCGCCGAATTTCGATACCCTGCCGTGGTACGGCAAAGTAACCGATTACCTCTGGCATATAACGTTGCCGGTGCTGGCGACGGTGATTGGCGGGTTTGCGACCCTCACGATGCTGACCAAAAACTCGTTTATGGATGAAGTCGGTAAACAATATGTGATGACTGCGCGCGCGAAAGGGCTGAACGAAAAACAAATTTTGTACCGGCACGTTTTTCGCAACGCGATGCTGCTGGTGATCGCCGGTTTCCCGGCGACTTTTATCAGCATGTTTTTCACCGGTTCATTACTGATTGAAGTGATGTTCTCCTTACAGGGGCTGGGATTGCTGGGCTACGACGCTATCGTACAGCGCGATTTCCCGGTGATTTTCGGCACGCTGTATGTTTTCACGCTGATTGGATTGCTGCTCAATATCGTCAGCGACATCACTTACACGCTGGTTGATCCGCGTATCGATTTTGAGGGCCGCCAGTAATGAGCCTTTTTAAACTGAACTCCGTCAGTCAGGCGCGCTGGGCGCGTTTTTGCCAGAACCGCCGTGGTTACTGGTCGCTGTGGATTTTCATGGTGATGCTGATCCTGGTGCTGTTATCCAACGTCCTCGCCAACGACAAACCGCTGCTGGCACGTTATCAGGGACATCTCTATGTGCCGTTTCTGGTCAATTACAGCGAAACGACGTTTGGCGGAGAGCTGGAAACGCCGGCCGATTATCAGGATCCGTTTGTCCTGCGCCAGATTGAAGATCACGGCTGGGCGCTGTGGGCGCCCATTCGTAACAGTTACAGCTCCATTAATTTTTCCACCACACGCCCCTTCCCTTCTCCCCCGTCCACCCAAAACTGGCTGGGCACCGACAGTAACGGGCATGATGTGCTGGCGCAAATCCTTTACGGGTTGCGGATTTCGCTGTTCTTCGGCGTTCTGCTGACGGCGATGACCTCCGTGATTGGCATGATTGTCGGTGCCACGCAGGGCTATTACGGCGGATTAATCGATTTGCTCGGGCAGCGCTTTATCGAAGTGTGGTCGAGCATTCCCACGCTGTTCCTGATTATTATTCTGGCCAGCGTGGTGCAACCCAACTTCTGGTGGCTGCTGTTGATCACCGTACTTTCCGGCTGGATGATGCTGGTCAGCGTGGTGCGCGCCGAATTCCTGCGTACCCGTAACTTTGATTATATCCGCGCCGCGCAGGCGATGGGCGTCAGCGACCGCGCTATCATGTGGCGTCATATGCTGCCTAATGCGATGGTCGCCACGCTGACCTATCTGCCGTTTATTCTATGCGGCTCGATCACCACACTGACGTCACTGGATTTTCTCGGTTTCGGCCTGCCGCTGGGCTCGCCATCGCTGGGTACACTGCTGATGGAAGGGAAGAATAATTTGCAGGCGCCGTGGCTGGGGATCAGCGCTTTCGTGGTGCTGGCCGCGCTGCTGTCATTATTGATTTTCATTGGTGAAGCCGTTCGCGATGCCTTCAATCCGTCCGTACACCATAATGAGGTGCTCTGAAATGACAGACGCTGCGTTATCCGCCCCGTTACTGCAAATCAAAAATCTCAGCGTCGCATTCCGTCAGGGAAAACAGCAACGTGAAGTGGTCAGCAATGTATCGCTCGATATCCGTGCCGGTGAAACCCTGGCGCTGGTGGGTGAATCCGGCTCCGGCAAAAGCGTCACTGCGCTGTCAGTGTTGCGTCTGCTGCCCTCTTCCGTGGTCTATCCGCAAGGCGACATTCTGTTTGCTGGCCAATCCTTACTGAACGCAGATGCCAGCACATTGCGCCAGATCCGTGGCAACCAGATTTCGATGATATTTCAGGAACCGATGGTGTCGCTAAATCCGCTGCATACCATCGAAAAACAGCTGACTGAAGTGCTGACGCTGCACCGTAATCTTCACGGTGATGCAGCACGCACTGAAATTCTTCGCTGTCTGGATCGCGTGGGTATTCGTCAGGCCGCCTCACGCCTGCGGGATTTTCCACACCAGCTTTCCGGCGGTGAACGCCAGCGCGTGATGATTGCCATGGCGGTGCTAACCAGGCCAAAGCTGCTGATTGCCGATGAACCAACCACCGCGCTGGACGTCTCCGTGCAGGCGCAGATTTTATCGCTGCTCGACGAGCTCAAGCAGGAAATGGGGATGGCGATGCTGTTTATCACCCATAACCTGCGCATAGTGCGCCGTCTGGCAGACACCGTAGCAGTCATGCAACACGGGCGCGTCGTGGAGCAGCAATCACGTACCGCCCTTTTCAGCCAGCCTCAGCACCCTTATACCTGCCAGCTGTTACAAGCCGAACCACAGGGTCGCCCGCAACCGCTGACCGGCAAACCACCTGTTCTGCTGGATGTGAAAAATCTGGATGTCGGTTTTCCCGTCAAACGCGGCCTGCTGCGTCGCACGGTCGGCATCAAACACGCGGTGAATCAGGTCAGTTTCCAGCTTCGCCGGGGAGAAAGTCTCGGTGTGGTGGGCGAGTCTGGTTCAGGCAAAAGCACCACCGGGCTGGCATTGCTGCGTTTGCTCAAATCTCAAGGGGAAATCTGGTTTGACGGCCAGCCACTGCATGCTTTCTCGCGTAAGAAAATGCTGCCGTTCCGCAGCCGGATTCAGGTGGTGTTTCAGGATCCTTTCTCTGCGTTAAATCCGCGCTTTACCGTCGGGCAAATCATCGCTGAAGGTCTGCTGGTGCATCGCAACGTCAGTGAACAGGCGCGCGATAAAGCAGTGATCCGCGCAATGCAGGAAGTGGGGTTGGATCCGCAATCCCGCCACCGCTACCCGACGGAGTTTTCTGGCGGCCAGCGCCAGCGTATCGCGATCGCCCGTGCGTTAATTTTACAACCGGAAATGCTGATCCTGGATGAACCTACGTCGTCGCTGGATAAATCGGTTCAGGCGCAGATTCTGACCATTTTAAGTGAGTTACAGCAACGTCACGGCCTGACATATCTGTTTATCAGTCATGATTTACACGTGGTGCGGGCTTTGTGCCATCAGCTGATGGTGTTGCGAAACGGAGAAGTGGTCGAACAGGGAGAGTGTGAGCAGATTTTTACTGCACCGCAGCAGGCTTATACCCGCGAATTACTGGCCGCGTCAGAGGCTTTCGACACCCACCAGCGCTGAGACGCAGGCAAAACACGCCGGAATGCACCGGGATTGCGGCGTGTCAGAAAGGATAAAGTGCAGTTACAGATTCCGCGATCGCTGCACCGATATTTTTCAGGCAACAGAGCGTGGCACTTTCATCTTCACGATGAACGAATAAACACGGCTCACCGTCGATTTCGACAATCGCCGCTTTTACCTGAATATCTTCTAATGCATCAGTGAGCTGATGCATCACCTGCCAGGCGAATTCGCCCTCATGGCTGAGCAGTTTCAGGCCGATCAGGTTGTTATCTTCATCATTACCAGGCAGCGGAATCGGTTCAACTTTGATACCCGCAAAACCTGACAACCAGCGATAACTTTGCGGCAAACGATGTACTACCGAAAGTTGGATATTATTCACGTCGTTCCCCAGACAATGATACATGCAAATTATTTACACGCTGTTTTTACAAAATAGCTACAACCACACTGCTTAAGTTATAGCCGACAGGCTGCTCTTTGCCTACTCTTCGTTAAAATTATTAACATTGAATTAACGTAATAGGATACAAATTGACAGACTGTTGCTAATTTTATGTCTGCTCCCGACCATATTGAGAGGCAGATCTCATTTTGGCTTATTTGTAACCTTTTACGCCTTTATTAACAACCACTTTAATCAATTGTCGCTACCTTTCGATCCTTATTTTTTTACATTTAATATACAAATCAAACTACGTAAACATGACTAATTCCGCACTAAAATGATTATTATCAACAGGATAGTTAAGTCAGAGGAGTTAAGAATGATGCGGTATCGGTTAATTTCATTTTGAAATGAACCTGTTGGTTACATTTTTTATCGTCGCGCATCATACGTTAAAATCTGGATCTAATGTTAATAAATCCGCACAATTTGTTTGCACAAATCCCTCTTCTCTGGCTTATCATCCGCATCGTTATAAGTGGTATACCCTATCGGGACAGACATCGGCAAAACTAACCCGCTGATAAATCTCGTATTACGCAAATTATAATAAGAATCAGACAGCGAACTCCCTGCCTTTTGGCAAAAACCCATTCCCAGAGAGAAAGAGATGGAAAACGATCCTTCAATCATTGGAAGCAACACACCCGAAAATGGAACCGGTTTCAGTCGTCGTGCACTCCTCAAAGGCCTGACGTCTGCGATGGTGGCAACTACCCTGCTCGGCTTCCCGTTCCTGAGCCAGGCGGAGAAAGAAACCGCCACGCAGGATCCGGTTATCTTCGGCCAGTTCTACCTGGTATCGCAGGCTATCACTGAACATAAAAATATCAGCGAAGGCTCTTCCGCACAGATTTTCAACGCATTCTATCGCTCACAACCCGACTTCCCTGCGCAGGTCAGCAAACTACACGCGCTGGTGAAACCCGGTCAGGCAGCGAAGGATTTGCAGGAAGTGGCAAAGCAAAACGGTTTGGGTGAACTGGTGACCCGCATCGTCACCGCCTGGTATACTGGCACGGTTGGACATGGAACCGATTCCATTTTAATTGCATACAAAGATGCGCTGATGTATCGCCCGGTCAGTGACGGCCTGATTGTGCCCACTTACTGCGGAAACGGTCCGCTGTACTTCACCGCCGCACCTCCCGCCGCTGCGATGCCTGAATCCATGAATGCTGATCGTTTTACTAATCCTTCTGAAACACATGTTGTGAGCAAAGCCTGATGAAAAAACCAGAATTTACGGCAGACGGCGATGCGTCTGCTGATGTGATTGTTGTCGGTTCCGGTATCGTGGGCGGCATGATTGCCGATCAGCTGGTCAGCCAGGGATATTCCGTTCTGGTGCTGGAAGCAGGTTTGCGCATTGAGCGCGCGCAGGCCGTTGAAAACTGGCGCAACATGCCTTTCGAAAACCGCGCTGGCTCTGACTTCCAGGGGCTTTACCCGCAGTCTGAAAAAGCCCCCGCACCGCTGTACTTCCCGGAAAATAACTACGTCCATCTGACCGGGCCGAGCGCAAGCAGCTTCAAACAAGGTTATCTGCGCACCGTCGGCGGCACCACCTGGCACTGGGCAGCATCCTGCTGGCGTCACGTTCCCAACGATTTCAAAATGAAAACGTTGTACGGCGTGGGCCGCGACTGGCCAATTTCCTATGATGAACTCGAACCTTATTACTGCCGTGCTGAAGAAGAAATCGGCGTAGCCGGTCCCAATGACCCTGAGTTGCAGTCGCCTTCTGAGCGCAGCAAACCCTATCCGATGGAACAGGTGCCTTACGGTTACGGCGACACCCGTTTTGCTGAAATCGTTAACCCGCACGGTTACCGTTCCGTGCCAATTCCGCAGGGTCGCAGTACCCGTCCGTGGAATGGCCGCCCGACCTGTTGTGGCAACAACAACTGCCAGCCAATCTGCCCGATTGGTGCGATGTATAACGGAATTGCGCACGTCGAACGCGCTGAGAACAAAGGTGCCGTGGTACTGGCTGAAGCGGTGGTCTACAAAATTGACACGGATGAAAACAACAATGTGACCGCCGTTCACTGGCTGGATAATCAGAAGAAATCGCATAAAGCGACCGGTAAAGTGTTCGCGCTGGCCTGTAACGGCATCGAGACGCCACGCCTGTTGCTGATGGCCGCAAACGAAAAAAATCCAAACGGTATCGCCAATTCGTCTGATCATGTTGGTCGTAACATGATGGATCACTCCGGTTTCCACTGCACGTTTATCGCCAAAGAGCCGCTGTGGATCGGTCGTGGTCCGGCGCAGAGCAGTTGTCTGGTCGGCCCGCGCGATGGCGATTTCCGCAAAGACTATTCTGCCAACAAAATGATCCTCAACAACATCAGCCGCGTGATCCCTGCGACCTCTAAAGCGTTGCAGATGGGGCTGGTGGGCAAAGAGCTGGATGAAGAAATCCGCCGCCGTTCCATCTTTGGCGTGGATTTGTCCATCAGCCTGGAACCGCTGCCGGATCCAAATAACCGCCTGACACTCAGCACCACCCGTAAAGATCCACACGGTTTGCCATGCCCGGATATTCACTACGATGTCGGGGATTACGTGCGCAAAGGCGCGGAAGCGGCTCACAAGCAGCTTGAGCACATCGGTTCCCTGTTCATGGCTGAAGAATTCAATATCACCACCAGCCTGAACGCCAACAACCACATCATGGGCGGCACCATCATGGGCAGTGATCCGAAAGATTCCGTAGTCAACGGCGAATGCCGCGCACACGACCACGCTAACCTGTGGTTGCCGGGCGGCGGCGCGATCCCGTCCTCCAGCGTGGTGAACAGTACGCTGACTATGGCCGCACTCGGCCTGAAAGCCGCCGATGATATGGCGAAAAAACTGGCAGGTGCCGCATGAAGAAACTTCTCACCGCCTGCCTGCTGAGCGCATCGCTAAGCGGATTCGCCTTCGCTGCGGACAATCAGGCTGAACTGATCCGTCAGGGGCAAGAAGTGGCGACAGCCGCCGACTGTCAGGCCTGCCATACTGCCCCGGAAGGCGGTAAAGCGTTTGCCGGTGGCTATGAAATCCATTCACCGATGGGCACGATTTACACCACCAACATCACACCGTCGAAACAGTTCGGTATCGGTAATTACACCGAAGCACAGTTCACCCGCGCGGTGCGGGAAGGCGTTCGCCCTGATGGCGCCAATCTGTATCCGGCCATGCCTTACACTTCCTACAGTCATATGAGCGATGCCGACATGCATGCGCTGTATGTCTATTTCAAAGAGGGTGTGAAGCCGGTCGAACAACCGAATGTTGAAACTGCCCTGCCGTTCCCGTTCAACATGCGTATTGCGATGGCGGGCTGGAACATGATGTATCTTGACAGCACGCCGTTTAAGCCGGATCCGTCGAAAAGTGAGCAATGGAATCGCGGCGCTTATCTGGTGAACGGTGCCGGTCACTGTGATACCTGCCATACCCCCCGTAACCTGATGATGGGATCGGTGACGGATAAACCGCTGGCAGGCGGCATGGTCGGCCCGTGGTATGCGCCAAATATCAGTTCAGATCCGGTCAGCGGTATCGGCCACTGGTCGCAGGCGCAACTGGTGGAATACCTGAAAACCGGCCGTACCGCCGGGAAAAATCAGGCAGCAGGCGGCATGGCGGAAGCGGTACAGAACAGTCTGCAATACATGTCTGACAGCGATCTGAACGCGATTGCCTTCTACCTGAAAAACAGCACGCCGGTTCGCGACCCGCGTGATACGCAGGCGGCGGATACTTTTGGCAAACCGGTGAATGTGGAAGAAGGTTTACGCGGCGCACATCCGTTTAACGCCAATAAAACTATCGACAACGGTGCTGCACTGTTCAGCGGCTATTGCGCCAGTTGCCACCAGCCGGATGGCTCAGGCAGCGAAAATCAGGCTTATCCGTCGCTGTTTAACAATACGGCCACTGGCATGGGCAATGCCTCTAACCTGATTTCTGCCATTCTGTACGGCGTGGATCGTCAGGTTGGCGACCATCACGTGCTGATGCCGAAATTCGGCGTGGGATCCTATGTCGGTCAGTTAGACGACCAGCAAATTGCCGACATCTCCAACTACGTGCTGAAAAACTACGGCAACGCCGGTGTGCAGGTCAGCGCGCAGGATGTCGCGGTGTTACGGGCAGGCGGTCCGGTGACATTGCTGGCAAAACTGCAACCGTTCATGGCACCGGCGATGGTGGCTGGCGTAATTGTTCTGCTGGTGCTGATTTTCTGGCTTGGCCGGAAACGCAAAACCAAAGCAGCGTAATCCGTACACTGAAATGCAAAACGGCCCTGTTTGGGCCGTTTTTTATATGCGGATCTGAAAACTAACCGCGCCCGACCAGCGGCATGGCGCTCGCCATTACGGTCATGGTCAGCACGTTAGTGTCGAGCGGTAAACCGGCCATAAACGCCACCGCCTCACCGACGCGCTCCACCGGGATCACCGGTTCCTCAGCGATATGTCCGTCCGCCTGTATTCTGCCCGCCAGCGCTTTATTGCCCATGTCCGTCGCGGCGTTGCCGACATCTATCTGTCCGCAGGCAATGTTAAACGCCCGGCCATCCAGCGCGGTGGATTTGGTCAGACCGGTGATGGCATGTTTGCTGGCCGTGTAAGGCGCGGAATTCGGACGCGGCGACTGCGCCGAAATCGACCCGTTGTTGATGATACGGCCGCCCTGTGGCGATTGCTGTTTCATCAGTTTTACCGCCGCTTGTGTACATAAAAACGCGCCGGTGAGATTGGTATTGATCACCGACAGCCAGTCCTCCACCGGCAGTTCTTCGATTGGCACATCTTTCACGTTATTACCGGCGTTATTGAACAGCAAATCCAGACGTCCGAAGGTTTCGTGAATATCCTGAAACAGCGCGGCGACTGACTGCGGGCTGGTCACATCCAGCTGGCGCGCCACCGCCTGTCCCGGCGCAAACAGCGCAACGGCCCGCTCCAGCTTTTCTTTGTTTCGTCCGGCCAGAATCACGGTAAATCCAGTCGCTTCCAGCGCTTTCGCAGCGCTCAGACCGATACCGCTGCCCCCGCCAGTGATTAATGCGATTTTGTTCATTGAGCCTCCTATACCGCAGCTAACATGCCGCCATCGATAAATAAAAGATGACCATTCACAAAATCTGACGCCTTTGAAGATAAGTACACTGCGCCGCCCACCAGCTCTTCAGGATTGCCCCAGCGTGCAGCCGGCGTGCGTTTACACAGCCATTCGGAGAACTCTTTGTTATCGACCAGCGCCTGGGTCATGTCAGTTTTGAAATAGCCCGGCGCGATGCCGTTCACCTGAATATTGTAGCGTGCCAGTTCAACGCACATGCCACGGGTCAGCATTTTTACCGCGCCCTTTGAAGCGGCGTATGGCGTGATGGTGTCGCGACCCAGCTCGCTTTGCATCGAACCGATATTAATGATTTTGCCGCGCTCGCGTTGGATCATGTAACGCGCCACCGCCTGCGATACCAGGAACACAGATTTCTGGTTTACGGCAATCACGTCGTCCCAGTCTTTTTCCGGAAACTCGGTGAATTTATGACGACGCTGAATACCGGCGTTGTTTACCAGCACATCAATCGGCCCGATGGTGCTTTCGATATGATCAATCGCCTGATTCACCGCCTGACTGCTGGTGACATCAAATGAGACGGCATGGGCGATAAAGCCTTCAGCACGCAGGGCTTCGGCCGCTTTTTGCGTGGATTCCTGTTGTGTACCGTTAACGATAATTTCCGCGCCATGCTGCGCCAGCCCTTTCGCCAGCAGGAAACCCAGACCGCGCGTCGAGCCGGTAATCAGAATCTTTTTATTGTCCAGTGAGAAGAGATTTGTCATGACGTTGGCCTTATTGAACGCTGATTTAAAAAGTTAGCTTCACTACACCGGTTTACCCCGCGCTAAACTGTGATGCAGATCACCTGACGGAATGTTAAAAAACCCTGTTACTCCGGGTGTGATCATCATCATTTTGATAACAATCTCCGGCGCTTTCTGTTTCAATAACAAGGTATATTTGCAGGCCCAATCAGGAAAACTCCGCATGAGAAACCAGCGCGTGACACTACAGGACATCGCCCAACTGGCGGATGTCACGAAGATGACGGTGAGCCGTTTTCTGCGCACGCCGGAAAAGGTGTCTCCTGAAACCCGCGAACGCATCACGAAGGTGATGGAAGAAGTGGGATATCCGCTGGAAGAAGCCCGCGGACCGGCAAAAGCGCCGCGTATCGGCATTTTAGTGCCGTCATTTAACAACCAGATTTTCTCCGACTTACTGGCGGGCATTGAGTCGGTCACTTCCGCGCAGGGCTTTCAGACGCTGGTCGTCAATTACGATTACAGCAAAGAGCGCGAGGAAGAACACATCATTAATCTG
Source organism: Rahnella sp. CG8 (assembly GCF_023701875.1). Taxonomy (NCBI): domain Bacteria; kingdom Pseudomonadati; phylum Pseudomonadota; class Gammaproteobacteria; order Enterobacterales; family Yersiniaceae; genus Rahnella; species Rahnella sp. CG8. The sequence goes on from NZ_JABAED010000002.1 coordinate 323,437, forward strand.
CTCGGTTATCAGCTTGCCGGGCTGATCCTCACGGATTCCGTGCATACCCTGAAAGCCGATAAGTATCTGAATGCCGCAGAAATTCCTGTTGCGCAGGTGATGGATCTCGACGATCCGCACGGGCGGATTGCCGTCGGTTTTGATAACCAGCAGGCCGGTTACGATATGGCGAATACGTTGCTCGCCAGCGGCAAAGAACATGTGGTGTATTTCGGTTCGATGTCAGATGCCCGCGACCAGAAGCGTTATCAGGGTTACAGCCGCGCAATGGATGAACGCGGGCTGACGCCGGTGCATATCACGCCTAATAAAGTGTCGTCGGTATCTATCGGTGCGGGCATGCTGGCCATGGCGCGTCAGTTATATCCGCAGACCAACGCTATTTTGTGTACCAATGACGATATTGCCGTCGGCGTGTTACAAGAATGTATCAAACAGGGGATCCGCGTCCCGCAGGATATGGCAATTTCCGGTTTCCACGGGCTGGATATCGGCCTCGCCACTACACCATTATTAGCCAGCGTGATCACCCCGCGCTTTGAGATGGGGAAAGTGGTGGCAGAGATATTGCTCAAAAAAATCAGGAACCTGCCGACGATCGAAAGGGTGGATTTGCATTACCGTATTTCCCTCGGCGGCACCATTTAATCCTCCTTTCCCGTCCATTTCTCCCCCTTCGTCCTGCACGCCAACTCCGGTGCAGGATCACGTAAGTGGTAACACCTTTTCTTAACATAATTCAACGTGACTCCTGTCACGAAATACTTTCCTCAAAATGCTTTTATTAAGCCATCACCGGTTACAGGCACACAGAGGAAAGAATATGGATAATAAGATTCCTAAGGCTCGCTGGCTTCGAGTAATAACGCCAATCCTTATCGCTTGCATTATTTCCTTCATGGACAGGGTCAATATTAGTTTCGCCATGCCCGGCGGGATGGACGCGGAGTTAGGGATTACCGCTTCAATGGCCGGTCTGGCCGCCGGTATCTTCTTTATCGGCTATTTATTCCTGCAGGTGCCGGGCGGCAGCCTGGCGGTACACGGCAGCGGACGGAAATTCATTGCCTGCTCATTGATTGCCTGGGCGGTGATCTCCATCCTGACCGGCTTTATCACCAATCAGTATCAGCTGTTGTTCCTGCGCTTTGCGCTGGGTGTGGCAGAAGGCGGGATGCTGCCGGTGGTGCTGACGATGGTCAGCAACTGGTTCCCTGATAAAGAACGTGGCCGCGCCAATGCTTACGTGCTGATGTTCGCGCCGCTCGGCGGGATGATCACCGCGCCGTTGTCCGGTTTGATTCTTGATACGCTCGACTGGCGCTGGTTGTTCATCATCGAAGGGGCATTATCTTTCGTGGTGATGATTTTCTGGTGGTTCACCATCAGCGACCGTCCGGAAGAAGCGAAATGGCTGTCAGAGCGTGAACGCGACTATCTGGTGACGGAACTGAACCGCGAACGCGAAGCCCTGAAAGCCCTGGCGCCGGTAAACAATGCGCCGCTGAAAGAGGTGTTCCGTAACAAGTCTATCGTCAAACTGATCATCATTAACTTCTTCTATCAGACCGGGATTTACGGCTATACCTTGTGGCTGCCGACCATCCTGAAAAACCTGACCGGCGGTGACATGAGTTCGGTGGGTATGCTGGCGATTATCCCTTACGTCGGCACCATGCTGGGGATCCTGGCGATGTCGGTGCTGTCGGATAAAACCGGTAAGCGTCGTATGTTTATCGCCCTGCCGCTGTGTGGTTTCGCAGCTTGTCTGGCGGCCTCTGTCGCATTTGGCCATAACATCATGGCGGCCTACGGTTTCCTGGTCGGTGCCGGTTTCTTCCTGCAAGCCGCCACCAGCGCCTTCTGGACCATTCCGGGTAAAGTCACCACGCCGGAAGTGGCAGGCAGCGCACGGGGTGTGATCAACGGTCTGGGGAATCTGGGCGGTTTCTGCGGTCCGTATCTGGTCGGCGTGCTGGTCAGTCTGTACGGCCAGAGCACCGCGATTTATGCGCTGGTAGCCTCATTGCTGATTGCTGCGGCGGTCACCACCCTGCTGCCAAAAGAGTGCGACATGGCGCTGGTGCCGGGTGCGAAAGCCAAAGCCATGGCGGATGAATACGCCCGTGCCAAAGCCGCGCGCAGGGTTCAGGGAGTGAAAGCAGAAGTGGTTTAATGATCCAAAACGGTGCTGGTTTAGCTCCTCCCCCTGCGAAGGGGAGGTTGGGAGGGGGTTTTAAAGGCTAACCCCTTGTTAAAGAAAACGTTAGCTTTCTGATTTTGACCTTAATACCCCACCCCAACCCTCCCCTTCGCAGGGGAGGGAGCAGACCGAATTCCTGCTTCGACATCTGTAAAATCAGCAGGCCAACCGGACTTTGCTCCTCCCCCTGCGAAGGGGGAGGAAGTTATGCAGATACTGCTTTCGCCGGACGGCTGGCGTAGAGATACAGCAAGGTGGCGGCCAGGACACAGAACGCCATTGAACCGACCATCGGCCAGGCGCTTTTCGCCGTAAACAGTGACAGCACAGAACCAATCGCCGCACCGGTTCCGAAACGAATCGTGCCAGCCAGTGAAGCGGCTGTACCGGCCATGTGCGGGAAGTCATCCATAATGACGGCCATGGCGTTAGACGTCACCATCGCAATCACACCGACATACCCCGCCACACCGATCACCATCGCCCAGAATGGCAATCCGAAGGTACACACAATCACCAGCCACATCCCCATCGTCAGTTGCACAAACAACCCGAAGCGGAACATTTTCACCGCGCCCGTACGGCGCACGTTACGGCTGTTGATGAGTGTCAGAATGACCAGTGCGACGATGTTCAGCGCAAAGTAAAAGCCGAAGTTCTGCGGCGAAACGCCATTAAGTTCGATGTAAACAAACGGACCGGCGCTGAGGAAAGAGAACATCCCGGCAAATGAGAAACCACTCGCCAGCATATAACTGAGCACACGTTTGTGACGGAACAGGGATGCAAAGTTACCGACGTTGGTACGCAGATGAAATTTCTGCCGTCGTTCCTTGGGCAGTGTCTCTTTGATATAGACGCCCACCAGCGTCGCGGCAATCAGCGCGGCGATGGCCATTGCCCAGAAAATCGCGTGCCAGCTGAATATGGCCATCAGCAAACCACCGAGCATCGGTGCCAGCAGCGGCGCAACCGTCATCACCAGCACCACAAAAGACATCATTCGCGAGAATTCATCTTTGGTGAACATATCGCGCATCAGCGCATTGATGACCACACTTGCGGCAGCGGCTGCCAGACCGTGCAGGAAACGCATCCAGACCAGTTGCTCGACCGACTGCGCCAGCGCACAGGCACCGGCCGCGACGGCAAAGATCATCACGCCCCAGAAGATAACCGGCTTACGCCCGAGGCTGTCCGCCATCGGTCCGTAAAACAGCTGCCCTATTGCAAAACCCAGCACGTAAGCGCTGAGCGTCATTTGCACGCTGCCCGCCGGAACGCCATATTCCTGTGCGATCACGGGCATACTTGGCAGATACATATCGATGGCCAGAGGCATCAGCATCGATATCAATCCCAGGATGAAAATCAGTCCGACGTGGGAGACCGGTTTTTCTTGCACTTTCAGCTGCTCCAGTTATCGAAAAAACTATCGCGAAGGAACGCCAACGCTGGCCACTTCCTGCTCAGTTAACGGACGGTACTGACCCGGTTCTAAATCTTCATCCATCACAATCTCGCCGATACATTCACGGTGCAACGCAACCACACGGTTACCGACGGCGGCAAACATGCGTTTTACCTGATGGTAACGGCCTTCGCTGAGGGTGAGACGCACCAGACAGTCTTCGATTTTTTCGAGCTGTGCCGGTTTGGTCAGGGAATCTTCGTTATGCAACTGCACACCGGCCTCAAACTGCGCAGCGGTGTCGTCAGCCAGCGGATGTTCGAGCGTCACCAGATAGGTTTTTTCGCAGTGATGACGCGGCGAGGTGATGCGGTGTGACCACTGACCGTCGTCGGTCATCAGCACCAGACCGGTGGTGTCGATATCCAGACGCCCCGCGGCATGCAGTTTGTAGGCAACGGGTTCTTCGAGGAAATACAGCACGGTCGGGTGATCCGGATCATCGGTAGAACACACGTATCCCTGCGGTTTGTTGAGCATGAAATAACGCGGACCGGTAATTTGATCCAGCACATTGCCATCAAACTCGACGCGTTGTTCAGGGCTGATTTTCATTGAGCCGGTTTTGACGATTTCACCGTCTACGGTGACACGTTTGTTACGCAGTTCGCGCAAAACCAGCGCGCGGCTTACGCCTAATTGCTGAGAGAGAAACTTGTCCAGACGCATTGGATCGACTTGCCTTCATGGCGATCTGAGTGATCGCGTTACTGATAAAACACAAGACCCCGCCGTCGCAATACAGCAACTGACAGGGTTCAGGGTTGTTCGGTTCGTAATAATTGCAAAGAGTTATTATTACTTCGGGGGGGCAGAAATACTGCCGCATTGAGCGCATTAGTATAGCCGTGCATCCTGCAAGGAAGAAGGAAAATAAGCAGGCTAAACATTCACAGCGGGCGATTTCTTTGCTCATCGCCATCAGCCGGATTTCTTGGCATACTGCATTACTGTTTTTATAAACAGGTAAGTTAACTCAATAACGAACAGGTGATCATCGCGTGACTGTTTTTACCCTCCGCCCTTACCAGCAAGATGCCGTGGATGCCACGCTGCGTCATTTTCGCCAGCACGACGAACCGGCTGTGATTGTGCTGCCGACCGGCGCGGGAAAAAGTCTGGTGATTGCCGAACTGGCGCGCGTTGCCCGCGGGCGTGTGCTGGTGCTCGCCCACGTCAAAGAACTGGTGGCGCAAAACCACAGCAAATACCTTTCTTACGGGCTGGAAGCCGATATCTTCGCAGCCGGTCTGAATCTCAAGCAAAGCAGCGGCAAAGTGGTATTTGGCAGCGTGCAGTCCGTCGCGCCTAACCTGTCGGAGTTCAGCGGTGAGTTTTCCCTGCTGATTGTCGATGAATGCCACCGTATCTCCGACGATGACAACAGTCAGTATCAGCAAATCATCGGCCATCTCAAAGCACAAAACCCGCGCCTGCGGCTGCTCGGCCTGACCGCCACGCCCTACCGTTTGGGCAAGGGCTGGATTTATCAGTATCACCATCAGGGCATTGTACGCGGCGATGCCAACAGCCTGTTCCGCGACTGCATCTATGAACTGCCATTGCGTTACATGATTAAAAACGGCTTTCTGGTACCGCCGGAACGACTCGATATGCCGGTAGTCAGTTACGATTTCAGCCGCCTGCAGGCCAGCAGTAATGGTCTGTTCAGTGAAGCCGATCTGAATGACGAACTGCGCCAGCAAAAGCGCATCACGCCGCACATCATCAGCCAGATTATTGAGTTCGCACAGGACCGCAAAGGGGTGATGATTTTTGCCTCGACGGTGGAACACGCCGGTGAAATTTTCGGTCTGCTGCCGAAAGGCGAAGCGGCGCTGATCAGCGCACAAACACACGCGGTGGAACGGGACAGGCTGATTACCGCGTTTAAAGCGCAGCAGTTACGCTATCTGGTGAATGTATCGGTGCTGACCACCGGCTTTGACGCACCGCATGTGGATCTTATCGCCATCCTGCGCCCGACCGAATCCGTCAGTCTGTATCAGCAAATTGTCGGACGCGGGCTGCGGCTCGCACCGGGCAAAACGGATTGCCGGATCCTCGATTACGCCGGAAACCCGCATGACCTGTTTACGCCGGAAGTCGGCAGCCATAAACCGGCGGGCGATAACAAACCGGTGCAGGTGTTCTGCCCGGCCTGCGGTTTCGCCAATATTTTCTGGGGAAAAACCACCGAAGACGGCACAGTCATCGAGCATTTTGGCCGCCGTTGTCAGGGCGTGCTGGAAGATGATGAAGGCAATCGCGAGCAATGTGATTTCCGCTTTCGCTTTAAAAGCTGTCCGCACTGTGGCGCCGAGAACGATATCGCCGCACGGCGTTGTCATCAGTGTCAGGAAATTCTGGTCGATCCCGATGATATGCTGAAAGCCGCGCTGCGCCTGAAAGATGCACTGGTGCTGCGCTGTGGTGGTATGAATCTGCAAAACGGGCGCGACGACAAAGGCGAATGGCTGAAGATTACTTATTACGATGAAGACGGTGCTGACGTTTCCGAGCGCTTTCGCCTGACGACGCCTGCCCAGCGCATGGCGTTTCTGCATAACTTCCTGCGTCCGCACCAGCGCGCGCCGGGCGTACCGCTGGAATGGAATACCGCCGCGGATATCGTCGCGCAGCAGATTTTATTGCGTCATCCGGATTTTGTGGTGGCGCGCATGAAAGGCCAGTTCTGGCAGGTGCGGGAAAAAATGTTTGATTATGAAGGCCGCTACCGGCGCGCTAACGAACTGCGCGGGTAACAGGGATGACCAAATCGGTAATTATTCATTGTTGCTGCGCGCCGACTCCGGTATCATACCGCCCGCTTTCGCCTTGTGTGAAAGCCGCAGTACTCAACTCGTCACTCGGTCGCAGGTGGCGGGGCACATTTTAGAAGTAGTTCTAATCGAGAAACATACAATGATCACTATCAATGTAGAAGTACGTCCACAGGACGAGCAGGGCAAAGGTGCGAGCCGCCGCCTGCGTACAGCAAACAAATTCCCAGCTATCGTTTACGGTGGCTCAGCTGCTCCGGTTTCTATCAAACTGGACCACGATTCTGTCAAGAATCTGGAAGTTAAAGCGGAGTTCTACTCTGAAGCAATTACTCTGGTTATCGACGGTAAAGAAACCAAAGTTAAAGTTCAGGCTGTACAGCGTCACCCGTTCAAGCCAAAACTGGCTCACATCGACTTCGTTCGCGTTTAATCGCTGACTGAGTTGTTGCGCATCGGGACGCCGTGCGAGAACAAATAAAAAACGCCGCTTATGCGGCGTTTTTTATTGGGCGCTATTCTGATTTGCTCCTCCCCCTGCGAAGGGGGAGGTTGGGTGGGGGTTTTAAGGGCTAATACCCTTTTCTAAAGCACACTTCAACATCTTGATTTTGCTTTAATACCCCACCCCAACCCTCCCCTTCGCAGGGGAGGGTGCGATTATTTATTGCCCGCTTTGCGCTGCAATTGATCCCGCAGATTCGGCGGTGTGCCTTTAATGGTCAGCGTATCGGTCGCCGGATCCCAGAAAATGCGTTCGCCCATCAGCATGGCATCAAAATTGATGCTCAGACCGCCGCCGCTGCCGGCGAATTTGGTCAGCTGACGCAAGGTGCTGCGGTCGGCCGGGAAGGTTTCTTCCAGCTGATAGCCCTGCTCCTGGGTAAATTCTTTAAATTTCTTGTCATTCCACGGCGGCAGTTCTTCGGACAGATCATCCAGCGCGATCTCCTCGCCCGCCTGCAGTTGCTCGTTGCAGTAGGTATAAACCTGCTGACGGTAATTCTGACGCTCGTTTTTATCGAGCTGCGCTTCGGTACAGAAATCATCAACCGCCTGCAGCAGGCCACGGTTCTGCGCCTTGGTATCCAGACCTTCGGATGCGCCGAGGAAATCCATAAAGAAGTCAGAGACTTTGCGCCCTACCCGGCCTTTCAGGAAGGTGAGGTAACGGGTCGATTCCGGATTGGTTTCCCATTCCGTCAGATCAATACGCGCCACAATATCCGCATGATTGATGTCGAGATAATGAATGCTGCTGACATCCAGCTGTTCATTGACGCGCATACTGCTGCGGCTGTTCAGCACGGCAACCAGTAAATATTCGACTGCCAGGAAGCGGTAATGACAGAAAAGCACCACGCCGCCTTCGGCAAACGGGTATTTCGCCAGTTCGTCACGCAGACGGCCAGTGGCAGCGCGGCTGAATGACAGGAAATCGTCGTCCCCTTTGCGGCAACTGCGTAATGCGACTGCCAGCTCGCTGTCTTCATTGAACAGACCGTACGCTTTGCTTTTTGCACTGTAGACGCGGTGCAGTTCTGCCATCATTTCATCAACGGCAGCATTGGGCGTCAGAAGCGTATCACGCAGCACAACATCCAGCGTTTGCTCATCACGTTTGTTCAACTGGTGCAGAGCGATCTGCTCGAGATCCAGACTCATGGGGATTTTCTCCTGTAAGAATTGCAGCCGTGTAAGAAGGGTTTGTCTGCGGGGCGTATTCAAACACCGAAGCGTCAAAGCCGCAACCGCTCATGCCTTAGAAATAAGAGTTTGATGCGAGAAAAAACCCAAAATAATTCGTGTTGCAGGAAGGCGGCAAACGAAGAAATCCCGATGAGCTTACGCCGGTAAGTGATTCGGGTGACTGAGTGCAGTCAACGCATCTGCAACCCGAACTGTGAAGGGGTTATAAAAATGCGGAAAACAGAGGCGTGATACGCTAAGATATTGGACTTTGTCGGATCAAGAAGCACAATACTCTATGGCACAATCATCCCGTTACAGTGACGAACACGTTGAACAGCTCCTTTCCGAGCTGGCGACAGTTCTTGAAAAACACCGCGCCCCGACAGACCTGTCTCTGATGGTTCTGGGCAATATGGTGACAAACCTTATTAATACCAGCGTCGCTCCTGCACAGCGCAAAGCCTTGTCGCAGTCCTTTGCGAAAGCGTTGCAAGCGTCGATAAGAGAAGATAAAGCCCATTAATTCACAACTTGCCCAAACCCTCTCATGGTGACAAATCGTCAGCGCTATCGCGAAAAAGTATCCCAGATGATCAGCTGGGGCCACTGGTTCGCCCTGTTTAATATCCTGCTCATTCTTGGGATCGGCAGCCGCTACCTGTTTGTTTCTGACTGGCCTTCTTCATTGCAGGGGCGTATTTACGCGCTGGTCAGCTGGCTTGGGCATTTCAGTTTTATCGGTTTCTCGGCATATTTACTGATCATCTTCCCGCTCACCTTCGTGGTGATGTCACAACGCCTGCTGCGGTTCTTATCCGCTATTCTGGCTACTGCCGGGCTGACCCTGCTCCTGGTCGATACCGAAGTCTTTACCCGTTTCCACCTGCATATTAATCCGGTTGTGTGGGAACTGGTGGTCAATCCCGTTCAGGGCGAGATGGCCCGCGACTGGCAGCTGATGTTTATTGCTGTGCCGGTGATATTCCTGCTCGAAATGCTGTTTGGTACCTGGGCGTGGCAAAAGCTGCGCAGCCTGAACCGCCGTAATTTCGCCAAACCGATTGTCGTGCTGTTCATTGCCAGTTTCTTTGCTTCGCATCTGATGTATATCTGGGCGGATGCCAACTTCTATCGCCCGATCACTATGCAGCGCGCGAATCTTCCGCTGTCGTATCCGATGACGGCACGCAAATTCCTTGAAAAACACGGCTTGCTGAATGCCGGTGAATACCAGAAACGGCTGATCGAACAAGGCAACCCTGAAGCGCTGGCAGTGGAATATCCGCTGAATACCCTCAGCTTCGCGAAAACCGGGTCGAAGTATAATTTGCTGATGGTGGTACTCGACGGTGTCCATACCGCCACGCTGGATAAAGACATGCCAGCACTGAGTGATTTTGCCAAACATAACATTCGTTTTGATCAGCATTTCAGTTCCGGAAACCGTAATGACACCGGGCAGTTCGGCCTGTTCTACGGGATTTCGCCAAGCTATATGCAGGGCATTCTGGCGGCGCGTAAACCTTCTGCGCTGGTGACATCGCTGGAGCAACAAGGTTACGAATTTGGTTTATTTGCCTCAGACGGTTTTAACAGCCCGCTGTACCGCCAGGCATTACTGACCGATTTCACCTTGCCGCCGCCAGTCAAACAGACTGACCAGCAAACCGTTTATCAATGGCAACAATGGCTGAATGGCCTTGGCAACGGACCGTGGTTCTCCTACGTGAACCTGAACGGCATCAGCAGTGCATTGCGTCAGGACGGGGCCAGTGTGCCAACCGGTAACACCTTTATTCGTCGCTATCAGAACGGTGCACTGGGCGTGGATGATCAAATCAAGGCCATCCTGCAATCGTTAAAAGACCGCGGAGAGCTGGAGAAAACCGTGGTGGTCATTACCGCCTCACACGGTATTGAATTCAACGAGAATGGCACCTGGGGGTCAGGTAACTCGATGAACCGCCGCCAGTTGCAGGTTCCGCTGATCATTCACTGGCCGGGCACACCGGCGCAGAATATCGATAAGCTGACGGATCATGCCGATGTGATGACCACGCTGATGCAGCGCCTGTTGCACGTCACTACGGCCCCGGCGGATTACTCGCAGGGCGAAGATTTGTTCGCTGCGAAGCGTCGTCATAACTGGGTCACGACCAGCGACGACGGTACGCTGGTGATCACCACCCCGGACCAGACGCTGGAACTGGAAAATAACGGGGATTACCGCGCTTTTGACATTAACGGCAAGCGGATTAAAGATCAGAAACCCGAGCTTGGCTTGCTGCTTCAGGTGCTGACAGATGAAAAACGCTTCCTGGCAAACTGACATTCGCCGTTAGCGCAAAGATGAAAGCCAACCCTGACCGGTTGGCTTTTTTATTGAGCCACGCCCATTTTCCCCTATCAAATTATTTGACCTTCTTCTTGAAAATAATGTCGTTTATAGCGCAGCCTGAAACCGTTACGGTGGACCCTATATTCTGATAACTTTCTAAAAAATGAGCGGAGTGCAACCATCGTGGCGGGACTGGTCAACGGAAAATGGGTAAGCGGCGACGTCGCGAAAGAAGAAATAAAAAACGGGGCATTTCATCGTGAGGAAACTGCCTTTCGCCAGACACATCTTGAGCCGGAAGCCGGACGGTATCAGCTTTTCGTCTCTTATTTGTGTCCGTGGGCCTCGCGCACGTTAATTTTCCGCCATCTGAAAGGGTTGGAAAAATTCATTCAGGTATCCGTTGCTCAGCCAGTGATTGGTGAAAATGGCTGGACGTTCGACACGCCGCAGGATGCAGGCGAAAAGATTGAGCAGGTGCGTTACATCCATCAGCTCTATACCGCCAGCGATGCACACTATACCGGCAAAGTATCCGTGCCCGTACTGTGGGACCGTCGCGAAGGACGTATCATCAATAATGAATCGGCTGACATTATCCGCATTCTTAACCATACGTTTGATGCACTGACCGGAAATCGGGATAACTTTTATCCTGCTGCCCTGCGCGAAGACATCGACCGCTGGAATGAAGTGATTTATCACGACGTCAACAACGGTGTGTACAAGACAGGCTTTGCGAAGACTCAGGCAAGCTATAACGCCGCCGTGACCCAACTGTTCGGCACGCTCGATACCCTTGAGGCGCATTTAAACACCCACCGGTACATGGCCGGTGAATATATTACCGAAGCCGACTGGCGTCTGTTCGTCACTCTGGTGCGTTTCGACAGCGCGTATCACGGTGCCTTCAAATGTAATATTCGCCGTATTGAAGACTATCGAAATCTTTCAAATTATTTGCGTGAACTCTATCAGTGGCCGGGGGTCAGCGACACGGTAAACCTGGCGCATATCAAACAAGGTTACTACGGTATTTTATGGCTGAATCCGACAGGTATCGTTCCGGCAGGTCCGCAGCTTGATCTGCGCCGCCCTCACGATCGTCAGCGTCTCATCGGGCGCGGCGTTATGCAGAGAACAGACTAAAAATCACTTGGACCCGCACAAATAAGACTGTATATTTCAACAGTTATTTCTCCCTGTCTTTTATGAGGAAAGTTATGCGGGTCGAACTGATTTTTGACAAACGGAATGTCTCCGGCATCCCCAATGCCAGTGAAAAGATTGAAGCGGAACTGGTTAAACGGGTACACCGTCTGTTTCCTGACGCGGAAGTAAAAGTAAAACCGATGCAGGCTAACGGGCTGAATACCCACGGTGCCAGCAAGCAGGAACGTTCACAGTTAAACCAAATGTTAGAGGAAATGTTCGAAGAAACCGACGAGTGGCTCGCTGTGGAGTAAAAATCCACCTTGCCGTTGCACTTACTTACAAAGAGCAATTGAAATAAACAATCCATCGCTATGGCTTAATATAAGATGTGCGGGTTATACGAAATTCATTATCAATCAGAGCGATGAGTTGCACATAATGAGGTACAGACCTGGGTGATTTCATCCGGTACATTGTTCCCGCACCTTCGCTTTTCGCTTCACACGCGCCAATGACTTTGCGAAACCGCCATGCCACCGAGCCTAAAAAAATCCAGCGCCCAACCTAATTTCTACACCAAGCGCTTTGCGCTGATTTGTCTCGGTATTGTCTGTTGCCTGGCGCTTCTGCTCGGCCGGGTGGGCTACCTGCAATTGCTCAACCAGCCAATGCTGGAAAAAGAAGCCGACTCCCGCTCGTTGCGTTCCACTGTCATCCCTGCCGGGCGCGGTACTATTGTTGATCGTAACGGCCATCCGCTGGCGCTGAGCGTCGCCTCAAAAGACATTATCGCCGATCCGTTCCGTGTGCTGGAATTGCACAGCGACCTGAACAGTCCGAAGTGGCAATATCTGGCTTCCGCGCTGAATATGCCACTTTCGCAGCTCCAGCAAACCATCACCAGTGATCCTCAACGCCGCTTCGTCTATCTCGGCCGCAAAATAGAAGAAGGCATCGCCGCAGATATCAGCCAGCTGCACCTCGGCGGCATCAGCAGTCAGCTCGATGACAGCCGTTATTACCCGATGAGTGAAGCCGCAGCAAATCTGGTCGGCGTCGTCGGGACAGATAACGAAGGTCTGACTGGCGTTGAAAAAGGCTTTAATGCTCTGCTGCAGGGCAAACCGGGCATGCGCGAATACCGTCAGGATCGCCATGGCAATGTGATCGGCATCCTGAAAGAAGTCGCGCCACAACAGCCGCCCACCATCAACCTGAGTATCGACAGTTTTATGCAGTACGTTTTGTACTCGCGGCTGCGCGATGGCGTTACGCTTAACCAGGCTGAATCCGGTGCTGCTGTTCTGGTGGATGTGAATACCGGTGAGATTTTAGGGATGGCGTCCTATCCGTCCTATAATCCCAATAACTATGCCGGAGTTCAGGCAAAAGACATGCGAAATGTGGCGATCAGCGACAGTTTCGAACCGGGTTCGACGGTCAAACCGCTGGTGGTGATGGCGGGTCTGAACCGCCATATGATCCGTCCGGATTCCGTTCTCGATACCCATCCGTATACCGTTAACGGCCACCTGATCCGCGACGTTGGTCATTGGCCAGCGCTGACCATCACCGGTATCTTGCAAAAATCCAGTGACATTGCGGTGTCGCACATTGCGCTGGCGATGCCTGCCAGTGTACTGGTTCAGCTTTATCAGTCCTTTGGTTTGGGCAAACCGACAGATCTGGGTATCGGTGGCGAAAGCAGTGGTTATTTCCCGCTCCACCGTGACCGCTGGGCTGATATCGAGCGCGCTACCTTCTCCTTTGGCTACGGCCTGCGCGTCACGCCACTGCAAATCGCCCGTGAATACGCCACGATTGGTGCCGAAGGTATTTACCGCCCGCTGTCGATAACCAAAGTCACGCCGCCGGTGCTTGGTACCCGTGTGATGTCGGCTGACGTGGTCAGAACCGTGATTCATATGATGGAAAGTGACGCCCTGCCCGGCGGCTCCGGCCTCAGCGCTGCGGTGCCGGGATACCGTCTGGCGATTAAAACCGGTACGGCGGAAAAAATGGGAGCCAGTGGCAAATACGACGGCGGTTACATCAACTACACCGCCGGTGTTGCGCCTGCCAGTAATCCGCGTGTTGCACTGGTGGTGATGGTCAATAATCCGCAAGCGGGCAAGCACTTCGGTGGTTCGGTTGCAGGCCCGATTTTCGGGCAGATTATGGGCGAAATCCTTAACCATATGAACATTGCGCCGGATGCGCTGGTGCCGGAAACGCCACCAACGACGGTGATTAATGGCGGGCAGAAAACCGATCTGGTACGTCGCCCGGCCACAGACGGTTAATCAAACGCGAGCAAAAAGATTAAAAATTTCTGACAGACTGGATCTCGCAGAAATAAGCGGTTAACGTTCGCAGTGTTTGTGGCTAAAGAAATTGCTGGCTGACTCACTGTGGAGGAAGAGCGCAGGCTCTGTAAAAAAAGAATGAAACGGCTTCTTATCGTATTTTTGATCTTTGTTGCGGTTTGTCTGGGTGTGATTGCACTGAATATGCAGGGCAGCAGCCCCTGGTAACTGAGTTCCGTTCCCTGAAAAGGGATAAAGGGAGACATCATTTTGCCAACCGGTAAGAACTTTGTGGTTTTGATTGTTCTTATTCTCGTCGGGATAGTCGTGGTGGACGATGGCATCGCCCGTTTGATCCACTGGATCCTGTTGCGTTAAAACATGGCCCGCGCGGCTGTCATTACAGTCCTGCCCACCGGGCCATTATTGTCTGCCCCCCCTGAACATCTCTGAGCAACAGCTGCCACGCCAACCTGGCGAACTCGTGTATAATAGCGGTATTCAACCTTAATACAGACTGGTTATGGCTCAAGACATTCATATCGCTATCGTCTGCGCACTCAGCAAATGGATTGAAGGCCATCTTGGTCGTGTGATCCATCTTGAAGAACTGGCTGAGTATTCAGGCTATTCGCTCTGGCACATGCAAAAACTGTTCAAAGAATCGACAGGCATTTCTCTGGGGAAGTACATCAGGGAACGCCGTCTGGCGAGTGCTGTTTATCAGCTGAGCAGCAGTGAAACCCCGATTTTTGACATTGCTATGGATTTCGGTTTTGGTTCGCAATCGCATTTCACCTACATGTTCCGCAAGCGTTTCAACATAACGCCACATGAATTCCGCCAGAACCCTGACATCAAACTTGATGTCTCTCCCCCGCTGCATCTCATCCATCAGAAATCTGCCTGAAGCTGTCAGAAACTCACAAAAAACGCGGCCATCAGAGGCCGCGTTCTTTTACTGCTTATTCTTTACTGCTAAGCGCTATTCTGTGTCTGAGAAAGGCACGCTTAGAACTGATACACCAGACCTACCGCCGTCACGTCATCGGTATTGATGCCAGCGTTGTCGGTGAAGGTGCTGCTGTCGATCAGGTTAATTTTATAGTCAACGTAGGCTGACATGTTTTTGTTGAAGTAGTAAGTCGCACCGAGGTCAACAAATTTAACCAGATCCTGATCCTGGTAGTTATTACCCAGACGGTCTGAACCTAAATCTTTACCGCGGGTTTGGTTATAAGCTACGAACGGACGCAAACCGAAATCGAACTGATAACTTGCATAGGCTTCAAATGCCTGGGATTCGTTAGCATAACCGTAAGCTTCTGAATCGGTGGAACCGAAGCGGGAAGCGTTGTAAGCCTGGGTAAACATCGCAGCCAGATAGACGTTATTCGCGTCATATTTCAGACCACCAGTGTAGCCTTCGGCTTTTTTACCGTCGCCCATGATACCCGGTGCAGAGTTCTGCTCGTCAGTACGGTCAGAGTTGAAGAAGGCACCCGCTACGCTGACGCCCGCGCCAATATCGTAGCTCAGCGACATACCGTAACCGTCGCCGTTCTGTGTCAGCACATCACGGGTACCTGGTTCGCCGCCGCCGCTGTCGTTTTTACCCTGATATTGCAGGGCAAAGTGCAGGCCATCGACCAGACCAAAGAAATTGTCGTTGCGGTAAGTTGCCACGCCGTTGGTACGCTGATAAAGGAACTGGTCAGCACCATAAGTGGAACCATCGAACTCAGGCTGCATGTCGGTCCAGGCGGCAACGTCATACATCACGCCGTTGTTACGACCGTAGTCGAATGAACCCATGTCGCCAAATTTCAGACCTGCAAAACCATAACGGGTAAATGCGCGGTCACCGTCATCAGAGCTTTCAGCCTGATTAGCCTGAACCTGATATTCCCATTGGCCGTAACCCGTCAGTTGATCAGTAATCTGGGTTTCGCCTTTGAAACCAAGGCGGATGTAGCTCTGATCGCCATCAGAACCTTTGTCGTTAGAGAAGTAGTGCAAGCCATCCACTAAACCGTACAGGTCCAGTTTATTACCATCTTTATTATAAACTTCTGCCGCACTTGCTGATCCCGCCACCACTAAAGCAGGGATCATGAGTGAAAGAACACGGATTTTCATTTTTTTGTCCTCGATAGGTGTCGGACCGTGCCACTAAATGTAAAGTACAGTTTTTTTTACCGCTTTAAATCTGCATAACGTTTTTGTATCTGTATAAATGTTGGCCCGACATGGCAGTTCCATTCTCATGATATAGATTCTTTTAATCCAGAAAGAAAATGATACGAAATTAGTGAAGACATTACGTATATATTAGAATATGTAACAATATATTAATTTTGCGTAAATTTACGTCTGTTTATTTTTGTTAAAATAAAGCACGCAAAGCTAATTTAATAAAAAAATGATATATATCAATTAATTAATTAAACCCGTTACCGCACTAAGTGATAAATCATACATTCAGCAATAATATATACTCTCTCTCGCTATCATCATTATTTGTTATTCAATTACCCTCATTCCCCGTTTTGTGGAAACAACAGCCGGCCCTTTGTGGCCGGTTTTTTTTTGATTTACAAAGATATAATATCACTCTGTGATATTCATCATTGATTATATCGCGCCCGTTGACTGTATTTCTCCATAATTACTTCACATTATCTCCATCTTTTGAATTTCGATTTTCTTAATATTCGATATCTAATCCATTAAATTAATAAGGTATTTTCGGAAAATTATTAATCGATATTGTGGAGAGGCTTTGTTGGTCAGCGACACTTCAGATCCGTTACTATAGCCAAAGTCAGACCAATCCCGCTGATCACCGCCGGGAAGACCGATAAACTGCGGTGCCACGCAACAGCTTCTTTATTCAACCGTTCAGGGAACCTCATGCCACAACAGGATCAGCTAGACAACATATCCAAAGCCAGAATGCTTCTGGCAACCCGCCGTTTTCTAAAACTCGACGAGTGGCTGTTGTCACTGATGCGTGGCTGGCAGAATCAGGGCGAAGGCCAAAGCGATTACGGCCTGCTGATGCATCCGGCTACTCTGTTTACCGGTACGGAATCGCCTGCACTTAATCCGCTGGAAGTTCTCAGTGACTGGGCGCAGCAATGCCCGCAGAGCTACCACGCTCACGTATTGCTGGGCATGGTCTGGCATGAAAATGCCTGGTTGATCCGCCAGTCTCAGGGCGAAAATGAAATTGAAGATCACCAGTGGCTCGGTGCCCAGTTGTGTTGCGATTACGCCGTGCTGGCGTTTTTACGCGCCATCGAATTACACCCGCGCCCGACTCATGCGTTCCGCCATCTGATGAATCTCAGCGGGGGTTTCGGTGAGCCTTACTGGCTGAAATCTCTTTTCGCTGGCGAAATCCCCAAGCCCCTGCATGAGAAGTTTTCGATTCAGGACAGTGAAATCTGGCAAGCCGGGGTGGCGCATATCCACGCCCTCGGGTTCGAACCTGCCACACACTGGCCGCAAATGTTACCTGCCGCGTTACAGCAAACCCGAAAAACCGGTGAAGAAGCGCTGGATTACTGGCTGCGCATGGCGATGTCCGTGCGTCACGCCGACGTCGGCACGATGGAATCCTACCTGTTATTCCATTCCGCGTTCTGGGGCGGCAGCGACGAGCAACAGATGCTGATTATCGACAGCCCGCTGTGTGCGGAATTCAGCGATGAAGAACGTAACCAGTTTCGTGCGAACGCGCTGTGCGATGCGCTATCCGGCGATATTGCAGAACGGGAATCACCGCGGGCGCAGGAACTCCAGCAGCGTTTGGCGACTTTACTGGCTCAGCCCATCACGCCTGAAACCCGCATCCGCCTGCTGGATCTCGCCGGGATTTGTACCGCTTACTGGCAGGATGATGATCAGGCCGGCCTGACCGTTTATGACGCATTGTTCACCGTTTCACCGCAGGCGATGCCGGGCCATTCTGCCCGCATGTTTATTTCCCGCGCCGTGCTGGCAAACGGTCATGAAGAAGGTTTGCCGGTACTCACTCAGTTACTGACCCGCGGCCTGAGCCAGGCCAATGATCCGGTGCTGGTCGCGTTTGCGGCGACGGCGCTGCAATTCGGATTGTACGGACTGCCAGCCCGGCCAGAGTTAAGTGAAGGGCTGATGGAACACGCGTGGTCGCTTATCCAGCAATCGGGGGATGAACAACCGGTCAGCGATCTGGTCACGCTGGCGCATGATATGGCAATCAATGACGACATCGATGCCGCTCATTCTCTGATGACCGGCATGGCGCGCCACGGCAGTGCCATTCACTGCTACGAGCTGTATTTCTTCTACCGCAACGGCTGGCACCATGATGTGCCTGAGCATTATCACAATGACAGTAATGCGATGGATTGTGTGCTCAGCGCCGCCCGCTCTGGCATGGTTCCGGCTATGTTTACCTGCGCTAACGCGCTGCGCGACGGGCTGAGCGGCGAACCGGATTATGAACAGGCGATGCAGTGGTATCAGCGCGCGATAGACGCCGGGCACCTGTCCGCCGCCTACTATCGCGCCAGTTGCGCACTGGATAATGGCTCAGATGCCGAGAAACGTCAGGCAGCAGAAGTGTGGCTGCCGGAAATTCTGCATAACGCCGCACACCCGGATCGCGCCGAAGCCGCTTATACCCTTGGCATGGCCTGGCTGACCGGTACCGGCGTGAAGAAAAACCGTTATATCGCGGATAAATTTATGGAATTCGTGCTTGAGATGAACCCGGAATCCGAGGCGGCGAAGCAGGTTCACGATGAACTCAGCGGCTCGCTGCGGGCGAGGATGAATCTTTGGCAGGATAAGCGCAAGACTGAGATTGAAGATCCTATCGCCGGGTTTAGATTGCAGGAGCCGCTGCAATAGCGGCTTGCCCCCCTTTTATAAAGGTGCAAATTTTGGATTTTCACTGGCCGTGAAGGCTTAATCGGGAATATTTCGGTTTCTCACTCGCCGTGGAGGCTTAATCGGGAATATTTCGGTTTCTCAATAACTGTTATCGCAGAGCCTTTCGCGCCGAAACCGACCAAGAGGGAAAAGTGCTTTTTCCCTCTTGGATCTCCCTTCGCTTTTCAACAAGCGCTATCGCGTGCTGGCTATGTTTCAGTTGCCGCAGAGACAGGCTGGAAATCTTGCCGCTGCGCGGTGCCTTCACTCGGTCTTCGAGCCACAGGTCTCGAAGCCGCTCCGTTCAGCAAGATTTCTGAATCGCCCGCACGATCTTAAATTCAACGACAGAATGTTTTATCTTTCCTCCTCCCCCTGCGAAGGGGGAGGTTGGGAGGGGGTTTTACGGGCTAACACTTAGTCAAAGCTTACTTTAACTCTCTGATTTTTCTTTAATACCCCACCCCAACCCTCCCCTTCGCAGGGGAGGGAGCTTTATGGCTATCACTGCGGCAGCTGAAACATAGTCAGCGAGCAGAGCGCGCAGTTAAAATACCGCCGGAGTCCAGAGGGGGCGCGCTTACGCGTCCTCTGGGCCAGTTTGGGCGGCGAGCCCAAGGTGTTGACTTTAAAGCCTCAGCAGCAGCGCCCTCCTGCTTACCTCTCCCTCAGGGATTCTTTCACCTTATTCAACGGTTTAATCAGATAATCCAGCACGCTTTTCTGACCGGTTTTGATATCCACATTCGCCACCATCCCCGGCACGATCGGGAACTGGCGCCCGGCTTTGTTGGTCAGGAAAGCTTTGTCGGTGCGGACATACACGCGGTAATAATACTGGTCGCGCTTCACTTCATCCTGCAACGTATCCGGTGAGACACCTTCAACTTTACCGTCCAGATCGCCATAGATTGATGAATCGTACGCCGAGATTTTTACCGTGGCAGGCAGTCCGGGGCGGATATAGGCGATGTCGCGCGGGTTAATGCGGGTTTCGATCAGCAGCTGATCTTCAATCGGCACGATTTCCATCAGCTTGCCACCCGGTTGCAGAACACCGCCGACAGTGGAAACCTGAATGTCTTTAACAATGCCGTGAACCGGCGAATACAGCTCAGAGCGCGTCACCTGATCTTCTTTACCGGCCAACACCTGCAATTCAGCGTCCAGATCGGCGTTATTTTTCACCTGCTCCTCACGCGCACGTACCGCGTACTGGTTAGTGGCATCGTCGATTTTTCCGCGCAGTTCGCTGGCCTGACGTTTGAGGCGAATGACTTCGACCTGCCCTGCCGCGCCTTTGGCCACCAGGGGTTGCGTCATGTTGATTTCATCGTTCACCAGTTTGAGCGACTGTTGCAGGTTAGTCACCGTTTCATCACGGTTCTGCTTACGTGATAAATATAACTGGCGTTCACGCGCCACCAGTTCCGGTGATTTCATGGTTTCGGGGCTGAATTTCAGCGGTGCGCCGGTCAGTTCAGCGCTCAGACGTTCAGAAGAAGCACGTAATGTCCGCACACGGGAGGCGGCCTCGCCATAGTTTGACTGAGAACGTGTCGGGTCAAGCTGCGCCAGAAGCTGTCCGCGATTCACCACTGATCCTTCCTGCACCATCAGTTTTAAAATTACGCCACCATCGAGCGAGTCAATTTGCTGTGCTTTGCTCGATGGCGTCACTTTGCCGGTACCGACCGTTACTTCGTCCAGCACAGCAAAACGTGCCCAGACAAAAAACACCAGCAAACTGGCCAGCGTGCCCCAGATAATCCACGAGACTTTGCGGCTTTCGGCTTCCAGTTCATCATGCAATGTCAGATGTGCCATGCGGTGTCCTTAGCAGCTCAGGCTGCGCCTTGTTTTTTATCGTCCATGACCGCCGCTGCCGGAGCGGGCGTGGTGCTGGCTACTTTGGCGAGGATCTGATCCCGCGGTCCGTCAGCCACCACGCGCCCGTTATCCATCACGACGATCCTGTCCACCAGCCTGAGCAACGCCGGACGGTGCGTCACCACAATCAGCGTCCGCCCCACCAGCCAGCCATGTAACTGACGGATGACGTATTCTTCCAGTTGTTCATCCATCGACGCGGTCGGTTCGTCCATCAGCACCACCTGCGGGTTACGCAGGATCATGCGGCTCAGCATCACCATCTGCCGCTGACCGCCGGACAACCCGCGCCCGCCTTCGTTAATGATTTTATCCAGGCTCGACGCGTCGGCCTGCACCATCGACAACGCGCCACTGATACGTAACGCCTGCAGCATTTCCTGGTCAGTCGCGTGCGGATAACCCAGCATCAGGTTCTGACGCAAGGTGCCGAAAAACAGCCGCGAATCCTGCGACAGATAACCGAGCTGGCGGCGGATATCCGCCGGTTCAACTTTAGTCATGTCGACGCCGTCGATGAGAATTTTCCCCTGCGACGGGCTGGCCTGCCCCGCCAGCAGTTTGAGCAATGTGGATTTACCCGCACCGACTTTCCCGAGGATTGCCACGCGTTCGCCCGGCTTGATCTCCAGTTGCCCGATACCGAGCACATTCGGCGCGTTCTCTTTGTCGTAGGTGTATTGCAGATTACGCACATTGAAATGGCCGCTGAGCGTCGGGCAATGTGACAACTGTGCATCCGCTGGCCGGTCAACAGGTTTTTTCAGCAGTTCATCCAGCCCGCGCATGGCGCTTTTCGCATGCTGCCAGCGGGAAAACACCATCGTCAGTTGCATCAGCGGCGCGATGGTGCGCGATGACAACATGCTGCTGGCGACCAGCGTACCGGTGGTGATGTCGCCGCTGAGCACCAGATACACGCCGAAAACCAGCATGCCGCCGTAAGTCAGTTGCTGCACGGTGGAGGCCCAGCCTGTCAGGCGCGCGCCCCACACGCGTTGCTTCATGCCCACCGCCGCGCTCACTTCGTGCGTCTGTTCCCACTGACGCTGGAAATAGGCTTCCGCCTGCAAGGCTTTGATGTCTTCGATGCCTTCGATGGTTTCCACCAGCACGGCGTTGCGCAGTGCGCTTTCGCGCATACCTTCTTTCGCCAGTTTGGCCATCGGCCACTGGATCAGAATGCCAGGAATGACAATCAGCGGGATCGCCAGCAGCGGGATAATCACCAGCGGGCCACCGATGAAAAACATGATGCCAAGGAACAGCAACACGAAAGGCATATCCGCCGCCGCGCTGATGGTGGTCGAGGTCAGCAGTTCGCGCACCTGATCGATTTCACGCAACTGAGAGATAAAGGAACCGGTGGATTTCGGCCGGTCGTCGTTTTTGATATTCATCGCCCGCACGAAAAACAGCGAGGAGACTTTCAGATCGACTTTCTTGCCCATCAGATCCGACACCAGCGTACGCATCAGGCGGATGACATATTCCATCCCCGCCGCCAGCACCACGCCGAAAAACAGCACCCACAAGGTCGGGTAAGATTGCGCCGGAATAACGCGGTCATACACCTGCATTGAGAACAAAATTCCCGCCAGCGCCAGCACGTTACCGAGAATAGAGGCCAGCGAGATTTCCGCGATTTTGCGCCCGGAACCCCGGAAGTTATCCCAGAACCAGTGTTTTTTATGCGGCTGAACGAACGGATCGATACGCTGATCGCGCCCGCGCGGTGCCACGCCAACCAGAAAGACCGGGCCGGTGCTTTGCTCAAGCAACACCACCAGTTCAGCCGAACGCACCAAGTTGCCGCCATCGCTCAGCCAGTAGTCCACCATGCCGTCATCGTGCAGATTTTCCAGTACCGCAATGCCACCCTGTTGCAGCGTAATGACGGCAGGTAACACTTCCTGACGCCAGCGCACCTGATTCCAGCTGACCATACCCACCTGAAGCCCCATCAGACCGCTGAGCCGGTCGAGCTGACGCCGCAACGGCTGATGTTCGAACCAGCGCATTTGCTGGCGAAGATAAAGCGGATCTGCTGGTTTACCGAATGTTTCGGCCACGCGCCCCATGGCGCTTATCCAGACGTCGATCGACAAAGGTGTTGTTGCTTCATTACTCATTTCAACCTCGATATCGAATACTTCTGGTTTATTCCCGTCCTGTCCGCGCCTTACAGCATCGGGATGGTGTCACCTGTTTGTTTGTGTCTGTCGATGCCTAACATATCGACCAGATTGTCCACGGCGGCGGCATAGCGCACCGTCGCATCCCAGCCGTCATACAGCGCGCCAATGCGCGACGTATCGGCCTGAAAAACGTCCTGCTCAACGCTGAGCAAATCGTTCAGGCTGCGCTTGCTGAGTTTGTATTCATCCTGATAAACGCTGCGGGTATGCGTCGCGCTGCCGAACTGTTCCTCACCCGCCAGTTGCCGCTGCTGACCGCCGATCATATCGGCATAAGCTGCCGACGCTTTCTGGTTGATGTCCAGCTTGGCTTTTTCGACTTCGGCCTGTGCCGCCTGCCGCTGGCCTTCTGCCGCGCGGACTTTGGCGCTCACCGCCCCGCCCTGATACACCGGCGCATCCACCGCCAGCTGTACCTGATCGTCCCAGTAAGAACCGCCACCGCCGCTGTTTTCATAGCGCGTACGTCCTGCCTGCACTTTCAGGGTCGGCCAGTGCTGAGCTTCGGTCTGATTAACTTCTTCGATCGCCGCCTGCTGTTTAGCCTGCGCGGCACGCACCAGCGTGCTGTTTTCGTAAGGGATTTTGTCGAGGGTCACTTTCTGGTCCAGCAGACTTTGCGGCAGATCCGGCAAATTATCGGACACCACGCCGGTCAGCACCGTCAGTTGTGCCTGCGCAGAACGTTGCTGCGCGCGGTATTGCTCAACGGTGGCTCTCATTCCGGCGATACGCGTTTCTGCCTGCAACACGTCAGACTGTGAACTCAGTCCGGCGTCTGCCCGCAGTCTGGCGGTGTCCCGCACACGTTCGAGAGAAGCGATATTGTCGCGCGCCGCCAGGCTCAGCGCCTGATAGCGTTTGACCGAGAGATAGGCCTGCAGGGTACTGAGCGCCACATCAGTCATTGTGCTGTAAAGCGAATAACGATAGGCATCAGACAGGTATTCCTGCTGACTGATGCTGCCGCCGGTACGACCAAAGTCATACAGCAACTGGCTGAGCTGGACGCCCGCCGATGCGTTATTACTCAGGCTACCTGCCGAGTCAGTCTGATGTGATTTTCCGGCAGTTCCCTGTAAGGAAATCTGCGGATACCAGGCGCTTTTTGCCTCATCAAGGTTGCCTTTGCCGACGCGAATTTGCGCCGCCGCTTCTGAAATTTGCGGATTACGCGCAAATGCCCGCAGGATGGCATCCTGCAACGTCAGGCTGGCACGCATCTCCTCGGTCGGCGCAGCCTGCCAGTTAAATTCCGGCTGTTTAACCGCCGCCGTCACCCCCGTATTCCCTGTTAAACCGGTCAGGCACAAGGTGCCCAACATCACGGTCAGTGACCGCATCACTCTCTTATTTTTCATTACCGACACCACTTAATTACGCCGATTTATATTTTTGGTACTGCTCCCTCCCCTGCAAAGAGGAGGGTTGGGTGGGCGCAGTCGTTTGCAAACCCCCTCCCCGCCTCCCCCTTCGCAGGGGGAGGCGCACTGCATCAACTTTGCTGAACGTGCAGACCGTGCTGCACCAGAACGTCTCCCAGCGTATTAGAGGCTTCTATTGAGGTATTGTGGTAAACGTCGAACGTCAGGCCATCCACCGTGCGTTGCCCGGTTTCGTTCCACGCACCGTCAGTGCCGATGTGCAGATTCACCAGACTGCCCTCGCCGCCTTTGATGATCACTTCATCGGTCGGGTTATCCTTCACGCTCAGCGCCTCATGCAGGTTCAGCGAGATACTGTTGGTGCCGGAATTGCCCAAATCGAAGATGTCGATATGCTCAACTTTCAGCCCGAGCAGGGTCAGATCCAGATGCTGATTGGTGCCCGCCAGCAGCAAGGTATCGACACCGGTACCGCCGTCGATCAGACCGAAGTCCAGCGTGTGAACTGCAATCACGTCATCGCCGGTGCCACCCAGTGCGACACCGTCCGTTGCCGTCAGATCGATAGTGACTCCGCCAATCGAGAAGGCAGTATCAGCATGCGCGGTGGTTTCTGATGTCGTGGTGGCAGTAGACTCCGTAGTCGCCAGCGACGAGACCAGTGTGCTGGTGGCGTGCGTGGTGTCTGTGGGTTCCGATGTAGAAGTGGTCGTAGAATCGGCTACCACACTGGCGGCCAGCGTATGCGTGTCGGTATCTTCGGCAGACAGAGAGGTCGCCATCAGCGTGGCGGTTTCTGGCGGTAATGATGAACCGACAGTCAGCCCGACATGGGCATCAAATCCGTTACCGGCGGCATCGACGGCTTTCAGTTCAACAATCGATCCCAGTAATGCCGACAGCAGGCCCACCAGTCCGTAGCTGCTCAGCAGCGCACTGCTGAATTTCACCGTCCACGAACCGTCTGCCTGCACGGTACCCGCCAGCGTATTCCCCAGCAGGGTTACGCTGACCAGACCGCCCTGCGCGATATTGCGGCTGGTGCCGCTCAGCGTCAGCCCCTGCCCCCCGAGGATATTGCTCACCAGACCGAGCGTCAGCCCGAGAACCGGATTCAGCGCCACCAGCGGCAGATCATGTGTCAGGACGTTCAGCAGGTTGGAAGACGTCGCGGTGTTACCCACACTGTCTCTCACCACCACGGAGACCTGTGTGGAACCGTCCGCCAGTCCTTGCAATTCAGCAGAGGTGAACGGCACGCTCCAGACGCCATTAGTGACAGTACCGGTGTGTGTAACGGTGCCCACCGTGACAGATACCGTGCCGTTGAGCAGATTAGATGTACCGGTAATATTGGTATTCGCACCGGCTTCTGCAGCATTGAGATACTGGTCTCCGCCAAACAAGGTATTGACCAGCAGCGTCGGCAAGGTATGGATCCCCACCGTTGCTGTAGCACTGCCGCTGACGGCGTTACCGGCGGCGTTGGTCACTGAGGCACCGACGTTCAGCGTACCGTCAAGCAAGCCCGCCAGAGTGAGCTGCGGAATCGCCACACTGAAGGTGCCGTCGGCTTTCACCAGCGCCGTCAGGGTATTTCCGCCCACGTTCAGGGTCACCGTTGAGCCCTGCGCGTTAGTCGTGGTACCGCTGATGGTTTGGGTCAGCAGCGCATCTGCCGCGTTCAGCAGACCATCGCCAAACAGCGGATTCAGCGTGATGGTTGGCAGTGACTGCGATACCACACTCAGCAGGCCGGTGACCGACGCCGCGTTACCGGATCCGTCCGTCAGGCTGGCGACCACCGACTGCGTGCCGTTGAGGATGGCGGTCAGATCGGTCACCGGCACGGTGACACTGAAGACACCGCCCGCACCGACCGTCGCCAGATAATTTTTGCCATTCAGGGAAACCTGCACCTGCGTGCCCTGCGCCACGTTGGTCGCGACACCGCTGATGGTTTGTCCGGTCAGCAGGTCAACCACATTCAGCACGCCATCGCCAAACAGCGGGTTAAGCACAATCGACGGCAGATTGTTAATACCGACATTCAGGCCCACGGTACTTGAGGTCGTGTTACCCACCGCATCGGTGACTGAGGCGACGAGGGTGAGGTTACCGTCAAGCAGGCCGGATAATTGCAGCGGCGTCAGCGACGCTGAGAATTTGCCGTCGCTGTCTACGGTAGCGGTCAGGTTAATCAGACCGCCGCCGACATTGATATTGACGATTTCCCCGACCTGGCCGTTGGTGACCGTACCGCTGATGGTTTGAGTCAGCAACGCTTCAGCGGCGTTAAGAATACCGTCAGCACCAAAGACCGGATCCAGCACAATTTTCGGTACCGCATTGATAATAGCGTTCAGCGTTCCGCTGGTAGTGGCGGTATTGCCTACACTGTCGGTCACAGAAACCCCGACCGTGAAGGTGCCATCCCCCAGCGCGTTCAGGTCACCCGGTTGCAGGGTGATGCTGAATGCACCGCTGGCATCGGTCGCCCCGAGGAAGGTTTTCCCGCCCAGCGTGACCTGTACCTGCGTACCCGTCGCCACACCGGTGACCGTACCGCCAATCACCTGGGTCGTCAGCGCGTCAGCCGCATTCAGCAAGCCGTCGCCCAGTACCGAGGTGAGGTTAATGACCGGTTGGACCAGATCCAGCACCGCGTTCGCCACAGCACTGCCGACGTTGCCTGCCGCATCCGCTACCGTCACGCTGACTGCTGCGGTCGTGCCACTCAGTAAGCCGAGAACAGACGGCGGAACGGTGACCAGGAAATGCCCGGTCGCATCCACTACGCCATTAATGGTTTGTGTACCGACCTGCACCGCAATGGCAGTACCCGCCGCCACATTAGAAACAGTGCCGCTGATGGTCTGATTCACCAGCAGATCGGCGATATTCAGCACGCCGTCGCCAAACACGGTGTCGAGCACCACCTGTGGCAGATTGTGGATCGCAATCCCCACCGGAATATTCGTTGCAGACGAGTTACCTGCCGGGTCAGTCAGGGTGATGCCCAGATTCAGGTTGCCATCCAGCAACGCGCCCAGATCACCCGGCTGGATCTGCAGATCCCAGGTACCCGCCGTCACGGTAGTGTTGTAGGTTTTACCGCCAAGCGTCACGGTCACCAGAGTGCCGTCAACCGCTGTCGCGACGCCGCCAATGGTTTGTGCCAGCAGAGATTCCGCCGCATTCAGCAGACCGTTACCACCAAACAGAGGATCCAGATCGCCCAGAACCGGAAGCGTTTTAATGACGTCCAGATTCAGCACAGACGCTTTCACATTCCCTGCCGCATCGGTGAGGTTCAGGTTGAGCACCTGCTGACCTTCACCCAGCGCACCGAGCAAGGCCGCCGGAATGTTCAGTGACCACGCACCGTTAGCCCCGACAATCGCCGAGAGCGGCGTGCCGTTGATAACCGTCGACACCACTGAACCCACGCCCGCACCAATCGCCGTTCCGCTGAGGGTTTGCGCTACCTGCGATTCCGCCAGATTGAGGAAACCATCTGTCAGCCCCAGCCCGCTGGTGACATTCAGATTAAGCAGTTTGTTAAAGAAGATATCCAGACCGGTGCTGACGCTGGTGGTGTTACCCGCCGCATCGGTCACGGAGGCCGCCAGTGTCAGGGTGCCATCGTTGAGTAAAATCAGTTGTTCAGGTGTCAGGTTGAGCGACCATGCCCCGCCCGGCTGGATAACCGCCGTACCGATTGATGCACCGCCCAGTGTGACGTTGACGGTCTGACCGTCCGCGCCGCTGGAGGTCCCGCCCACCAGTACGTTGAGCAGTGATTCCGCCAGATTGATGACGTTGTTACCGGCCACCGCATCAAGCGCCAGCAACGGCGCAGACGTATCGACGTTCACCGTATGCGGAACCGCCGTCCCCACGTTGCCTGCCGCGTCCGTCAGGGTGGCGGAGATCACGTTAGTTGCGCCAGTGCCTTGTGGCAATGCCTGCAAATCGGCCGCTGGCACGCTGACTGACCAGGTACCGCCTGTCTGCACGGTGCCGCTGTAAGTTTTGCCATTCAGCGTGACCGTAACCACCCGGCCCACCTCGCTGGTATCCGCCGTCCCTGAAATCAGTTGCGCGGATTTCGACTCGGTATTATTCAGAATATCGTCGCCGGTAAAGGCGCTGATAGTCAGGGTCGGTGCGGTGGTATCCACCAGCACGCTTTGTGTAGCATTGGTCAACGGAATGAGCGTTGATGCGGTCACCGTGGTGGTCGTGCCATTCACAAATTCAGTGGCAGAAACAGCCACAGACCAGTTTCCCGCAGTGACTGTCGCCAGATGCGGAACACCTCCCACGGTGATGTTGACCAATGTGCCATCCGGCACATTCACTGTTTTACCGGAAAGAGTAATGTTCGCCGGATTGCCATCCGCCACGTTAATGATGTTGTCACCGGTGACCGGATCAATGGTGATGGCGAATGTTGGCGGCGTCAGGTTGACCGTGATGGCCTGTGGCGCCAGCAGGTTTGCCGTGTTACCCGCCAGATCATTGACAGAAGCGGTGATGGTGTCCGCGCTGTTCAGCGTAGCCAGCTCAGCCGGTGTCAGCGTCACACTCCATGAGCCATCGCCCAGCACCGTTGCCTGATGGCTGATGCTGCCGACAGTGACCGTCACCTGCTGTCCCGCCTGTACATTCACCGTTGTACCGGTGATGGTTTGCGTGCTCTGGCTCTCGGCGTAGGTCAGATCAAAACCGGCACCGGCAAAGGACGTTACTGCTACGGCTGGCAGTTGGGTTACGGCAATGCCAACGTCAGCCGAGGCCGAACCGGTGTTGCCGCCGCCGTCCGTGACCGTCACGGAGATTTGCTGTGCGCCCTGCGGCAGATCGGCGATTTCGCCCGCCGTCACAGGCACCGTCCAGTTACCGTCCGCATCCACCGTGACACCCGGAAGAGGTATTCCGGCAATAGTGACCACCACGGTTTGCCCCGCCCCTGTAATCCCCGTCGTCCCGGTCAGGGTTAGCGGTGTGGCGGCTTCCGCAGCGCTCAGATAACCATCGCCAAACGGCGTGTTGATGGTGACATCCGGCGCGGTGAGATAGCTGGTGAATGGCAACGTCGCAGGCGTACTGTTGCCTGCGGCATCTGTCACGGTGACGTTAATGTCATGCGAACCACTGCCCAGAGAGTTCAGCACGCCTGCAGGCAGACTTACCGACCAGTCGCCGGTCAGCGGATCGACGGTCGCGTTATAGGTAATGCCATTCACATCAATGGTCAGTTTAACGTTCTGATTGTTGCCGGTGATGCCGGTATTACCGGTAATCACGTTCACATCAGCCGCTTCCGTGATATTCAGATTGCCGTCGCCAAATGGCGGGTCGATAACCGGCACAGGGGCAGACAGATAGGAGGTGAAGGCCAGTGTCGCATCAGTATGGTTACCCGCGCTGTCGGTGGCCGTGACGGTAATCAGATGTGACGCCGTCGCGGTGCCAAGGGAAGTGAGCTGCGCTGATGTCAGGTTAAGGCTCCAGTTGCCGGTGTCCGGGTCGACCGTTGCCGTAAACGGGCTGCCGGTCATGCCCGCGATCGCCACGCTGACGGTTTGCCCGGCTCCGGTTACGCCGGTGGTACCGGTAAGGGTTTGCCCGTTAACATCAATGGATTCGGCAATATTTAGCGTACCGTCACCAAACGGCAGATTGATTGCCGGTGCCGGGACGTTGTTGATTTGTACGTCAACCGACGTCGTCAGCGGCGAGATGTTACCCGCGCTGTCGGTCACGGTCACGACGACCGGCCAGGTGCCATCCTGCAAGCCCAGCAACTGCGCGGGTGTCAGAGTGACACTCCAGGTTCCGGCAGCAGAATCCACCACCACCGGCACCGCATTACCGTTAATCACGACGGTAACCGTCTGACCCGGCGAGGTGATACCGGTCGTCCCGGTAATGGTGCCACCCGCCGTCGCTTCATCCAGATTCAGCACACCATCACCGAACGGTGTATTGATTCCGGCCTGCGGCAGGATTTGCGTTACCGACGTGAAATCAAGGGTACCGGCTGCGCTGCTCGGGTTTCCTGCACTGTCGGTTGCCGTCACCGAAATAGTGTGTGTGTCATCTGTCAGCCCCTGCAAGACAGAAGCAGGGACGGTGGCGGTCCAGTTGCCATCCGCGCCGACGGTCGCGGTGACCGTCGTGCCATCTATCGTCACCGTCACGGTCTGGCCTGCGCCGGTAATGCCGGTGGTGCCGGTAATCAGCTGGGTTGCGCCCGCTTCAGCGGCATTCAGCACGCCATCGGTAAACGGCGTATTAATGGTTGGCACACCCGGTTGGGTCAGCACCACATTCAGACTGGCACTGGAAGACGCCGGGTTAAGCGCCGTATCCGTCGCGGAGACGCTGACCTGAACCGGCCCGTTGTCCAGCCCGCTAAGCAGACCCGGTGCCACGACGGCTGTCCAGCCTGTTCCGAGGCCGTTCACGGTACCGGTGATCGGATCCGCCAGCCCCGGAATAGTGACCAGCACCGTGGTGCCCGCAACCAGCCCGGTACTGGTACCGCTCAGGGTAAACCCTGCGGCGGCTTCAGCAATATTCAGCACGCCGTCGCCTGCAATAGCACCGACGGTCAGGGTTGGCAGCGAATGGGTTGCCAGCGTGAAACTGCCTGAAGCAGTCACAATGTTACCGGCCGCATCACTGACGCTCACGCCGAGGGTTTTGCTGCCATCGGTGGCGAGTGCCTGCACATCAACGCCCGGCAGGGTCAGCGACCAGACTCCCTGATCGTTGGCCGTGGTCAGGTAATCCTTACCATTGAAGGTCACTTTGACCGTCAGATTAGGATCCGTCGTCCCGCTCACCGGCACACCCAGCGCGGCTTCGGCCAGATTGATGATGCCGTCACCGCCGGTATCCACCACGACAGTCAGCAGCGGAGGAGTTGTATCAACCGTGACATCATGCGTGCTGGTTGCTACGTTTTGCGCCACATCATCCGCTGTTGCTGTGAAGGTATTGTTCCCGGCGGGCATCGCCTGAACCTGCGCCGCCGTCATCGGGAAGCTCCAGCTCCCGTCAGCCTGCACGGTAGCGGTATAGGTCGCCGTGTAGTTTTCGCCGGTAATGACCACGGTCACCGTACCGCCCACGGGCACATGCGTGGAGGTTCCGCTCACGATCATGCCCTGATTGTGTTCAGTGCTATTGATGTAATCATCGCCGGAAATGGCGTTGATGGTCAGGGTTGGCAGGTCGCCCGGCTGGGTGATAACAGTGGCGTTGTGCGATGCGGATGCCGGGTTACCCGCCACATCGCTGGCGGTCGCTGTAACGGTAACCGGTCCGTCAGACAAGGTGCCCAGATCAGCCAGCGGCACGGTTGCCGTCCAGTTGCCATTCGCACCGACGACGGCGTTGTAGTTTTTGCCGTTAAAGCTCACCACCACCGTCTGCCCGACTTCAAGATTGGTGGATGTCCCGGTGATCGGAATATCCGCGCCTTTCTCCGCCGCATTAATGTAATCATCGCCGGACACGGCTGTAATCGTCAGCGTCGGCAAATTAGCGACATTCGCATCCACACTGAAGGTCTGCGTGGCTGTCGTGCTGTTGCCTGCCGCATCGGTGATCGTGGCGGTCAGCGTATAAGTGGTATCCGTCAGCGACTGCACGACGGTACTTGGCAGCGTGAAGCTCCAGGTGCCATCGGGCTGCACGGTTGCCGTGTAGCTGACGTTGTTGAAACTCAGCACTACAGACACCGTACGTCCGGTATCGTCCAGACCGGCCGTACCGCTGATCACCACCGGTTGCAGGGACTCAGCCGCGTTGATGATGTTGTCGGTCGCCACGTCATTAATACTGAGAACCGGCGCCGTGCGATCAACCGTGATTTGCGAGCTGGTGGTGCCAGTGTTACCGGCGGCGTCCGTGACCGTCACGCTCAGCGGCAGACTGCCATTGTCCAGCGCCCCTAAATCAGCCGCCGGAATCGTGACACTCCAGGTGCCGTTCGGGTTCAGCGTCGCCGGATAGTCTTCACCGCCTAAGGAAACCACGACCGTCTGGCCGTCAGCCGTCGCACCAATGCTGCCGGTGATGGTTTGCGACTGGCCGGACTCGGTCAGGTTGAGATAGGTATCGCCAAACGGTGTATCAATGTCCGGCACAGGGACGTTATTGGTCGCGATCCCGATATTGACCGGTGGCAAAGTGGTGGTATTACCCGCTGCATCCGTCAGTGTGGTGGTCAGCGGATAGCTGCCATCCGCCAGACCGTTGAGGGTATTCGCCGGAATGGTGGTGCTCCAGCTACCGTCTGGTTGCACCTCTGCGGTATAGGTTTGTCCGTTAAAGGTCAGTGTCACTGACTGTCCTGCATCGGCCGGATCACTGGTCCCGCTGAGGGTGATCGGTGCGCCAGCTTCGGCAGCGTTAATCACATTGTCCGTCGCCACGTTATCCAGCGTCAGCGGAGGCGGTGTGAAGTCCACATTCACGGAACCCGGTAAGGTTGCGGTGTTACCCGCCGCGTCTGTCACATCAACAGTGATGGTCTTCGTGCCTTCACCGAGGCCCTGCAAATCCGCGGCAGGAATGGTCACGGTCCAGCTACCGTCAGTGGCAACCGTGCCGGTATAAGGGACGCCGTCAAGGGTAACCGTCACCGTCTGACCGTCGCCGGTCAGTCCGGTTTTACCGGTCAGTGTCTGATCGGTGGCGGCTTCCGCGCTGCTCAGCAAACCATCGCCAAACGGGGTGTTGAGCGTTGGCTCCGGCAATGTGGCGTAGATGCCCAAATCCTGGGTGGTGGTCACCGGCCCCTGATCCGTGGTGACAGTCGAGGCAATCACATGACTGGTGCCATCCGCCAGACTGGCAACGTCAGACGCCGGAACGTTAACTGTCCAGTTACCGTCAGCATCGGTCTGCGTGGTGTAGGTCACCGTACCCAGTTTAACGGTTACCGGCGTTCCTTCCGGCACGTTGGCGGTTTTACCGCTGATATCAAAACCCGCAGCCGCTTCCGTAGCGTCGATTTTGTTATCGCCGGTGATCGGATTGATGGTCACACCGCCCAGCGCGCTGTTAACGGTGAAGTCTTCGCTGTTGTTCGCCGGATTACCGGCTTTATCGGCGACAGAAACCTCAATGGTTGCCGCGCCATTTTGCAGGGTCTGCAAGGTGGCAGCCGGTACGCTGACGCTCCATGCACCGCTGGCCAGGACTGTAGCCTGATAATCAATGCCGCCGATGGTCACGGTGACGATTTGTCCGGCTTCCACATGGGTGGTCGTTCCGCTGACGGTTTGCGGGTTCATACGTTCCGCGCCGTCGAGGGTGCCGTCTCCGGCAAAGAGGTCAATGTCGATTGTCGGCAGCAATGCCGGATCCGCCGTCACAGTGACCGGTGCGGTTGCGGTGCCTGCGTTACCGGCGGCATCGGTCACCGTGGCGGTCAGGGTATAGGTGCCGTTCGCCACGTTTGCCAGCGCATCGGCCGGAATGTTGACTGTCCAGCCGCCGCCTGCTGCCACAGTGCCGGTATAAGTGTGTCCGCCAATGCTGATGGTGACGGTATCGCCCGCCTCACCCGCTCCTGCCGTGCCGCTGACCGGAATAATCGCCCCGGCTTCTGCGGCATTGATGGTGCCGTCGCCCGCGACCGGTGTGGTGATGGTGACTACTGGCGCGACGGTATCAATAGTTACCGGCGTACTGAGATTGCTGGTATTGCCTGCCGCATCCGTGACGGCCACCAGCACCGCCCCAGGTCCCTGAGGAAGGGTTTGCAAATCTCCGGCAGGGACGGTGGCGCTCCAGTTCCCGCTGGCATCCACCGTGGCGGTGTAATCTGTCCCGCCGACGGTGACGATGACAGTCTGTCCGTCGCCGCTGACCCCGGTGCTGCCGGTCAGTGTCTGGCCTGCTGCCGCTTCACTGGCATTGAGCTGCGTATCGCCAAACGGCGTGTTGAGTGTCGCGTCAGGGAGGGAATGGATGATCACACCGAAGTCACTGCTGCCGGACACCGGATTGCCTGCCGCATCAGTCGCGCTGACTTTCACGGTGTTAGTGCCGTCACTGAGCAGCGCCAGATCGGCTGCCGGGATCTGCGCACTCCAGGCACCGCCCGTGCCGACGGTTGCCGTATAAATTTTACCGTTCAGCGTGATGGTCACCACGCCATTTACCGGCACATTGCTGGAGGTGCCGCTGAGGGTAATTCCTGCGGCGGCTTCACCGGCATTGAGCTGGTTATCGCCCGCCACCGGATTCACCGCCAGCCCGCTGAGCAGGTTGTTGACGATCAGGGTTTCGCTGCCTGTCGCCACATTTCCCGCTTTATCCGCCACTGACACGCTAATTTGTGTGGTGCCGTTGGCGATGGTCGCCAGATCCGCCGCCGGAACGCTGACGCTCCAGCTTCCGCTTGGCTGTACCACTGCCGTATAAGAATGGCCATTCAGCAGGATCAGGACTGTCTGACCCGCTTCAACACGGGAGGTTGAACCGCTGAGCTGCTGCGCGGTTTGTTGTTCTGCTCCATCCAGCACATTATTACCCGCAAAGGTATTAACGGTGATGGTCGGGCCGTTCGCCGCATCGGCTGCAAGCTGCACGCCGGAGTTAACCGTTGTGCTGTTGCCCGCCGCATCGGACAACTGGACGCTCACCGGATAGCTGCCGTCTGCCACACCATTGAATGCGGTGGCTGGCACGGCAACATTCCACTGGCCGTTTGGCTGCACAATGCCGGTATAGGTTTCACCGTTGAGGGTGACGGTGACGGTGCGTCCGGCTTCCGAAATCGAGGCAGTTCCGGTGATCGTCACCCCCTCAGCCGCTTCAGAGGCGTTGATGTATCCGTCGCCGGAAACCGGGTTAACAGTCAGAAGCGGCGCGGTGAAATCAGCCGTAGCGTTACTGCTTAACGTGGCGGTATTGCCAGCGCCGTCAGTGGCAGTGACGGCAATCGCCACATTGCCCTGTGGCAGCGCCTGCAAATCTGCTGCCGGAACCTGAACTGACCAGTTGCCGTCTGCGGCCACAGTCGCGTTATAGGTTTTCCCGCCTAATGTGACGGTGACGGTTTGACCATCACCCGATTTTCCGGTGGTACCGCTGAGAGTCTGCCCGGCGGCGGCTTCAGTCGCATTGAGCAGACTATCGCCAAACGGGGTATTGAGAGTGGGAAGAGGATTGGTGTTATCAATACCGATATTAATACTGTTCGATAAAATTATTCCACCAGGCCCTTCGACAGTGGCAGAAATGCTGTTGAGATCTGGATTGCTTCCTTGAATGTCCTCGATCTCGCCCGTGCTTAACAGCATGAACCATCTGCCATTCGCCCCTACCGTGGCTGTTTTAAACAGCGAGCCGAATTGCACGGTGACTATGGCGTTTTCCGCTACCCCCAGAGTGGTACCACTGATTTCAATGCCGTTTGCAGTTTCCACTGCGTTGATGACGTTATCACCCGTTACCGGGTCAATCGCAATACCGTTCTGAGAGGTATCAACCTCGAAAGTATCAGTGCCGGTCGCCGGGTTACCGGCTTTATCAGACACGCTGACATTGAGGGTTTGGGTACCGTCGGTCAGCGTGACCATATCGGCCGCCGGAATAATCACACTCCAGTTGCCGCTGGTCTGAACCGTGGCTTCATAGGTATTGCCGTTGAACGTAATCGTGACGATCTGACCCGCTTCGACGCGGGTTGTGGAACCGCTCAGCACCTGTGCCGTCTGGACTTCCGCGCCGTCAACGGCGTCATCGCCGCCAAATGCATTCACTGAAATGCCCGGCTGAAGAGTGGAATCGGCAGCAACATGCAGCGGGCTGGTGCTGGTGGTGGTGTTGCCCGCAGCGTCGGTCAGGGTGGCGCTGATCGGGAAATCACCGTTCAGACCAGTCAGCGTGCCAGCCGGGATTTGTGTGCTCCATGCGCCGTCATCACCGACAACGGCGGTAAATGTCTGGCCGTCAATGGTGATGGTAACCGTTCTGCCTGCATCTGCTGCTGAGGCAGTACCTGACAAGGTCAGTGCACCTGCAGCTTCGGCCAGACTGATTTGGCCGTCGCCCGCCAGCGAATTGATAGCAAGGGTTGGGGCGACAGTATCGATGCTGACTGGCGTGGTAATGGTGTTGTGGTTGCCCGCCGGGTCCGTCACGGTGACCACGATATTATTGCTGCCCTGCGGCAGGTTACCGAGTACTGAAGGCGGAACCGTCACGGTGAAGATACCGTCTGGCGTAACCGTGCCGGTAATTTGCTGGCCACCAAGGGTGACAGTCACGGTCTGACCATCGCCGGTGAGACCCGTGTTCCCCGTCAATGTCTGGCTGGTGATGGATTCACTGCCATTGAGCGTATTGTCACCGCCGAAAGCCGGATCAAGCGTCGGCGGAACGCCATGGATAGCAACATTCAGATCTGTCGTCTGACTGATGGTATTGCCCTGACTATCGACCAGGCTGACGGTTACGGTCGTCGGGCCATCAGTCAGCGCCTGCAACCGGGCAGGAGAAAGACTCAGGTTCCAGCCCCCCTCCGCTGTTGTTGTGGTCTGATATGCCACGCCGCCGATTGTCACCGTGATCTGCGTGCCCGCAGGGACATTGGATGTGGTACCGGTGATCACCAGCGCGCTTTGCGCTTCACTGGCATTGAGCTGACCATCACCTGAGATCGGGTTGACCATCAAAATACCGGCGCTGTCGCTGATAACGAAACTTTCCGGCGTAGTGGTCGAGTTTCCTGCGGCATCGGTCAGTGACGCGGTCAGTGTATAATTGCCTTCAGCCAGCGCGGAAACCGTGCTGGCGGGTATTGTCACCGACCAGGTGCCATCAGCACCGACCGTCGTGTTGTATTGCGTGCCATTGAGGGTAACGACCAGTGTGCGCCCGGCTTCAGAGACAGAAGCTGTGCCGGTCACCGTCAGCGGTTGCTGATGCTCAACGGCGTCAAGAATGTTGTCACTGGCGACAGGATCGAGCGAGACCACCGGCGGGGTTTTATCCACGACAACGGTGATCCCCTGAGTAACCGATTTGCCATCAGTGCCGGTGACAGTGACGGACACCACGTAAGTACCATCTGCCAGATTTTGTAAATCTACCGTCGGCAGATTGATGTTCCATTTGCCGTCAGCGCCTACGGTACTGGTGTAGGTTTTACCGTTGATGGTCAGGGTAATGGTCTCGCCTGCGGCCACGTTACTTGCGGTGCCTGAAAAGATTTGTGCTAAACGCGATTCCGTGGCGTTAAGGGTGTTGTCACCGGCAAATGCGCCCAGCGATAACGTTGCGGTCTGGCCGGTGTTTCCGCCACCGGTGTTTCCGCCACCAGTATTCCCGCCACCGGTATTCCCACCGTCAGTGTTTCCGCCGCCGTCGCTGCCACCGTTATTACTGCTGCCGCCACCGCCACCACCAC